>DASWRQ010000157.1:0-8165 GCA_036403095.1 Kutzneria sp. | reverse complement strand
CACGACAGGTCGAGCAGGCAGTCCCGCAGCGCGTCCAGGTTGCGGCCGAAGTAGTCGGGGAACGACAGCGCCGCGGCGATGCCGTCCAGCGCGGAGAGCCGGTCGTGCAGGGCGGAGCCGTCCAGTACGTGCCGCATGGCGCTCATCGTGTCGGATCCACCACCACGAACGAGTCGTAGTGGTCGTCGGTGTAGTACAGCTCACGTTGCGAGCCGGTGATCAGCCGCCGGGTGGCCCGGTTCTTCGCGCCCGGTGTGTCCACGGTGTACTCGTGGTAGTACCCGTCCTTGTTGCGCGGCAACACGTTCCCGTTGTTGTGGAAGACCACGCCGTCGTTCTTCGGGTACGGGTACGGCCCGCCCTTCTGGATCAGCTTCCAGGTGTCGGCGACTTCCTTCGGCAGCGACGACAACACCTTGACCGGCAGCCCGGACGACGACCCCGGCACGGCGGCGTCGGCCGCCCCCGAGCTCGACACGGACGTCGAAGTCGTCCTCGGCGTGCCGGTGGAGCCGCTGGTCACGTCCCTGATCAGCCAGCCGGCCAGCACGAGCACGATCAGGCCGACCAGGGCGATGGTGATGCGTCGGCGCGAGGTCACGCCGCTGAGCCTACGAAGGCCGGCCGCTGCCCACTTCGGCGGCCCGTTCCTTCTCCTCGATGCCCCACAGCGTCGGCTCCGCCCGGTACCGCGGCGCCAGCCAGGCCGCCAGCCGGTCGACCACCCGCTCGATCAGCCACGCCACCGCACGCAGAATCGGCAGCAGCACCACCATGACCAGGGCGAACTGCACCGGGAACCACAGCTGGGCGACCCACAGCTCGATCCCGTCCCAGGTGTTGGCGAGCCAGTCGAACACCACCTCAGGGTATAGGTTCGGCGTATGTTCGCCGTTTACGCCTCCGAGCCGAACCCCATCGATCCGCTCGCGTCGCTGGTCGTCGGCGAGCGCGACACCCCGACGCCGCCGCCCGGCTGGGTCAGCGTGTCGGTGCGCGCGGCCAGCCTGAACATGCACGACCTGTGGACGCTGCGCGGCGTGGGCATCAAGCCCGAGCGCTTCCCGATGATCCTCGGCTGCGACGGCGCCGGTGTGCTGGACGACGGCACTGAGGTCGTGCTGCACGCCGTGATCGGCGACCCCGAGTGGGGCGGCGACGAGACGCTGGACCCGAATCGGTCCCTGCTCACCGAGGTGCACCAGGGCACCTTCGCCGAGACGGTGATCGTGCCGCGCCGCAACGTGCTGCCCAAGCCGGCCGGGTTGTCCTTCGCCGAGGCGGCGTGCATGGGCACCGCGTGGCTCACGGCGTACCGGATGCTGTTCGTGAAGTCGGAACTGCGGCCGGGGCAGACGATCCTGGTGCAGGGCGCCTCCGGCGGCGTGGCCACGGCCCTGATCCAGCTCGGCGTCGCCGCCGGCTTCCGGGTGTGGGCCACCGGTCGCAGCGAGGAGAAGCGGGCCCTGGCCAAGCAACTCGGGGCGCACGAGGCGTTCGAGTCGGGCGCGCGGCTGCCCGAGCGGGTGGACGGCGTGTTCGAGACCGTCGGCAAGGCCACCTGGTCGCACAGCATGAAGTCGCTCAAGCCCGGCGGCGTGGTGGTCATCTCCGGGGCCACCACCGGCGACGCCTCCGCCGCCGAGCTCCAGCGGCTGTTCTTCCTCCAGCTCCGCGTGGTCGGCTCGACCATGGGCACCCGCGAGGAGCTCGGCGACCTGCTCAAGTTCTGCGACCTGGCCGGCGTGCGCCCCCAGATCGGGGCCGAGCTGCCCTTCGCGCGGGCGGCCGAGGGTTTGCGGGCGATGCTGGACGGCGACGTCGCCGGCAAGATCGTGCTCAGCCCAGACGCCGGCTGACCCGCTCGACCGCCGCCCGGGCCTCCCGGTCGAGCCGGGCCACCAACTCGGCCGCCGGCAGCTCGTCGGCCAGCTGATAGGTCTGGCCGGCCCACAGGTGCACCAGGTCCGGGTCGCCGGCCTTGGCCGCGGCCGCCCGCATCGGCCGGGTCAGGTGGTGCACCTGGGGATAGCCGACCGGGGCGTCGTCGGTGTACTCGGTCAGGAACCGGTTGACCATGCCGCGGGCCGGGCGGCCGGTGAAGGCCCGCGTGATGGCCGTGCGCCGCGTCCGGTCGGCCAGGGCCGCCCGGTGCGTCGTGGACGTGCCGGCCTCCGGGCACAGCAGGAAAGCCGTGCCGAGCTGGGCCGCCACCGCGCCGGCAGTCAGCACCGCCGCTACATCGGCGCCGTGCACCAGGCCGCCGGTGGCGATCAGCGGCAGGTCCGTGACGGCCGCGACCCGGCGGATCAGGGCCAGCAGGCCGAACTCCTCGCCGCCGCCCGGGGACACCCCGTCGTCGGTCAGCGTGCCGCGGTGCGCGCCGGCCTCGAAGCCCTGCACGACGAGTGCGTCGACGCCGAGCTGCGCCGCTTGGTGCGCCTCGGCCGGCGTCGTGACGGTCGCCACGATCTGTGTGCCGGCCGCGTGCAGGCGGGCCACGTCGCTCGCGTCCGGCAGCCCGAACGTGTACGACAGCACCGGAACCCGTTGCGCCAGCACGATTTCCAGCTTGGCCGGGTACTCGTCGTCCTCCCAGCGGGGCTCGCCCGGCTCGACGCCCAGCCGCGCCGACTCGGCCGCCACCCGCTGGGCGTAGTCGGCCAGGTCCGGCTTGGTGTCCGTGCCCGGCACGAACAGGTTCACGCCGTAGCGGCCGTCGGTGAGCATGCTGGTCCGCACCAACTGCTCGGCCATCGCCTGGGCGGTCAGGTAGCCGCCCGGCATGAAGCCGAAGCCGCCGGCGCCGACCACCGCGGCGATCAGTTCGGGGGTGGATCCGCCGCCCGCCATCGGGGCGACGATCACGGGAACGCGCAGCTGCTCGATCACCCAGCCGAGATTAGCGCGGCAGCAGCAGATCGGCGCCGATCACCAGGGAGGCGATGCTCACCAGAGCGAACAGCGTCACCCACAGGCCGCCGGCGACACCGGTGATCTTGGCCAGCTGGTCGGCGTCCGAGTCGGGGGCCCGGCCGCGCCAACGCTTGCGTTGCAGCTCGAACACCGGGCGGACGCCGCCGAGCAGCAGGAACCAGGCGATGACGTAGCCGAAGACCGCCTGGATGTCGGTCGGCGCGTACCAGGACACCGCGAACACGATGCCGCCCGTGACCAGCACCGACAGCACGCCGAAGGCGTTGCGGATCATCACCAGCATGGCCGCGAGCAGCACGATCGCCACCCACAGCAGCAGGGTGATCTTGCCCGCGCCCAGCAGCGCCGCCACGCCCAGGCCCAGCAGCGACGGCGTGACGTAGCCGGCCGCCGCCGTCAGCACCATGCCCGGGCCGCGGGGCCGGCCCCTGGTCAGCGTCAGGCCCGAGGTGTCCGAGTGCAGCTGGATCCCCGTCAGCCGGCGGCCGGTGAGCACCGCCGCCAGGGCGTGGCCGCCCTCGTGCGCGATCGTGACCAGGTTGCGGGTGACGCGCCAGACCTGCCACGGCAGCACGCCGATCAGCGCCACCGCCGCCGCGATCAGCACCAGTTCCAGCTGTGGGCTCGGCTGGCCGCCGAGCACCCGGTTCCAGACATCGGTGAGGTCCATCGAAGTGGTGGACGCCCAGGAACCCATCCCGTTGACTCCCGACATGACCTTCTCAGATTTCTCGGGGCCGGATTTCTCCGTGGCCGACGCGGTGCGGATCGCCACCGCCGCGCACGAGGGGCAGATCGACAAGAGCGGCAAACCCTACATCGGGCATCCGGTGCGGGTGATGAACCGGGTCGACGGCTCGTACGAGCGGATGGCCGCCGTGCTGCACGACGTGATCGAGGACACCCCGGTCACCGCCGACGACCTGCGGGCCGCCGGCTGTCCCGAGCGGGTCGTCAGCGCCGTCGTCGCGCTGAGCCACCGGCCGGGCGAGCCGCAGGCCGACTACCTGGCCCGGGTCGCCGCCGATCCCATCGCCGTCGTCGTCAAGCACGCCGACATCGCCGACAACATGTCGCCCGCGCGGTTCGACGCCCTCGACGAGGCCACCCAGGCCCGACTGCGCGTCAAGTACGACACCGCGCTGCGGCTGCTGGACTCATACCTGACATGAGATGGCAGGAATCCCGTCGAGACTGGGCCCATGAGCACCGCTGAGGGCACCTTCGACATCGACCGCTGGGACGACGAGACCTATCTCGACGCCGACGGGATCAAGCTCGGGCACGTCGCCGTGGCCAAGACCTTTCACGGCGCGCTGTCCGGCGTGAGCACCGCTCGGCTGCTCACCGCCGGCGGTCCCGTGCCCGACTCCGCCGCCTATGTCGCCGTCGAGCGCTTCGTCGGCAGTCTCGACGGTCTCGACGGCTCTTTCGTGCTGTATCACTCCGCCGTCATGTCCGGCGGCTCCGGCGAGATGAGCGTGCGGATCGTCCCCGACTCCGGCACCGGCAAGCTGGCGGGCATCGCCGGCACGCTCCGTATCGACAAGGCCGCCGACGGCACGCACAGTTACCACCTGGCCTACGAGGTCTGAACCAATGGCGTGCGCCACCCAATGGCCGTCTTCCCCATTTGCGCTGGTCCACGGCACGATCGAGGAGCCGCCCCTCGACCGAGGAGAAGAGCCGATGACCAGGATCGCCATCACCGGGCACCGGGGACTCCAGGAGACGACCCGCTCGCTGGTCGACGCCGCCCTGCGGGCCGAGCTCCGCCGCCACAGCGGCGAGGCTCCCCTCGTCGGCGTCAGCTGTCTGGCCGACGGCGCCGACGCCCTGTTCGCCCAGGCCGTGTTGGACGAGGGCGGCTCGCTCGTCGCCGTCCTGCCAGCTCAGCGCTACCGCGAGCGCCTTCCCGCCGACTACCACCCCACCTACGACGCCTTACTCCAGCAGGCCGCCGAGGTCGTCACCATGGCCTACGACCGGCCGGGGCGGGAGGCCTACATGGCCGCCAGCGTGCACATGGTCGACGTCGCCGATCACCTCGTCGCCGTCTGGGACGGCCGCCCCGCCGCCGGCCGCGGCGGCACCGCCGACGTAGTCACCCACGCCCGCGACCACGGCGTCCCCGTCACCGTCATCTGGCCCGACGGCTGTCAGCGGGACTGATTCAACCGACCCAGCAGCTCTGTGGGCACCACCCGCACCGGGAACGGCCGCTCGGCGTCGAAGGCATCGTCGCCCTTGACCTCGGCGACCAACTCGTACTGGCCCGCCTCGTCCAACTCGAAGACGGTCAGCCTCGGGTCGAGCGGGTCGACAACCCAGTAGCTGGCCACGCCCATCCGCTGGTAGACGGCCTTCTTGGTGTTGAGGTCGTACAGCGTGGTGCTTGGCGACAGGATCTCCACCGCCAGCAGCGGCGCCGTCGGCAGGTTCTTCTCCGTCAGATCCTCGTCCCTGGCGACCAGGACATCGGGCTGAACCTCCGTGTCGTTCGCCGTCCGCACCGCGAACGGCGCGACGAACACGACCAGGTCGTCGGGGCACACTTGCTCCAGACGCATGCCAAGTTGGAGCACCATCTTCTGATGCCTCGTCCCGGGCGCCGGGCTCACGAAGAGCATCCCGTCGATGAGCTCGTAGCGACGCCCGTCATCGGGCATCACCTCCAGGTCCGCCACGGTGAGTGGCCCTGGGGGCATGCAGGTGTCCATGACAGTCATGGTCCCTCCTTTTCCTCATGGAGACCACTCCAGCACGCCACCCTGACAATTCGACCGTGCGTTCGACTTTCGTGGCCGGCTTCACCGTATCGGGTGGTTCGCGCCGATCACGATCGGTCACCGAGGTCCGTCGACGGGGTGCTCAAGCCGGGCCCGCTCGGGCCCGTCGGCAAGGCCTACTTCTTGCCCTTGCCGCCCGAGTCCTCCGTCGACAGCGCAGCCACGAACGCTTCCTGGGGGACTTCGACGCGCCCGACCATCTTCATGCGCTTCTTGCCCTCCTTCTGCTTCTCGAGGAGCTTGCGCTTTCGGGTGATGTCGCCGCCGTAGCACTTGGCCAGCACGTCCTTGCGGATGGCGCGGATGGTCTCGCGGGCGATGACGCGGGAGCCGATGGCGGCCTGGATGGGGACCTCGAACTGCTGGCGGGGGATGAGCTCGCGCAGCTTGGTGGCCATCTTGGTGCCGTAGCCGTAGGCGGCGTCGCGGTGGACGATGGCGGAGAAGGCGTCGACGGCCTCGCCCTGGAGCAGGATGTCGACCTTGACGAGGTCGGCGGACTGCTCGCCGGACTCCTCGTAGTCCAGGGAGGCGTAGCCCCGGGTGCGGGACTTCAGGGAGTCGAAGAAGTCAAAGATGATCTCCGCGAGGGGCATGGTGTAGCGCAGCTCCACCCGGTCCTCGGACAGGTAGTCCATGCCGCCGAGCTGGCCGCGCTTGGACTGGCAGAGCTCCATGATCACGCCGATGAAGTCGCTGGGCGCGATGATCGTGCACTTGGTGATGGGCTCGAAGATCTCGGCGATCTTGCCGTTGACCCAGTCCGACGGGTTGGTCACGACGGTCTCGGCGCCGTCGTCGGAGACGACGCGGTAGACCACGTTGGGCGCGGTGGAGATGAGGTCGAGGCCGAACTCCCGCTCCAGGCGGTCGCGGGTGATCTCCAGGTGCAGCAGGCCGAGGAAGCCGCAGCGGAAGCCGAAGCCGAGCGCCGCCGAGGTCTCGGGCTCGAAGGTCAGGGCGGCGTCGTTGAGCTGGAGCTTCTCCAGCGCCTCGCGCAGCTCCGGGTAGTCGGAGCCGTCCATCGGATACAGGCCCGAGTAGACCATCGGCTTGGGCTCGCGGTACCCGGCCAGCGGCTCGGTCGCGCCCTTGCGCTCGGACGTCACGGTGTCGCCGACCTTGGACTGCCGCACGTCCTTCACGCCGGTGATCAGGTAGCCGACCTCGCCGACGCCGAGACCGGCGGACGGCTTGGGCTCGGGCGAGATGATGCCGACCTCGAGCAGCTCGTGGGTGGCGCCGGTGGACATCATCTTGATCCGCTGCCGGGGCGTGATCTTGCCGTCGACGACCCGGATGTAGGTGACGACGCCGCGATAGGTGTCGTAGACCGAGTCGAAGATCATCGCACGCGGCGGGGCGTCGTCATCGCCGACCGGGGCCGGGACCTTGCGGACGACCTCGTCCAGCAGCTCCTTGACGCCGAAGCCGGTCTTGGCCGACACCCGCAGCACGTCCTCGGGCTCGCAGCCGATGATGTGCGCGAGCTCCTTGGCGTACTTGTCCGGATCCGCGGCCGGCAGGTCGATCTTGTTGAGCACCGGGATGATGGTGAGGTCGTTCTCCAGGGCCAGGTACAGGTTGGCCAGCGTCTGGGCTTCGATCCCCTGTGCCGCGTCGACCAGCAGGATCGCGCCCTCGCACGCCTCCAGCGCCCGCGAGACCTCGTAGGTGAAGTCGACGTGGCCGGGCGTGTCGATCATGTGCAGCACGTGGTCCTGGCCGTCCAGCTGCCACGGCAGCCGCACGTTCTGGGCCTTGATCGTGATGCCCCGCTCGCGCTCGATGTCCATCCGGTCCAGGTACTGGGCCCGCATGGCGCGTGCGTCGACGACACCCGTCAGCTGCAGCATCCGGTCGGCCAGGGTGGACTTGCCGTGGTCGATGTGGGCGATGATGCAGAAGTTCCGGATCAGCTCCGGCGACGTGAACGTGCTGTCGGCGAACGTGCTCACTGGGGCGGTTCCTCGGGAAAGCGGACGGGGGACATGGTCAATGGTCCCATGCGTCCGGGGATGGTCCGTACAGAATAGGGTGCGGGCCGTGTCCGAACACGGTCCGGTTCCCCGTCCCGCCCACGGCGCGGTGACCCAGGTGCACGACGCCGAGCGCCTGGCCAAGCTCGCCTACTCCCCCGATCTCGACGGCCTGGCCGACCCCGGCGAGGTGGTCTGGGCCTGGGTTCCGTTCGAGGACGACCCGGCCGTCGGCAAGGACCGCCCGCTGCTGGTCGTCGGCCGCACCGGCCGCTTCCTGCTGGCCCTGATGCTCTCCAGCAAGCCGCACGAGTCCCAGGACTGGCTGGACCTCGGCGCCGGCGCCTGGGACCAGGACGGCCGGCCTTCTTGGCTGCGTCTGGACCGGGCCTACGAGCTGCATGAGAACGACCTGCGCCGCGAGGGCGCCGTGCTGACCCCGGACCGCTTCGGCCGCGTC
>DASWRQ010000156.1:0-5905 GCA_036403095.1 Kutzneria sp. | reverse complement strand
GCCGAGACGCTGAACCTGGCGCTGCTGCGCGGCTACCGCACCGGCGGCACCGTGCACGTGGTGGTGAACAACCAGGTCGGCTTCACCACCAACCCGGAGCACTCGCGGTCGTCCAAGTACTGCACCGACGTGGCCAAGATGATCGGCGCGCCGGTCTTCCACGTGAACGGCGACGACCCCGAGGCCTGCTACTGGGTGGCCAAGCTGGCCGTCGACTACCGCGAGACGTTCCACAAGGACGTCGTCATCGACATGATCTGCTACCGCCGCCGCGGCCACAACGAGGGCGACGACCCCTCGATGACCCAGCCGGCGATGTACGACATCATCGACACCAAGCGCTCGGTGCGGAAGACCTACACCGAGTCGCTGATCGGCCGCGGCGACATCTCCGTCGACGAGGCCGAGAAGGCGCTGCGCGACTACGCCAGCCAGCTGGAGCACGTCTTCAACGAGGTGCGCGAGCTGGAGAAGCACCCGGTCAAGCCGACCAACTCGGTCGAGTCCGAGCAGCAGGTGCCGGCCAAGGTGCCGACCGCGGTCAGCGCCGAGACGGTGGCCCGCATCGGCCAGGCCCAGATCGAGCTGCCCGAGGGCTTCAACGCCCACCCGCGGGTCAAGCCGGTGCTGGAGCGCCGGGCCCAGATGGCCCGCGAGGGCGGCATCGACTGGGGCTTCGGCGAGCTGCTGGCCTTCGGCTCGCTGGTGATGGAGGGCAAGACCGTCCGGCTGTCCGGGCAGGACTCCCAGCGCGGCACCTTCGGCCAGCGGCACTCGGTGGTCATCGACCGCAAGACCAGCGCCGAGTACACGCCGCTGCAGAACCTGGCCGACCCGCAGGGCAAGTTCATGGTCTACGACTCGGCGCTGTCCGAGTTCGCCGCCGTCGGCTTCGAGTACGGCTACTCGGTGGCCAACCCGGACGCGCTGGTGTTGTGGGAGGCGCAGTTCGGCGACTTCGTCAACGGCGCGCAGTCGATCATCGACGAGTTCATCTCCTCTGGCGAGGCCAAGTGGGGCCAGCGCGGCAACGTCGTGCTGCTGCTGCCGCACGGTCTTGAGGGCCAGGGCCCCGACCACAGCTCCGGCCGCATCGAGCGGTTCCTGCAGCTGTGCGCCGAGGGCTCGATGACCGTCGCCGTGCCGTCGACCCCGGCCAACTACTTCCACCTGCTGCGCCGGCACGCGCTGGACGGGGTGAAGCGGCCGATGGTCGTCTTCACGCCGAAGTCCATGCTGCGCCTCAAGGCCGCCGCCAGCTCGGTGGAGGACTTCACCACCGGCCGGTTCATGTCGGTCATCGACGACCCGACGCAGCCCTCGCCCGAGCAGGTCGACCGGCTGCTGCTGTGCAGCGGCAAGATCTACTACGAGCTGGCCGCCGAGAAGGAGAAGACCGGCGCGAGCAACGTGGCCATCGCCCGCATCGAGCAGCTCTACCCGCTGCCCGAGCGCAAGCTGAACGAGCTGCTCGACCGTTACCCGAACGTCAACGACATTCGCTGGGTGCAGGAAGAGCCGGCCAACCAGGGTGCGTGGCCGCACCTGGGCCTGGTGATCCCGGAGGCGTTGCCGCGGGTGCAGGGCAAGCTCACCCGCGTGTCCCGCCGCCCCATGGCCGCCCCGGCCTCGGGCTTCAGCAAGGTGCACGAGGTCGAGCAGCGCGCCGTCGTGACCAAGGCGTTCAGCTGACGATGTAGTTTCCGACGGCCGGGTTCCTCACGGGACCCGGCCGTTGTTCGTAGGAGGAAAGCCATGTACTTCACCGACCGTGGCATCGAGGAGCTGGAGCAGCGTCGGGGCGAGGAGGAGGTCACCCTGTCCTGGCTCGCCGACCGCCTGCGGGCCTTCGTCGACCGCAACCCCGAGTTCGAGACCGCCGTCGAGCGCCTGGCCACCTTCCTGGCCCGCGACGACTCCGACGACATCGACGACTGACCCCACCCCCGGCGAGTCACGCTCTCCGACACACCGAAATACACTTTCCGGCACATTCGAATGTCACCTGCGCGTCGGACTTGCCTCCATGGGGCACCTGCGGACCGCATGTGACAACGCCGCGGCGTGGGTGGATCGGGGGCGGGGCGGCGGGGTACGACTAAGGCGTGAACTCTCCTCTGCGGGTCCTGGTCACCAATGACGACGGCATCGACTCCCCCGGCCTGACAGCGCTGGCCCGCTGCGCGGTGGAGCTGGGCCACGACACGATCATCGCGGCGCCGAGCGTCGAAGCGAGCGGCACGGGTGCGGGCCTGACGGCGTCGGGCGGACATCGCAGCGTGGCGGTGTCGCGCCGGACCATCGAAGACCTGCCGGAGGTGCCGGCCTACGCGGTCGACGCGCACCCCGGCCTGATCGCGCTGCTGGCGTGCCGCGAGGCCTTCGGCGGGGCGCCGGACCTGGTGCTGTCGGGCATCAACCTCGGCGCGAACATCGGCCGGGCGCTGATCCACTCGGGCACGGTCGGGGCGGCGCTGACGGCCCACGTGAACGGGGTGACGGCGCTGGCGGTCTCGCTGGACGTCCCCTGGGACCCGCCGGGCACGCCGCTGTGGGACGTCGTCGACCCGTACGTGAAGGACGTGCTGGGCCTCATCGAGCCGGGCAGCGTACTCAACCTCAACGTGCCGAACCGCCCGGACCCGGGCCCGCTGCGCTGGGCCACGCTCACCCGGTACGGCCGGGTGCAGAGCCGGATCGTGCACCAGGCCGACGATCGGATCGAGCTGGCCACCGTGATGCTGGACGACGAGGTGGAGCCGGGATCGGACGCGGCGCTGCTGGAGGAGGGCTACGCGACCGTCACGGAGCTCAGGTCGGTCAGCGCTGTCGAACGCCCGCGCGCCACACCGCCCAGGTGAGCGGCACACCGGGCCGGTAGGCCAGGTGCGTGGTGGACGGCGCGTTCAGCACGTGGATGTCGGCCCGCGACCCGGGCCGCAGCACGCCGACGTCGTCCCGGCGCAGGGCCCGCGCGCCGCCGAGCGTGGCGGCGCGCACGGCCTCCTCGACGGTCATGCGCATCTGCAGCACGGCCGTGGCCACGCAGAAGGCCATGGAGGACGTGTACGAGGAGCCGGGATTGCAGTTGGACGCCAGCGCGACGGTGACGCCGGCGTCGAGCAGCGCCCGCACCTCGGGCAGCGGCTGCCGGGTGGACAGGTCGCAGGCCGGCAGCAGCGTGGCGACGGTGTCGGAGTCGGCCAGCGCGGCGACATCGGCCGGCGTGAGATAGGTGCAGTGGTCGACGCTGGCGGCGTCCATCTCCACGGCCAGCCGCACACCCGGCCCGGGACCGAGCTGGTTGCCGTGCACGCGCAGCCCGAGGCCCTTCTTGCCGGCGGCGGTGAGCACGGCCCGCGACTGCTCCTCGTCGAAGGCGCCGGTCTCGCAGAACACGTCGGCCCATGTCACGTGGGGCGCGACGGCGTCGAGCATCGGCCCGCACACCAGGTCCACGTACTCGTCGGCGTCGGTGCCCGGCGGCACGAGATGCGCGCCGAGAAAGGTCACCTCGTCGACGTGCCGGCCGGCCAGCACAGCCGAGCGGAGCTCGTCGGCCACCGTCAGCCCGTAGCCGGTCTTGGTCTCGATGTACGTGGTGCCTTGGGAAACGGCCTCGTCGACGTGCCGGCGCAGGCCGGCGGCGAGCTGCTCGTCGGTGGCCGCGCGGGTGGCGTCGACGGTGACGGCGATACCGCCGGCGGCGTAGGGCTGGCCGGACATCCGGGCCCCGAACTCGGCGGTCCGGTCGCCGGCGAAGACCAGGTGGGTGTGGCTGTCGACCCAGCCCGGCAGCACCGCGCGGCCATCGACGTCGACCCGCTCGTCGGCCTCGGGGGCATCGGCCGCGGCCCCGACCCACGCCACCCGGTCGCCGTCCACCACGATCGCGGCGTCGCGCAGCTTGCCCAGCTCGCCGTCGTTGGTGGTCAGCTCGGCGATGCCGGTGATAACTACCGCCACAGTTCCCCCATCACGTCCGCGAGAAGAGGTCCTACCTCCCCAAGCGTCGCATGACGGCCCCGGGTGGCCACAACCCGCCCTTCGACTATTACCACGTCCACATCGGACGAATTCGCGGTCAGCAGAACCTGTTCCGGTCGGCTACCCGCCGTTCGTAGTGAATCCAGGCCGACCGCGACCAGGTCGGCCGGCGCGCCCACGGCGATCCGGCCGGCGTCGGGCCAACCCAGGCAGGCGTGGCCGGCCGCGGTTGCGGCAGCAAGCAGCTCGTCCGGGCTGAACCGCCCGCGCTGCCCCGTGCGCAGCCGCTCGCCGTGTTCGAGCGCCCGCGTCTCCACGAGCGGGTCGATCACGACATGTTGGTCGCTGCCAAGGGAAAGCGGGCTGCCGGCGTCGACCAGCTCGCGGGCCGGCCCGATGCCGTCGGCCAGGTCGGCCTCCGTGGTCGGGCAGAAGCACGCGGTGGTGGTGGACCCGCCGAGCAGCGCGCGGTCGTGCTCGGTGAGATGGGTGGCATGCACGGCCGTGGTCCGCGGCGACAGCACGCCGGCCTCGGCCAGCAGCTCGGTCGGCGTCACGCCATACGCGGCAAGGCAAGCTTCGTTCTCCGCCGGCTGCTCGGACAGGTGAACGTGCAGCGGCCCACCGACGGCGGCGACGTCGGCCAGCTGCGCACGCGGAACGCCGCGCACGGAGTGGATCGCCGCGCCGACGCGCATCACGTTGTCCGACTTCAGTTCGGAAACCCTTGCCGCCCAGCGGGTCGCGTCGCCGTCGCTGAAGCGGAGCTGGGTGCCTTCGAGCTCGGTGCCGATTCCGCCGGCCACGTAACAGGTGTCGAGCAGCGTGATGCGAATGCCGGCCGTGGCGGCGGCTTCCCGCAGCACGTGGCCCATCTCGTTCGGGTCGGCGTACGGGGTGCCGCCGGGACCGTGGTGCAGGTAGTGGAACTCGCCGACACAGGAGATGCCGGCCACGGCCATCTCGGCGAAAACCGCGGTGGCCAGCTTGAGGTAGCTCTCCGGCGTCAGCCGCTCGGCCAGCTGGTACATCGCCTGCCGCCACGTCCAGAAAGTGCCACCGTCGGCGTGGGTGCGGCCGCGCAATGCCCGATGGAACGCGTGTGAGTGCGCATTGGCGAAGCCCGGCAACACAACGCCGTTCAGCCTTTCAGCACCCAGCGGCAGTGAGTCCGAAGTGGACACTTCGGTGATCCGGCCGTCGTCGCCGACGCGCACCAGCACGCCGGCGACCACGCCCTCGGGCAGCCAGGCCCGTTCACACCAGTACATCACGACGCCAGGTGCTCCAGCGTCGCGGCCAGTGCGGCGACTCCGGCCTCGCAGTCGTCCGGCTCGGCGTATTCCTGCGGCGCATGGCTGACGCCGGTCGGGTTGCGCACGAACAACATCGCCGTCGGCACGCGGCTGGCCAGGATGCCGGCGTCATGCCCGGCCCCGGTCGGCAGGGCCGGCACGCCACCGAGCACAGTGGACAGATCGTCCCGCAGCGCAGGGTCGAACACCACAGTGTCGCCGTAGGACTCCTGCGTCACACGAATCCCGCAGCCCTCCTCCGCGGCGGCCTGCCGGGCCATCGCCTGGATCTCCGCGACTACCGACTTGGTGGTGGCGTCGTCACCGGCGCGGGCGTCCAGCCACACGTTGACCTCGGACGCGATCACGTTGGTGCCACCGGGAACCGGCACGATCCGGCCTACGGTCGCCCGCGCGTCGCCGACAGCCGCCTTGCGCGCGGCCAACACCAGCGACGCCGCCGGCACCATCGGGTCGCGCCGGTCCGACATCAACGTTGCCCCGGCGTGGTTTCCCTCGCCGGTGAAGGTGAAGCGCCACCGGCCGTGGGCCAGGATCGACGACGCCACACCGACCGGAACCGTGAGCCCACGGCCCTGTTCCACGTGCAGCTCGACGAAGCA
>DASWRQ010000155.1:0-2932 GCA_036403095.1 Kutzneria sp. | reverse complement strand
CCTGGAGAACAAGGGCAATCCCTGGGGCCAGAACAACACCGCGCGGATGGACTGGGCCAAGGACCTCGACTTCGAGGTGCCGGTGATCACCGGCGAGCTGCCCGACGACACCGAGTGGCTGTTCTGGGTCGGCTGCGCCGGCGCGTTCGACGACAAGGCCCGTGTCACCGTGCAGGCCACCGCCGAACTGCTGCACATCGCCGGCGTGAAATACGGCGTGTTGGGCAACCGCGAGCGCTGCACCGGCGACCCGGCCCGCCGCTCCGGCAACGAGTTCCTGTTCCAGATGCTGGCCCAGGAGACGGCCGGGCTGCTCAACGAAACCTTCGGCGAGCGTGCACCCGCCCTTCGCAAGATCGTCACGACCTGTCCACACTGCATGAACACACTCGGCCGCGAGTACCCGCAGCTGGAGGGCAACTACGAGGTCGTGCACCACACCCAGCTGCTGAACCGGTTGGTGCGGGAGAAAAAGCTCACGCCGATCCAGCCGGCCGGCGCGGCGCAGTCGATCACGTACCACGATCCGTGTTATCTGGGGCGGCACAACAAGGTCTACGAGCCGCCACGGGAACTCGCCGCGGCGGCCGGGACTTCGCTGACCGAGATGCCCCGGCACGGCGACCGCTCCTTCTGTTGCGGCGCCGGCGGTGCGCGGATGTGGATGGAAGAGCGGATCGGCAAGCGCATCAACCTGGAACGGGTCGACGAGGCGCTGGCCACGGGGGCCGAGACCATCGCGACCGCGTGCCCGTTCTGCCGGGTGATGGTCAGCGACGGCCTCGTCCAGCGCCAGAGCGAGGACATCGGCGCGAATGTGTCCGTTCGGGACGTGTCCCAGCTGTTGCTGGAGGCCGTGCACCGGTCCCGGGACACCATCGGCTGATGTCTGTGGCGTGAACTCCCTTGGAACACAAGGGAGTCATCGAACTGTGCCTTGATCGCCCGGCCCCGGTCCGGGCATAGTTCTTTTACGCCGCCAAGAAACACCTAGGAGTGGATGTGCGCAAACTGTCCGCGCTCGCGGCCGCCTTGGGCGTCGCAGTGCTGACCTTGTCCCTGCCAAGCCCTGCCGGCGCCGCCATCCTCAGCCCGCTGCCGCAGAACGCGGACGGGTGGGAACAGTCCTTCTCCCCCGCCTACGACTACGACGGCGACGGCTGTTACGCCACTGCCGCCATCGGGTCCGACGGCGCCATCAACCCCGGGCTCAAGCTCGGCGGCGACGTCAACGGGCACTGCCACGACCCGGCCCAGCTGCAGAACTCGAACACGTACTCCCGCGAGAAGTGCAACGGCGACTACTGCGCGGTCATGTACGCGAGCTACTTCGAGAAGGACCAGGCCACGCTCGGCCCGGCGGCCATCGGCCACACCCACGACTGGGAGCACGTGGTCGTGTGGATCAAGGTGTCGACCAACACCGTCGACTACGTGTCCACCTCGCAGCACAGCGGCTGGGTGTGGTACCCCGCCTCCCAGGCCCGCTTCGACGGCTCGCACGTGAAGGTCGTCTACCACAAGGACGGCGCCAGCACGCACTTCATCCGGCTGGCCAACGCCAATGACGACCCGCCGGAGAACTACACCCACGGCTGGTTCTACCCCCCGCTCGTCGGCTGGAACGGCTACCCGGCCGGCCTGCGCGACAAGCTGATGACGGCCAACTTCGGCGACGCCACCATCAAGATCAACGACGGCAACTTCGACTACGGGCTGGAGCACTCGATGCCGCCCGGCATCAACTTCAACCCCAACGCCTGACCGCACTCCCCCAGCGGCCCGCCTCCCCTGCCGGCGGCGGGCCGCTCGGCGTCTCAAGGCCGGCCCGCTAAATCGGTTGCCCGCCCGGCCGCCGATCGAACACGATGGCCGGCATGTTCGTGTGATCAGTGGCTGCACGCGTGGTCCGAGGCCGGGGCTCTTCGACGCCCCCGCCTCCGGCCGGCGTTCCTTCTTCGAGCCCGCACTGTCTTGTCGTGCGGGCTTCCCACACACGACGTCGCCACGACGTCGTGCCCCGGCCGGTGTGCGCACGCTGCCGGCCGTCAGCCACTGATCCAGGGGACGGTTCCGCCTGTCCCCATCCCGTGCTGGGAGTTCGCCCGAACCATGTGCAAACGTCGTGCCACCGCTGTGCCCGTCGTCGTCGATCGCAAGGCCCTGTGGGTCGTCCGGGAGCTCGGTCTGCCGGCGATCGTGCGCGGCTGCCCGTCGTGCCGGACGCAGCGGCACCACCCCACCGGCAAGATCCGGGTCAACGCCAGCGGCAAGCTGCTCGACGTCTGGCTGCTGATCGGCTGCGACCACTGTGGCCGCACGTCCAAAGTGCCGGTGCACGAACGGATCCACGTCTCGGCCCTCGACCACGATCGCCTGGTCCGGTTCGAGGACAACGATCCCGCCATCGTGCGGGAGCTGGCCACGGACACCTCGCTGGCCCGTCGCACGGCCTATCGGCTCGACTGGGCCGACACCTGGGACCTCCAGACCGACCTGCCGTTCTACGACGTGCAGAACCCGGACTCCGCCACGATGGAGGTCGTCGTCCGCTTCGAGCTGCCGGCCCCGATCCGGCTGGTCAAGCTGCTCATGGCCGGCTTCGGCCTGAGCCGGTCCGCGGTGTGGCGCATGGTCCACTCCGACCGCATCCAGCTGCCGGTGGGCATGGACGACCGGGTCCGCTCGGACTTCACGTTCGTGGTGGTGCCGTCGGCCGGAGACAGTATTTCGCTGTGCTGCCAGGAAGCGTGACTCTCTCGGGGTGCCAGGGGTGGTGGGCCGGGGCGCGGGGGTCGGCGCGCATCGGCGGGCGGCTGGCGGTGCCGATGTACTGGGGCCAGTGCTCGAAGTGCCACCATTCGTTGGCATAGGTGCGAAAGAGGCCGTAGCGGTGCCCGTTGGCCTCCAGCCAACGGGCGCCCTCGCGCGG
>DASWRQ010000154.1:0-17575 GCA_036403095.1 Kutzneria sp. | reverse complement strand
CAAGTGATCGTCACCGGATGTGACAATCATCTTACCTGACGGATCGTACACGACCGCCTCCAGCTGCCCGGTGGACGCCGCAATGGTGGCCAGCGGCCGGGCATGCGCCGGATCGGCGACGTCCCAGAGCCGGGCGGTGCGGTCGTAGCTCACACTGGCCAGCGTCTTGCCGTCCGGGCTGAACGCCACCGAGGTCACCGGGTCGGTGTGCCCGCTCAGCGTCGCCAACGCGGTCGGCCGGCGCGGGTCGGAGGTGCCCCACAGCCGTACGGTGCCGTCGTAGTGGCCACTGGCCAGCACCTTGCCCGTCTTGTCGAACGCCATGCCCCAGCCCGACTGCGCATGCCCGTCGACCTCGGCGGCACGCACGTCCCACACCGACACGCACCAGTTCGCGGCCCCGGTCGCCACCGACGAGCCGTCCGGGCTGAACATGACCGCCCGAATCGTCGACGGGGCAGTGAAGGTGGCGACCTGGGCGCCGCCGGCGAGATCCCACAGCCGGGTGATGTGGTCGTCACCGCCGGCCGCGACGGTGCGGCCGTCCGGGCTGAACGCCACGGCCTCCAGGAAGCTCGTGGCGCCGGTGAACGTCGACACCAAGCCGCCGGCCGGATCCCAGACGCGCACCGATTCGTCGTAACTGGCGCTGGCCAGCCGCCGGCTGTCGGGGCTGAACGCCACGCCCGTCACGGCGTTGGTGTGACCGCTCAACACGCCGGCCGGTGCGCCGGTCGCGGTGTTCCACAGCCGCACGGTGTTGTCGTAACTGCCGCTGGCGATCAGCTTGCCGTCCGGGCTGTACGCGATCGACGTGACGGTCTTCTCGTGTCCGGACAACGTGAACAGCGAGGTTACTTGACGACCGTCCACTCGCCACAGTCGCACCGTCTTGTCCCCGCTGGCCGACGCGAGCCGCGTGCCGTCGGGGCTGAAGGCGAGCGCGAACACGCTGTCGGTGTGCCCCTTGGCCACCGTGAGCCGTGCGGGGCTGCGCGGAGTGCTGACGTCCCACAGGATTATCGAACCGTCGGCGATACCGGCGGCCAGCAGCTTGCCGTCACGGCTCAGCGCCACCCCGTACGCCGCGCTGGGAACCTGAACTGTCGCAACGGAAGTGCGGGTGGTGGCGTCCCACAGCCGCACCGTCTTGTCCTTGCTGGCGCTGGCCAGGAGATTTCCCCCGTACGACAACGCGGTCACGCCGTCGCTGTGCCCGATCAGCCGCGTCGTCGCCGGCACGCCGGAGGTCGTCAGCAGGCTGCTGCGGGCCTGCGCGGTCGGGGAGATCCGATACGCCACCAGGCTCAGCTGCGCCGCCAGCGCGGGATCGGCCGCCTGCATGGAATTCGCCCGCAGCGCGACCTGTCCGGACAACGCGTCGGCCCGCTGCTGCCACGCCGTGTTCCGCTCCACAAAGGCAAAAACCATCGAGGCCACGGCCACCAGCAACAGCACCGTCAGCGCGGCCACCAGCTGCCGCAGCCGCCGGGTCTGCCGCACCGCCGCCCGTTGCTCGGATGACTCGCGAGAACGGCTGGCCTCCAACAACTCCCGTTCGATCGGCGCCAGCGACCCGTCGTCCGGAGCCCAGTTCAGGGCGATCGCCAGCTTCGCGCCCCGGTACAGCCCCGAGTCGTCGCGACCGTCCCGATGCCACGACCGGGCGTCCTGGGCCAGCTGCTGGTGCAGCCGCAGGCCCTCGCGGTTGTCGGCCACCCACTGCCGCAACCGTGGCCAGGACCGCAGCAGCGCCTCGTGGCTGATCTCCGCGGTGTTCTCGTCCAACGTGACCAGCCGCGCGCGGGCCAGCGCGTCCAGCACCGCCGCCGCGGTCTCCGGGTCGGCGGCACCGTCGATCAGACTGGCCCGGTCCACCCGGGCCCGCGTCACCTCGACGCCCTCGCCGACGTGCACCATGCGCAGCAACAGCCGCCGCACCAGATCGCGGCCACCCGGATCGAATCGTGCGTACGTGGCGTCGGCGGTGGTGGCGATGGCCCGGTGGATGCCGCCGACCTCGGCGTACCCCTGCAAGGTCAGCCGGTTGCCCTCGCGGACCTGCCATGTGGCCAGCAGCGCGTGCGCGAGCAGCGGCAGCACGCCACCGGTGTCCTCCTCGGCGCCGAGATCGCGCAGCAGCAGGTCGCTCAGGCCCGGCTCCAGCTCCAGGCCGGCCAAAGCAGCCGGGCGCTCGATCGTCTCCCGCAACGCCGCCGCCGTCATCGGGCCGACCACAACCGCCCGTTCGAGGGACGCCAGCAGCTCGGGGAAGCGCGCGCAGTGGCCGTAGAAATCGGCCCGCACCCCGTACACCACGGCCGCGTTCAGCGCCGTCAGCGCCGAGACGAAGATCCGCCGCTGGGCCTCGTCCTCGCAGAGCGTGAACAGCTCCTCGAACTGGTCGACCACCACCACCAATCGGTCAGTCCCGTCCAGCAGGCCGGCCAGCTCGGTTGGGTCGTCCTGCATGAGCGCCAGCAGCTCCGACGGCGGCCGGCCGGTGGCCTGGGCCAGCGACGAGGCCAGCGCCTCCACCGGCTTGTTGCCCGGCGTGAGCAGCAGCCACGCCCAGCGCCGCGGCGTGGCCAGGTCCATGCCCTCGATCGTCGGCACCAGACCTGCCCGCAACAGCGACGACTTGCCCGAGCCGGACGCGCCGACCACGGCCACCGGGCCGTCCCGGCGCGGGTCGCCCAGCCGGTCCACCAGCGTGGCCGTCAGCTGCTCACGTCCGAAGAAGTACTGCGCGTTGCCGACCGAGAAGGCCAGCAGGCCCGGATACGGGCTGCGACCCTCACGGGTCGGGGTCGTCGGCTCTTCCTTCGGCAGCGTCACCGTCACCCGCGGCGTCGCGTGGACCAGTGTCGGGCGGCCCAGCGCCGGGTCGTTGGCCAGGATCTGCTGGTAGACGTCCTGCACCTCGCTGCCAGGGTCGACGCCCAGCTCCGCCGCCAGCAGCCGGCGCAGCCGGTCGTGGTGCTCCAGCGCCTCGGCCTGCCGGCCGCCCCGGTACAGGGCGATCATGTGCAGGGCTCGCAACCGTTCGCGCAGCGGGTTGTCCTCCACGGTGGTCCGCAGGTCGACGACCACTTCGGACTCGCGGCCCAGCGACAGCAGCGTCTCCGCGCGGTCCTCGATCGCCGCCAGCCGCAGCTCCTCGAGGTGCTGGCGCTGGCTTTCCGCGAACGGCCCCGGCACCCCCGGCAGCGGCGCGCCCTGCCACAGCTTCAGGCCCTCGTCCCAGTGCGCGATCGCCCGCTCGACGTCGTTGGCCGTGCGGGCCTGGCCGGCCTGCTGGAAGGCGTGCTCGAACCGCCACACGTCCAAGTTCTGCGGCTCCAGCGCCAGCCGGTAGCCCGATCCCACGCTGGCCAGCACGCTCTCCCGGGCCGTCGCCTTGCGGTCGCCGGCCAGCGTCTGCCGCAGCTTGGAGACGTAGGTGTGGATGATGCCGCGCACGCTTTCCGGGGGTTCCTCGCCCCACACGCCGTCCACCAGCTCGGTGCGCGACACCACCTGGTTGCGGCGGACCGCCAGCTGCGCGAACAGGGCCCGTTGCTTGGGTGGCCCCAGCTCCAGCTCCCGTCCGTCCACTTCCGCCTGCAGTGCGCCCAGGAGCGTGACCAGCAGCATCCGGCCAATATAGCCACCGGTAGCGGGGGCCCTTGTGAAGGTTTATCGTCCGCGCGTGGAGGCGGTGCGGGTGGCGCGGGTCTACGACGATCCGAGCGACGAGGACGGGACGCGGGTGCTGGTCGACCGGCTCTGGCCGCGCGGGCTGCGCAAGGAACTGGCCCACTTGGACAGTTGGTGCCGGTCCGTGTCGCCCTCGACCGAGCTGCGCGTCTGGTACGGCCACGACCCGGAGCGGTTCGAGGAGTTCACCGACCGCTACCGCGCCGAGCTGGCCGGCCCCGACCGGCAGGCGGCGCTGCGGAGCCTGGCCGAGCTGACCGGCACCGTGACCCTGCTGACCGCCACCGCCGCCCTGGAGATCAGCCACGCCGCGGTGCTGGCCGACGTGCTCCGCGTTATGAAGTGAGGCGGTGCAGGGTCAGTTCGAACGGCTCGAATCCGTGCGCACGGTAGAACGCGATCGCCCGTTCGTTGGCCGAGAACGCGGTGACGCGGAATTCGGTGGCATTGCTGCGATCGGCCCAGGCGAAGAATTCGGCGACCAGGGCGGAGCCGACGCCGGCCCGGCGGAACGGCTCGAACACCTGCATGCTCTCCAGTGCGGCGATCCGCGCGCCGGGCCGGATGTCGCTCGTGCGCACCCGGCCGACCAGGTGACCGGCGGGGACGCCGTCCACCCTGGCCAGCAGGCACAAGTCGCCCTGGTCGCGCATCGGCCCGTAGTACTCGGCGCCGTGCCGGCGTGGCCAGTCGGCATCCATCCGCGGATCGTGCCGCGCGCCGTCCTCGGCGAACAGCGCGCCCACGGACGCCACCAGCTCGGGAATGAGTTCTTCGGTCGCTTCGACGATTGTCGTGGCCATGAGGCGACCGTAGATCATTCATTTTACGGTGTAAATTTTAATTACTCCTCGAATGTGACTTCCGGCGGCGGGCGGCGGAAGCCGCGGGTGAGGTAGGTCAGGTAGCAGATTCCGAGGGTGAGCCAGATCAGGCCGAGGGTGATGGCGGTGCCGTCGAGGTGGACGAGCAGCCAGAGGTCGACGGCCGCGCCGACGACCGGCACGAGGAGGTTGCGCAGCACGGAGCCGCGCTGCCGTCGCCAGAGGGCGATCACCGAGAGGTTGACGAAGGTGAAGGCGGTGAACGCGCCGAAGTTGATGAACGAGGTGGAGGTGGTGACGTCCAGGCCCAACGCGCCGAGGCCGATCAGTCCGATGAGGACGATGCCGAAGACCGGCGTCTCCAGCTTCGGTTGCAGATAACCGAAAAACCGCTTGGGCAGCACGCCGTCGCGGCCCATGGCGAACATCAGCCGGGACGCGCCGGCCTGGGCGGCGATGCCGGAGGCGAACTGGGCCACCATCAGCCCGGCCAGGAAGATCGCGGCGAACAGGTCGCCGCCGATGTCGGTGGCGATCTCGAAGGCGGCCGAGGACTCGTCGTGGAAGACAGCGCCGGGATGCACCAGCTGCGTGGCGTAGGCGAGGATCACGAACAGCACGCCGCCCAGCAGCGCCGTGAGCAGGATGGCGCGGGGAATGGTCCGGCGCGGCTCGAAGGTCTCCTCGGTCAGCGTGGTCACGGCGTCGAAGCCGAGGAACGAGTACGCGGCGATGGCGGCCCCGGCCGAGATGCCGCCGAACGAGGAACCGTTGTGGTAGAAGGGAACCCCGCTGAACAGGCCGGGGGCGTGGCTGAACGACAGGATCACGAAGAACAGGATCACCAGCAGCTGGAAGGCCATCAGCAGGAAGTTGGCGGTCACCGCGACCCGGATGCCCAGCACATTGAGGATGGTCGTGAGCACGATGAAACCCACCACCCACAGCCAACTCGGCACCGACGGGAACTGCGCCGACATGTAGGCCGCGCCGATCAGCCAGATCACCATCGGCAGGAAGAAGTAGTCCAGCAGCACGGCCCAGCCGACCAGGAAGCCGACCCGGGAGTCGATCGACTTGCGCACGTAGGTGTACGCGGAGCCGGCGACCGGATACTCCGCGGCCATCCGCCCGTAGCTGGCGGCGGTGAACAGCATCGCGACGGTGGCCAGCAGGTACGCGGTCGGCACCGTGCCGTCGGTGGTGGCGGCCACGATGCCGTACGTGCCGAGCACGATCAGTGGGGCCATGTAGGCGAGTCCAAAAAGGACTACGCCTCGCAGGCGCAGATGCGGGGTGAGAGTTGTGGTCATCGCGCATCTCCTCCACGCGGCCGCCAGCGGCCGGGCTCGATCCTGCCCTGGTAAAGCGGAAGCTCGATGGCAGCGTCAGAACTCGTGAACTGGTCCCACATCCGGTTCACGCCGGCGGTTCCGCGCTGCCGGACGCGCGCCACCTCGCCCAGATCCAGCGTCACCGCCAGCACGGCCGGCGCGGCGTCGGGCGTCTCGGCCAGCACCTGGCCCTCCGGCCCGACGACGATGCTGCACCCCATGCCGAACGGGCCGGCCACGTTGAGGCTGACCATGAAGACCTGGTTGACGATCGCGTTGGCCCGGGCCAGCACCAGCTCCTGAACCCGGTCCGGGGTGGTCGTCTGCACGGGATTGAGCACCAGCTCCGCGCCCATCCAGGCCAGATGCCTGGTCAGCTCCGGGAACCACGCGTCGTAGCAGATCGAGAAGCCGACCCGGCCGGCCTCGGGGATGTCGAACACCACGAACCGGTCGCCCGGGTGGTACGGCTCGTGCGGCCGCCACGGGAAGATCTTGCGGTACGAGGCGACGAGCTCGCCGCCGGGGGAGAAGGCCAGCGCGGTGTTGAACACCTCGCCGGCCGGGCCCAGCTCGCAGACGCTGCCCGGCACCAGCCAGATGCCCAGGTCGCCGGCCAGTTCGGCCAGCCGGCGCGTGCGCGGGCCGGCCAGCGGCTCGGCGCTGTCCCGCGGCCGCTGCGCGCCGCACAGGTGCAGCTCGGGGAACATCAGCAGGCGCGTGCCGGGGTGCTCGGCCAGCACGGCCGTCACCTCGTCGGCGAACGCGTCCAGCGGTCGGTCGAACGGCACGGGTTCGGCCTGGACCAGGACCATCGGCAGCACGGGCGACTCCTTCCGTGTTGCCGGCAAAATAGTCCAGGTCGAGCACTTCCACAAGAGTGCTCAAAATGAGCAGTTAAACCGGTAGGGTGGTCCCATGGACGGCCTGAGTGCGCCGGCGCTGACCGGTATCCGCCGGCTGTCCGCGCTGGACACGGTGCGGGCGCGGATCGCGCTGGCCGTCGAGCTCGGGCTGCTCGCGCCGGGCGAGGCGTTGCCGCCGGGCCTGGAGATCGCCTCCGCGCTCGGCGTCGGCGAGATCACCGTGCGCCGGGCGTTGGTGTCCCTGTGCGCCGACGGTGTGCTCGTCCGGCGGCGCGGCCGTGGCGGCGGGACCTCGGTCGCTGCCGAGCCGGCACTCGGGGCCGTCGCGGAGATCGCCGCCTACACCGGGGCCACCGCCGAGGTGCACGAGCTGATCGACCACCGCCTCGCGTTGGAGGCGGGCCTGGTCCATCTGGCCGCATTGCGGCGTGCCGACGACAGCGTGCCGGAACTGTGGAATCTGGTGCTACGCATGGAGAAGGCGTCCGGCTGGGCCGAATTCCATGAGCTCGACGCCGGTTTCCACGCCGCGGTGGTCGAGGCCAGCGGCGTGACCGCCGGAATTCAGCGTCACGGCGAGGTCGTGCGGGAGCTCTATCGCTACTACCTGCCGTATCCCTTGGAGTATCTGCGGGAATCCAACCGTGAGCACGCCGAACTGGTCGCAGCCATCGACCGCCGCGATGCGCTGGCCGCCGTCGACGTGACCTGCCGGCACGTGGAAGTGCTGCACGGCACCATGTTGTCCAGCCATTCCCGCTAGTTCCCACACTCGCTCGCGGCTGCGCCTACCGTTTCGACTGGCGCTGAGCGCGAACGCCGGCCGTCCTGGGGGGACGGCCGGCGCACTTGCTCAGCCGCCGACCTGCGAGGCGGCGGTGCGGGCGCGGGACATGAACTGGTTGTAGGCGCCGTTCTGATAGGTCGTCCACGGCGTCCAGTCGGTGCCGTTGGACGAGATGCGGGCCGTCTGCTGGGCGCAGGTGACCGGGTTGAAGGCCTGGTCGTCCGAGACCTCGCTGTGCCACTTGGAGTTGATCTGCCACACGCCGCGGTCCCGGCTGCAGTCGGTGTTGATCAGCACCGCCTTGGTCCAGCCCTGGCTCTCGGCCAGCGCGACCGCGATGGAGATGACCAGGCCGTTGCCGTGCAGGCCGCCGTTGTTGCGGGCGTACTGGGCGATCTGCTTGTCCGACAGGTGAGTGCCGGCCAGCGTGCTCTTCTGTGTGCACAGCGGGGCCGCCGGCGCGGCGACACCGACCGGCGCGGTGCCGGCCGAGGCCAGCGGGGCGGCGGCCAGGAGTCCGCTGAGCACGAGCCCGGATAGCGCGACAAGGCGCGTCGAAACCTTCGCCATGATGTTTCCTCACAGTCATCGCAGGGGTAATGACGTGATTTCCCGTGGCGGCGGCGTCCGCCCATCCTGACAGCGAACGATCCTCACGCGAAGTGTTCACCCTTGACAGATCTGGTCTAGACCAGAAGTGATCGCACGCAAACGCCACCCCGACTCGAAGCCGGGGTGGCGTCTGGTCGTGCGGTGGGATCAGCCGGCGACGGGCGCGGGCGGCGCGGCGCACTCGGCGTCGGAGACGTTGCCAGGCTTACGGGTCGGCAACGTGCCGCTGCTGAGGTAGTTGCCCAGCACGGTGTTCACGCAGGTGTCCGCGCTCGGCGTGACGCCATGGGTGATGGCACCGTGCACGGTCAGCAGCGCGGAGTGAGAATACCGTTGCCGCAAGGCCATGCTGCCGGACGGCGGAGCGACGCCGTCGAGCTCGTCCTGCAGCAGCAGGACGCTGGAGACGGCGAAACCGAGCACCGGCACGGGGTTGGCCGCCTTGGCCGGCCACACCCGGCACGGGGCGTTGAACCAGTTGTTGCCCCACGCGATGTCCGGCGCCTGCGCCGCGCTGGCGGCGGCGTTGGCCCGCCAGGTCGACCAGTCGGCCGGCCACGGGGCGTCGGTGCAGGTCTCGGCCAACTGCGCGGCATACACGTTGTCACTGCCGCGCTGGTAGAACTGCGTGTACAGGAACTGCAGCGCGGAGGCGTCGCCGGTGTGCACGTAGTTGGCGAACATGCCGCCGAGCGTCGGCCAGAAAGCCGCGTAGTACGGCGTCAGCGTGAGCAGGTCGGTCAGTTCGGCCGGCCCGATCAGGCCGTTGGCCGGATGGGCCGTGACCGAGGCCAGCTGCGCCGTCCATACCTGCTGGATGGCGTCGCGCGTGCCGCCCAGGTGATAGGTGGCGTCGTTGCTGGCCAGCCAGTCGAAGAACAGGTGGAAGTTGCGCTCCAGGTTGACGTTCTGGTCCAGGTTCGCGGCGTGGTACCAGACCTGGTCCGGGTTGATCGCGCTGTCCAGCACCAAACGCCGGACCGTCAGCGGGTGCAGGGTGGCGTACACCTCGCCCACGTAGGTGCCGTAGGACTGGGCGTACAGGCCGATCTGGGGCACGCCGAGCGCCGCCCGCACGTCGTCGATGTCGGCGGCCACGTCGGTGGTCTTCATGTGCTGCAACAGGCCCGGATTGGCCTTGCCGCACGCGGTGGCGTAGCCCTGCACCCGGTTGAGCCAGTCGACCTCGTTGGTCGGTGCGGTGGGCGCGTAGTTCGGGCGGTTGAAGGCGTTGTAGCCAGGGTCGCAGCTCAGCGCGGGCACGCTGGGCGCGAGGCCGCGGCGGGCGATGCCGATCCAGTCGTAGCCGTCGCCGCCGGGCAGCTGCTGGCCGAGCAGCGACGACTCGTAGCCGGCGCCGGCCAGCGGGTCCGGCGCTGCGATCATGACGCCCTGGTAGGTGCTGGAAGCCTTGTGCGCCAACCGGGACAGCGCGAGGGTGAGCTTCGCGCCGGTCGGGTTGGCGTGGTCGAGCGGCACCTGGAGCGTGCCGCACTGCGCGCCGGCGGTGGCCAGCGTCTGGTCGGAGCAGGCGCCCCAGGTGATCGTCTCGTTCGGGTATGTCGCGCCGACAGCGGCGGCATTGCCCATGGTGATCACTGCCGCCGCGACGACGGCGGCAGCAGACAGCACACGTCTCACCAGAAATTGCCTCTCTCACGGTGGTTCCCCATGATCACCGTAGGCAGTGCGACTGTGCGCGTGCCCGATACCGGTCGGTTTCGGCTCAAGTTTTGTTCCCCTACGGACAGCGGCGTTACTGTGCGGGAATGAGCCGTTGGCCGGACGTGTCCATGCCGGCAGGTGCGGCGTGACCGCGGGCATTCTCGGCAGCCTGGTCGCCGGCCTGTCGTGGCCGGACTGGGTCCGCTACCTCGGCCTGGCGCCGATCCTGGCCGGAGCCGCCGTCGCGTGGCCGGCGCGGCGCACTCGTGACCCGCGGCAGAGGAGCGCGCGCCTCGGCGTCGGGCTGGCCCTGGCCGGGGCGGGGCTGCTCATCGTGCTCGCGGCGTGAGCGCCCGGGAACCCGCGGACCAGGAATTAGCTGACCGGCAATTATGACCGAGAACCAGGTGGCCGGGAATTACGTGACCGGGAATTCAGTGACCGCTGAAGACAAAGGCGGCGGCCAGCCTCTCTGGGGGTGAGGCCGCACCGCCGCCGACGTCCTGTCTACCCCGTCGTCGTTGTTCGCGGTCGGCGACTGGACTCTGGACATCATGTTGTGAACAATGCGGACGAGAACTCCGGGGGGAGGAACGCCGAATGCCACGTGTCGAGCGTCCGCTGGCGGCCGGGGACGGACCCGTCCTACGGTTCGCCGCTGACCTGCGCAAACTTCGGGAGCGCGCGGGTAATCCGGTCTACCGCGAGTTGAGCCGTCGGGCCCACTACTCGCCGGCCGCGCTGTCCGAGGCGGCGGCCGGGCGGCGACTGCCCAGCCTGTCGGTCACGCTG
Source organism: Kutzneria sp. (assembly GCA_036403095.1). Taxonomy (GTDB): domain Bacteria; phylum Actinomycetota; class Actinomycetes; order Mycobacteriales; family Pseudonocardiaceae; genus Kutzneria. Next base: position 6,996 of record DASWRQ010000154.1, on the reverse strand, counting down.
GCCTTCGTGTCGGCCTGCGCCGGCGACACCGCGGCCTGGGAGCGGCGCTGGCGTGACGTGATGGCCGAGTTGCGCGAGCCGGTGGTCGAGTCGGACCAATCCGACGCCCCGTACGTCGGTCTGACGCCGTTCCAGGTGGGCGACGCCGATCGCTTCTTCGGCCGGGAGGAACTGGTCGCCGAACTCGCTGAGCGGGTGCGCGACCGGCGGTTCGTCGGCCTTTTCGGGCCGTCGGGATCGGGCAAGTCGTCCATTCTCCGGGCCGGACTGGTAGCCGGCCGGGGAAACCGGCCGACAATTCTCTGCACGCCGGGTGTGCATCCGATCGAGGAATGCGCCGTGCAGCTGGCCGCGTTTCTCGGCGAATCGCCGGCGGCGCTGCGGGCCGAATTCACGGCCGATCCGGCCAATCTCGGGCTGCGCATTCGGCAGGCCCTGACCGATCGCGGCGACGACGTCGACCTGCTGCTGGTCGTGGACCAGTTCGAGGAGGTCTTCACGCTGTGCGAGGACCGGGCCGAACGGGACGCCTTCATCACCGCGCTGCTGCTCGCCTCGGCCGGCCGGGCCCGCGTCGTGATCGGCGTCCGCGCCGACTTCTACGGGCACTGCGCGCGACACCAGGGCCTGGTGGCGGCGTTGCGGGACGCGCAGGTGCTGGTCGGCCCGATGAACACGGAGGAACTGCGCCGGGCCATCATCCAGCCGGCGGTCGGGGCCGGCTGCATCGTGTCCACCGCCCTGGTGGCCCGCATGGTGTCGGACGCGGCCGGCGAGGCCGCGGCGCTGCCGATGCTTTCGCACGCCCTGCTGGAGACTTGGCGGCGTCGACAGGGCACCACGCTGACCGTGGCCGGTTACGAGGCGGTCGGCGGTATCCACCACGCCCTCGCCCGTACCGCCGACGAGGTCTACGACGGGCTGACCGAGGAGCAGCGGCGCACCGCCCGCCGGCTGTTCCTGCGGCTGATCGCCCTGGGCGACGGCACCGAGGACACCAAGCGGCGGGTGTCAGGCCGGGAGTTGGATGCGGATCCCGCCACCAAAGCGGTTCTCGACGCACTCGTCGACGCCCGGCTGCTGACCACCGAGGCCGACGGCGTCGAGATCGCCCACGAGGCCTTGATCAGGCACTGGCCGCGGCTGCGGGACTGGCTGGCCGAGGACCGTGAGGGGCTGCGCATCCATCGCCGGCTCACCCAGGCCACCGACGACTGGGAGACGCTCGGCCGCGACCCGGGCGCGCTCTACCAGGGCATGCGCCTCGAGTCGGCGGCCGAGTGGTCCGGTCGTGCGGGCGAGGCCGTCAGCCTGCGGGAACGCGCCTTCCTCGACGCCAGCCTGTCGGCGCGACGTGGCCGCACCCGTCGACTGCGCCAGGCCGCCGCCCTGCTCGGCACGCTGCTGTTGATCGCCGTCGCGGCCACGGTGTATGCCGTCCAGGCGTCACAGACCGCCACGGAACAACGCAATGTCGCCTTGTCGCAGCGGTTGCTGGGCCTGACGTCGTTGCGGGCGACCGGTCCCGCGCTGGCCCTCCAGCTGACGGTCGCCGCCTACCGGCTCGATCCATCACCATCCGCGCGGGACAGCATGCTCAGCAGCCTGGCCGCCCCGTACGCGGCGCAGGTCAGCGTCGGCAACGGCGCGGCCTTGAGCACGGCTGTGAGCGAGCGCGGGAACCTGCTCGTCGCCGGCGGCGACGACGGGTCCGTGACCCTGTTCGACGTCGCCGATCCGCACCGTCCGACGGCTGTCGGCACGCTGCCCGGCCGGAGCGGCCCGGTGACCACCGTGGCCGTCAACGCCGCCGGCACGCTCGTCGCCACCGGCGGCGCGGACCGCGTCGTGCAGCTGTGGGACGTGAGTGATCCTCGCCAGCCGCGAAAGCGTGCGGAACTGACTGGTCACACCGCCATGGTCGCTTTCGTTGCGTTCAGTCCCGACGGCCGCACCCTTGCCTCCGGCGGCTACGACAACGCCGCGCGGCTGTGGGATGTTGCTGGCGGGTCCCAGCTGGCCGTCATCCCCGGCGCCGGCGGGGTCGTGCCCGGTGTCGCCTTCAGTCGTGACGGCCACACCGTGGCCACTGCCAACTACGACGGCACCGCCCGGCTGTGGAACGTCGCCGACCCTGGTCACCCGGCCGCCGGGGCCGTTCTCAAGACGCCGGGGGCGGTGAACGCCGTCACCTTCGGTCCCGGTGTTCTCGCCACCGCCGGCAACGACGCCACGATCCGGCTCTGGGACGTCGACGGCACCCAGCTCGCGGCGCTGCCCGGGCACAGCAAAGCCGTGCTGGCGCTGGCTTTCAGCCCCGACGGGCACACTTTGGCCAGTGGTAGTGCCGACAAGACCGTGCGGCTCTGGGATGTCACCGAGCCGCGGCAGACCCACGAGTCCTTGTCGCTCACCGGGCACACCAATGCCGTCTCCTCGGTGGCTTTCGGTCCCGACGGCCGGGTGTTGGCCACCGCCAGCTCCGACAAGACTGTTCGCCTGGAGGACCTCGCGCCTCGGACTCCGGCCACCGCCATCGCCGTGCACGGCTCTCAGGCCGTCATCGGCGGCCGCGACGGCACCACCCGCCTTCTCGACGTTTCCGCCGGCTCGCGCGTGATCGCAACCTTCCCCGGCGGCTCGTCCCCGATCAACGCCGCCTTCTTCGACGGCCATGCAGTGTCTACTGTGGACGTCTCCGGTGTCTTGCGACGTTGGAACGTAGACCATCCCAGCCAGGTCGCCGTGCATCAGACCGACCCTGCCGTCTGGTCCGCCTTCAGTCCCGACGGGAACACCTTGGCCGGCTCCGGCATCGACGGCTCCGTCCGTCTCTGGCGTGGTGCCGACTCGCTCCGCTTGCCCGCCTCCGGCTCCACCTCCACCGCCATCGCCTTCAGTCCCGACGGCCGCTACTTGGCTTCCGGCGCCGCCGACGACAAGATCCGCGTCTGGCGCCTTTCCGACCTCTCCCTGCTCGCCACCCTCTCCGGCCACACCGACGTCGTCAACGCCCTCGCTTTTTCCCCCGACGGCTCCACCTTGGCCTCCGGCGGCGTCGACAACACTGTGCGCCTGTGGGACCTGCACCGCCAGACCGCCCTGCTCACCGGCCACACCGACGCCGTCGGTGCTCTTTCCTTCTCTGCCAACGGTTCCACTCTCGCTTCCGCCGGCGCCGACAACACCGTCCGCCTGTGGGACGTGCACGATCCCGCCACCCCCACCGTCCTCACCGGCCATGCCGACACCGTTAACGTCGTCGCCTTTGCCGGGCCCACTCTGCTCACCGCCGGCGACGACACTGTGCGGCTTTGGGACACCGACGTCTCCCGCGCAATCTCCCGCATCTGTGCCACCGCTTGGCCCCGCCTCACGCCGGCGGAGTGGGACCGGTACCTGCCCGGGGTCGACTACCAGCCGCCCTGCCCCTGACTTGGGCCGATGAGCTGCCGCCGTCGAGAGGGCGCGGCTCGGTCGGTGGGTGGGTGGTCCGGTTTTGTGTTTGGTTTGGCGTTGGCGTTTTTTCGGTTGATGGGTCGATTTGGTGTGGAGCCTCTGGACGATGACGCGAAGGGCAAAAGCGGGCAGGCAGGCCTGCCCTTCGCTTGGTCAATTTTACGTCATCGTCCCCCTCCACACAAAATCGACCCAAGGCGGGATGGTGCCGATCAGGAGTTGGCGAAATGCGATGGCAGGGTTGGGTATGATGATTCCCGCAGGGGCGACGGGGCTTCTGCGTGATTCTTGTCGTCGTGGTTGTTCTTGGGGTGTTAGCGTGGTCAGAGGCGGGGTGGTCGGCCGCCTTTCGCTTTCCGCTTTCGGCTTTCGCTTCCGGCTTTCATCGGCCCGGATCAGTACTGGGTCGGGTGGGTGGTGTGGTGGCGGCCGGCGGGAGTGGTCCAGTGCGAGACGCCGTCGGGATCGCGGGTCACCGTGTAGTTGTCGTGGTTAGGGTCGGGGCCTGTTTAATGTTTCGTGTAAGGCTGGGTGAGGCCCTGAAATAGTCACCATCCTGGCGACTGGATAGGATTTACCTGTGACCAGCAGGCGGAACGAGTCCGCACATACCGACAGTGTGGACCGTCAGGTCTCGGCGTTAAGCCCGGACCTGATCGAGGCTCTCGTCGACAAGGCACACGCGTCGGGCGGCCCGGTCGATGGCGTGAACGAGTTGCTGAACCAGCTCACCAAAGCCGTGTTGGAACACGCGCTGGCCGAGGAAATGACCGATCACCTCGGATACGACCATGGCGACCCGGCCGGCAACGGGTCGGGAAACTCCCGCAACGGCCACTCGGGCAAAACCGTGTCCACCACGGCCGGTCCGGTGCGTATCGAGGTGCCCCGCGACCGGAACTCGACGTTCGAGCCGAAGATGGTCCCGAAACGCTCCCGGCGGATCGGGCAGCTCGACGACATGATCCTCTCGCTGTACGCGCGAGGCATGACCACCCGCGACATTCAGGCTCATCTGGCCGAGGTGTACGGCGTGGACGCCTCGCCGGCGCTGATCTCCCGGATCACCGACGTGGTCGCCGACGACCGCCCGGCCGGCCACCACCACTGCCCGGCCACCACCACTGCCCGGCCACCACCACCGCCCGGCCACCCCCCGCCACCGGCCGGTAACCTGAACGCACCTGTTGACCTGCGTGCTGGAGACCGAGACCCGATGCCTGACCGTGCCGTGATCGACGCGTTGTTCCCCGCGGACCTGCCGGAGCCGGCGTACTGGGAGCAGCGCTATCCGCAGCGGGATCTCCCGGACGGCGCCATGGTCACCCGGGTCGGCCCGTCGCCGACCGGCTGGCTGCACATCGGCGCGCTGTACGTGGGGGCGATCAACCGGGACATCGCGCATCGCACCGGGGGCCGCTATCTGCTGCGTATCGAGGACACGGACCAGGCTCGCGAGGTGGAGGGCGCGGTTGAGCAGTTCAACCGCGCGTTCGACTACTTCGGCCTGCCGGCCGACGAGTCCGAGGGCCACGGCGACTACGGCCCGTACTTCCAGTCGCAGCGCGAGCAGCAGTATCTGACCTACGCGCGCGAGCTGCTGCGCGAGGGCAAGGCGTACCTGTGTTTCGCCACCGAGGACGAGCTGGCTGACATTCGCCGCCGCCAGGAGGCCAGCAAGATCCCGCCGGGCTACTACGGCGGCTGGGCCATCTGGCGCGACCGGCCCGACGAGGACGTGCAGGCCAAGCTGGACGAGGGTGCGCCGTACGTGGTGCGGTTCCGCTCGCCGGGCCAGGTGGACGGCCGGGCGGTGTTCACCGACGCGATCCGCGGCCGGCTTGAGCACGAGGACAACCGCAACGACGTGGTGATCCTCAAGTCCTCGGCCAACGCGGTGCGGTTGCCCACGTACCACTTCGCGCACGCCGTGGACGACCACCTGATGCGGGTGAACCTGGTTATCAGGGCCGACGAGTGGATCTCCTCGGTGCCCACCCACCTCCAGCTGTTCGCCGCGCTGGGCTTCGAGCAGCCGACCTACGCGCATATCGCGCCGCTGATGAAGCAGATCTCCGGCGGCAAGCGCAAGCTGTCCAAGCGTAAGGACCCGGAGGCCTCGGTCGACTTCTACATCGCCGAGGGCTACCCGGCCAAGGCGGTGCTGTACTACCTCAAGGGCCTGACCAACGGCCGCATCGCCGAGCTGCCGCTGGCCGAGGCGCTGGACGCGCCGATCAAGCTGGACGAGATGGGCCTGGCCGGGCCGCTGATCGACATGGCCAAGCTGGACGACATCAGCGCCGACCACATCGCCACTCTCCCCGGCGCGGAGATCCTGGCCGCGGTGCGGGAGTGGGCGCTGACCCACGACGCGGACCTGGTCCCGGTGCTGGACGCCAACCCGGAGTTGGCGCTGGCCGCGCTGGCGGTGGAGCGCGAAGGCGTCGAGAACCCGCGCAAGGACCTGCGCAAGTGGTCCGATTTCCGTACGGCCTATGGCTTCTTCTTCCCGGAGCTGTTCACGCCGGTGACCGCGGCCGACGAGCGGATCGAGGGCGTGACGCCGGAGCTGGCCCGGGCCTTCGCCGCCGACTTCGCCGACAGCTACCAGCACCTGGACGACGGCCAGGAGTGGTTCGGGCAGATCCGCGAGCTGGCCGCCAAGCACGGTTACGCGAAGAACGCCAAGGAGTACAAGAAGAACCCGGACGCCTACCCGGGCTCCATCCGTGAGGCGTCGCAGATCATCCGCGTCGCGCTGACCGGCTCCACCCGCAGCCCCGACCTGCACGCGGTGGCGACCACGCTCGGCGAGGCCGAGGTGCTGCGACGGATTCGCGCCGTGGCTGGCTGAAACCCGGCGGAAACTGGCAAGGCGACTCCTTCTTGAGGTGGGGCGGACGCGCATAGCGTTCGCCCCGTCGTCTTGTCACGGAAGGGTTCGCCGATGCTGGTGCAGGTTGTGTTGTTCGACGGCTTCGACCCGCTGGATGTCGTTGCCCCGTACGAGATTCTCGGCCAGGCCATGACGGCCGAGCTGGTGTCGACCGAGGGGGCGCGCGAGGTGCCCAGCGGCAACGCGTTGCTGACCCTGCGCGCCGAGTCCCGACTGGACCCGGCGAAGGCCGACATCGTTGTGGTGCCAGGGGCTTTGGGCTCGCTGCCGGACGGCATCCCGGAGATCCTCGGCCGCACCCTCGGCACGCCGCTGCCCGGCCTGCTGGCCGAGGCCCTGGCCCGTCCCGAGGTGCTCGTGGCCACGGTGTGCGGCGGGTCGCTGATCCTCGCGCTGGCCGGCCTGATCAAGGGCCGCACCGCCACGACCCATCACCTCGGCCTGGAAACCTTGGTGGCCAACGGAGTCACTGTGGTCGACGCGCGAGTGGTCGACGACGGCGACCTCGTGTCCGCGTCCTCGGTGACGTCCGGAATCGACCTCGGCCTGTATCTCCTGGAGCGGGAACTGGGCGCCGATGCCGCGATCGCCGTGGAGAAGCTCATCGCCCACGAGCGTCGCGGCACCGTATGGTCGCG
>DASWRQ010000153.1:0-109514 GCA_036403095.1 Kutzneria sp. | reverse complement strand
GCCATCCGTGCATCCCCTTACGGGGTGAATGTGCGGCAAGACGTTGACCGTGGGTAGTCGCCACCACGGGTCCGGCGACGAGGAGCCGAGTCCACCTGAATCGGCTACCGCTCGCCTTCCCATTCGCGTCCGGGCGAGAGTGGCTATGGATCGGACGTGACCACTCACGCGGTTCGTGGGTGCCGCCGGCCGGCCCTCGCTCCCGCCGTTCCGGATCACTCGGGGCCGACAAGCGGTACCGATGCGCACACTTCGGCCGACGAGCCGGTCGGGCAATTCACCCTTGCTATCAAGGACGAGCGGCTGGTCGTCCCGGCCGCGTGGGGAACAGCTGGTCCGGTCGGGCTCGGTCCGAACCGGGCTCGAGCGGAGGAGACAGGCATGGTCCGGATCGACACCGGCGACATGACGGCAGGCCCACGACACATCGGCGAGGCGGCCAGACGGGTGCAGGCGGCGGGTTTCGACGGCCTGTGGATCGCGGAAGCCCAGCATGACCCGTTTGTGTTGGCCGCACTGGCCGCAGAGGCCACCAGCACCTTGCACGTGCAGACGACCGTGGCGATCGCGTTCGCCCGCAATCCCATGTCCATGGCGATCGCCGCCAATGACGCCCAGCTGCTCAGCGCCGGCCGGTTCACCCTCGGCCTCGCCTGTGGGGTGGAGAGCCAGATCCGTTACCGCTACGGCCTGCCCTGGTCCCGCCCTGCGGCCAGGATCCGGGAGTACGTGCTGGCGCTGCGGGCCATCTGGACGGCGTTCCGCACCGGCACCCAGCCGGACTTCCGGGGCGAGTTCTTCACCCACACCCAACTTCCACCGTTCTTCGACCCCGGCCCCAACGAGCACGGCAACCCGCGCATCAACCTGTCCGGGGTCGGCCCACGCATGGCCGAAGTGGCCGGCGAAGTCGCGGACGGGTTCCTGTGTCACAACTTCACCACCGAGCGCTACCTCCGCGAAGTGACGCTGCCCGCACTGGCCAAGGGACGGGCCAAGGCGGGCAAAACCCTGGCCGGCTTCCGGATCGGCCCGCCCTCGTTCCTGGTCACCGGCTCGAATCCGGCGGAGTTCGAGCTGGCCAAGGGCCTGGTCAAGCAGCAGATCGCCTTCTACGCCGGCAATCCCAGCTACCGTCCGGTGCTGGAGTTGCACGGCTGGGGGGACCTGGCCGACGAGGCGCTCAAGTTGACCATGGACGGCCGGTTCGACCTGCTCGGGCCGGCGATCGACGACCAGGTGCTGGACGCGTTCGCGATCGTCGCCGAACCCGGTCAGGTGGCCGAACGGATGAAGGACCGGTTCGGCGACATCGCCGCCCAGGTGATCCTGCCGATGCCGGCGGAAGGCCAGGACTTCTGGCCGGCCGTGCTGTCCGGGCTGCGTTCGTGACCGTCAACGCTTGTCCTATGTGGACGGTCGGACCGATCGTGTGCCTTTGGGCCGGAGCGAGTGGGACAGCGCCCGCAGGATCGATACGAGAGCGACACAGCAGCGGCCCGGCCCAGGCTGGGCGGTGAGACTGTCGTGACGCACCTGCAGGAGGACCCGTGGACAACGATTTCATGCTGCGGCTGGCCGAAGAGAACAGCATGGGCGGCGTGGAGAACCTGCTGAACCTCTACTGGGCGCTGTCGGGGGTGCTCGCCGCGGACGTGCCGGGGGAGGTCACGGAGGTGGGCTGCTACGAGGGGCGGACGGCGGTCCTGCTCCAGAAGGTCATCGAGCACTACGCCCCGGAGCGCGAGCTGCACGTGTTCGATTCGTTCGAGGGCCTGCCGGCGCCGGGCCCGCAGGACGGGGAGTTCGCGGCGGCGGGCATGAACCGGACGGGGGAGAAGGAGCTGCGCGAGACCTTCGCCCGCTGGGACGTCCGGGAGCCGGTGATCCACCCGGGCTGGTTCGCGGACACGCTCGAGGCGGGACTGCCGGACCGACTGTGCTTCGCCTACCTCGACGGCGATCTGTACGACTCGGTGAAGGTGAGTCTGGAGCACGTCTACCCGCGCCTGGCGCGGGGCGCGGTGGTGATCGTGGACGACTACTGCGACCGGAAGAAGAACCCGAACGCGTTCGACGGCTTCCCGGGCCCGAAGCAGGCCTGCGACGAGTTCTTCGCGGACAAGCCCGAGCGGGTCTCGGTGCTGGTCGGGCCGGGGCTGATGGCGGCCGGCTACTTCCGCAAGCTCTGAGGCACGCACGCCGCCTCGGTTCCGGTGTGGCCACCGGAACCGGGGCGGCGTCGACGCTAGGCCAGCGCTGCCCGGACGGCGTCGCCGAGCAGCCGCGTCCCGTCCACGGTCATGATCGACTCCGGGTGGAACTGGAGCCCGGCCAGGTTCGGCCCGCGCAGCGCGTGCACCTCGCCGGTCCGCGTGTCCCGGCTCACCTCGACGCCCGCCTCGACGCCGGTGACGAACGCGGCGTAGGTGTTGTAGAAAGCCACCCGCTCGCCCGCGCCGAACAGGTCGATCTTGCGCTGCACCCCCTGGTTGGGCCGCTCCAGCCGACGCAGGTCGAAGCCGAGGCGCAGGGCCAGCAGCTGGTGGCTCAGGCAGATGGCCAGCAGCGGCCGCCGGTCGTCGAGCGCCCGGTCGACCATCGCGCCCATCGCCGCGATCTTCGGGTCCGACAACGCCCGGGGATCGCCCGGCCCCGGCCCCATCACCAGCAGGTCGGCCCGGCCGAGGTCGGGCCGCTCGTCGAAGCGCCGGACGTCCACCGACAAGCCGAGCGCCTGCAACTGGGTGCGCAGCATCGCGGTGAAGGTGTCCTCGCCGTCCACCACCACCGCCGTCAGGCCGGCCAGGTCGGCCGGCGCGGCACGAACGGCAGAAGCCTGCCAGAAGTCCGCGATGCCGTCGTTGCGCCGCCGCAAAGCCTGCCGTACCAGGGCCGTGCCCCGTGACCCGTTCATCGCGGCCGCGTGCGGCGGACTTCGGAAAGTCCGCCGCACGCGACCGTCGGAGCCGGTCGGTTGTGAGCCGGCCGCAGTGGGCGATGTTCCACCACCGGCACGGCCCCGGCAAGGTCTACTGTGGACAGTTGAGTGCCCGAGCTGTCGAGCGCGCGGGCACGTTCGTACCGGTCGCCGTACGCGGCGACCTTCGACGCCACGCACCATCAACTCGGCTGGCCGGAACAGGGCGGCGGCCTGCTCACGGCCAGCGTCGTCGGGCTGGGCTCCGCGGTGATCGCGCCGGCCGGGCCGGTCAGCCCTGGAACGCCGGTACGGTCAGGTCGGCGAGTTCGGCGTAGACGATGAACTTGAACGGCGCCAGCGTCTGGTTGCGTTCGACCAGCCGCAGCAGGGTTTCCCGGCGCAGCTCGGCGATCTGGGCGCTGGCGGGGTTGTTACGCAGGGCGAGGTCGGCGAGCCGCAGCGCCGGTGGCAGGTCGTCGCGGTCGAGCAGGTCGTGGATGACCCGGGTGTAGGTGGCCTCGTCGCCGCCGGTCAGCAGGTCGAGAACGCCGGCCCAGGCGGCCGGCGTGACCGGGTCGATGCTGTCGAGGTCGGCCTGCCAGTAGCCGGTGCGCTGCCGCTGGACCCGGCGGATCATGTTGTCCCGCATGATGAGGTAGGGCAGCACCGCGTCCGGGTTGTCCCGCAGGACCTCGGGCAGGTGGTTGCGGTCGAGGATGTCGAACACCGTTGCGCCGTCCCGGATGTCGGCCCGGATCACCTGGTAGAGGTCGTCGAAGGCGGCCCGCAGCGCGGGAACCCTGCCGACGGGGAAGTTGGCGGTCAGCGTGGAGTGCCCGTGGATGAGCACACGCGGCCCCAGGGCCTCGATGGTCCGCAGCGTGTCGATCAATCCCTCCGCGGAGCCCTCGGCGAAGAACGGCGAGCCGAGATACGGCATCAGCACGTCACCGACGAAGGTGACGCCCCGCCCGGGCAGGTCGATCAGCAGGGCGTCATCGGTCTCGCCGCCGTGCACCGGCACCAGGTGGAAGTCCACGCCGCCGATGGTCATCGTCTGCGGCTCGGCGATGAGCCGGTCCGGTTCGGCGTGCACGCGGTGGTCGGCATCGGCCGGCATGAACCGCTTCCACAGCAGTGGCACGTCGTTCTGGTGCTCGACCTCCGCGGCGAAGCCGGACTGGGCGATCACCTCGACACCGGGTCCCAGTAACGCGTTCAGGCCGCCGACGTGGTCGAAGTGCCCGTGGGTGATGATCACGTGGCTGATCGGCAGTGTGGTCTCGGCTCGAACCGCCTGCAACGCCGCCCGCACGTTGTCCTCGGTGCTGCCGGCGTCGATCACGACCAGCGAGCTTTCGGTGACCACGAAGGCGATGTCGGCGAAGTCGTACCCTTGCGCCACGAAGACCCGGTCCGCGAGCTCGCGCAGCGCCGGCGGCGAGAACCGGAAGCCGTCCTGTTCGTTCAGCTGGTAGTCGGTGGTCAGCGCCGGCAGGTCCGACCCGGCCGTGACACCGACCTTGCTCAGCGCCGTGACCGAGTCCTCGGTCCGGCCCGCCGTTCGATAGGCCTCGGCCAGCGCGCGCTGGGCGGCCCGGCGCAGGCCGACCGGGAAGCGATCGGGCAGTGCCAGCACGAGTTCGAGGTCGGCAATGGCGTCGTCGGTGCGGCCGAGCCGCGCCGGCAGCTGGGTCAGCACCAGGCCGCGGAAGTAGTTGGGCAGGCCCGGCCCGCTCGCCACGGCCTTGTCCAGCTTGTCGATCGCGTCGGTGAGCTGGCCGTCCAGCCGGGCCTGGAAGAGGCCGGCGGCGGCGAGCAGCAGCGGGTGCCCAGGACGTTCGGCGGAGAGCTCGGCTAAAAGCGAGTACGCCTCGTCATAGCGCCGAGTTGCCATCAGCTGGCTGACGAGGGCGAGCAGCGTGCGGGGTGACACGTTCGGCCACCGGGCCGCGGTGATCAGGCCTTCAACGGAGGAGAACCGTGCCACGCGGGGCTTGCTGGTCATGGTCGGTGCCTTTCGTGGTGACGGGAGAGTGCGACCGGACCGGCCGTCTGGTTGAAGACTACACACACATAGTTGATATTCTCTACTTTGTGATTGAGTTCTTGACGCCTACCCTGGTGACATGCGCAGCTACGGCCACTTCTGCTCGATCGCCCGGGCCCTCGACGTCGTCGGCGACCGCTGGACGCTGCTGATCGTGCGAGAGCTGCTCGTGCAGGGCCCGTGCCGGTTCACCGACGTGCGCAACGGGTTGCCGGGCATCGCGCCGAACCTGCTGTCGGCCCGCCTCAAGGAGCTCGAGGCCGCCGGGCTGATCACGCGCGAGGACGCGCCGCCGCCGATCGCCACCGTGCTCTACACGCTGAGCGAGACCGGCCGGGCGCTGGAGCCGGCGCTACGGGCGCTCGGGCTGTGGGGGCTGCGGTTCATGGCCGAGGAACGGCCGGCGGACGCGTTCCGGGCGCAGTGGTTGGCCTATGCCCCGGAGTGGTTCACCGTCGAGGCCGATCCCGACGCGCCGCCCGCGGTCATCCAGCTCGTCGCCGGCGGCGAAGCTGCCGTGATCGAACTCCGTGACGGCCGGGTCCACACGCGGGTCGGCCACGCCGCGGATCCCGACCTCGTCCTGGAGGGGCCGCCCCGGGCCGTGCTCGGCCTGGTCAACGGACTCATCGATCTCGACACCGCCGGCCGGCTCGGCCTCGTCGCCACCGGTCGGCACGATCTGCTCGGCCGCCTGCGCCCGATCACCAAGGACCCCGCCTGATCCAAGGGGCGCTGTCCGCCGCTCACCTGCACGAACCCGAGTGGACGGTTGCTCGAAACGCGCCTTGCCGCGATCACCGAACGCTTACAGTGTGCCCGCCAGGTCCGCGCGGTGGCCTGAGATGGAGGGGACCATGCTGCGGATCGTGCCCCCGGCCGGGCCGGCCAGGGCGCTGGCGCTGGCCCAGCTGACCAATTCGGTCGGTGACGGGGCGTATTACGTCTGTTCCGTCCTCTACTTCACGCGGACCGTCGGCCTGAGCGCGACCGAGGTCGGGCTTGGACTGACGCTGGGGTGGTCGCTCGGCACGCTGGCTGGGGCCCCGCTGGGGCATTTCGCCGACCGGCGCGGCGCGAGGGGCGTCGCGGTGTTGCTCGCCGTGCTAACGGCGCTGGCCGTCGCCGGATTCGCGCTGGTCCAGAGCTTTCCGGCGTTCCTCGTGGTGGCGTGCGTCTACACGGTGTGCCAGTGCGGGCTGGTCGCGGCCCGCCAGGCGCTGCTGGCCGGCGTGGTCGACGCGGCCGGTCGCACCCAGGCCCGCGCCTATCTGCAGTCGACCGCCAACGCCGGCATCGCCGTCGGCGCCGCGCTCGGCGGCATCGCGTTGCAGTTCGACACCGCGCCCGCCTACCTCGCCGCGTTCGGCCTCGACGCCTTGACGTTCCTCGCCGCCGCGGTGGTGCTACGACGACTGCCGCGGGTTCCCGGTACCCCACGCGCCGTCGACGGCGAGCCGGCGCTGGTCGTGCTGCGGGACCGTCCGTACGTCCTGATCACCGTGCTCAACTCGATCATGATGCTCTACATGCCGCTGCTGAGCGTCGTGCTGCCGCTGTGGGTCGTGGAGCACACCTCGGCCCCGCGCTGGATGGTGTCGGCGCTGATGGTGGTCAACACCGGCTGTGTGGTGCTGTTCCAGGTGTCGGTGGCCAACCGCGTCACCGACCTGGGCATCGCCGTCCGGTACGTGCGTTGGGCCGGCGCGCTGCTGCTGGCGATGTCCGCCGTGTTCGCGTGCTCCGCCGGGCCGATGGCCGTCTGGGCCGCCGCGGCCGTCCTCCTGGCCGGCGCTTTCCTCCAGGTGGCCGGCGAGATGATGTTGGCGTCCGGCTACTGGGAGATCAGCTTCGGGCTCGCGGTCGACGGCCGCCAGGGGCAGTACCAGGGCTTCTTCGGCAGCGGCATCGCGGTGGCCCGGGCCGCCGGCCCGCTGCTGCTGACCACTCTCGTGATCGGCGGCGGTCCGGTCGGCTGGCTGGTGCTGGGCGCGCTGTTCCTGGTCGCCGCCGTCGCCACCGGCCCGGCCGTCACCTGGGCCAGGCGCACCCGGGCCGTCACGGGTGACCTCGGTGACGCGAAGGTGACGAAGGCCAACCAGCATCCTGTGACATAACTGTGACCAGCCGATCCTGGTGAACGGCAGTGGGCTGCCGGTTCGAACCGGCAGCCCACCTGTCATTCGGGCTACAACAAGTCGAGGTCCGACGGCTCGTCGCCCGGAGCCTCACAAGGCACGGAGGGTGCTTCTCTGGGGCTTTCTCTCCGGCCACGCACGCTTGGGCGCGGCGTACCTGCTGCTGCCAGCCATAGAGCAGCCGGCCGGAGCCGACGGCCACCAACGCGAGGCACATGATCGCCGCCGCCCACTCGAGTGCATCCATTGTGGACTCAGATTGTGACGTAGTTGTTTACTGCCAATGCTTCTGGCCTGTTGGCCATCACCTACGCCCGGCCGGCGGTGGCAACTCGCCCGGATGCTGAGCAACGTGGCCCCGGTGTCCCGGACCTGGTCTGCAAGTGCGGCGGCCAGGACCGGGTTGGTGGACAACTGTCGGGGATGCAGGATTGAGTGCGGTGTATGCCTGTCCGGTCCGATGGAATCGTCCGTTCCACTCAATCTTCGTAGTTGAGCGGGCAGCGGGCCGGCGGTCCGTGTCCTGGTGCAGGAGCGGGCGACATTGGTCCCCCGATGAGTTCTTCGGGCATCAGTTCGATGGGGCTGCACTGTGGGCCGGTTGCTCAGTGGCGTCGACGTGGCGGTTGGGGCGCCCAGAGTTGGTCAGCATCGCCGGCAGCGAGTCGGCCTCGGTAGACGTCGATCTTGTGGTTGATGAGTTCGAGGTTTTCTTGCAGCTCAACGAGTTTAGCGGTCACCTCGGCGCGATGCGTCTCCAGAAGGGAGAGTCGTTCCTGCTCGTTGCCGCGCCCGGCGCAGACGAGTTGGGCGTACTTGCGGATTGTCTTGATAGGCATGCCGGTGGCACGCAGCTTGGTGCAGACAACGATCCAGTCGAGGTCGAGTTGGTGGTAACGGCGCCGGCCGCTAGCGGTGCGGTCTACAGGGTTGACGACCAGTCCGGCGCGTTCGTAGTAGCGCAGGGTGTGCACGCTGACTCCGGTGCGGCGGGCGGCCTCGGCGATGCGCAGGCCCTCCTGGAGATCGGAGCGAGCGGGTCCGGATTCCGACTGCGGCTTGACTTCGAGCACGCTCTAAAACATAGCGTGCATGGTCATGACAGCAACACTGATCACCGGAGCGAACAAGGGGCTCGGCTTCGAGACCGCCCGCCGACTCGTTGCCGCAGGTCATACCGTCTACATCGGAAGTCGGGACGCCGAGCGCGGAAGTCGGGCCGCCGAGCAGCTCGGCGCACGGGTAGTCCAGCTCGACGTCACCGACGATGCGTCCGTGGCGGCCGCGGTCAAGGCCATTGAGGCCAATGGAGGGCTGGACGTGCTGGTCAACAACGCCGGAATCGCACCGGAATGGCGGGACACCAATGTCGTGATCGGCGCCGCGGACCTGACAGTTGATTTGTTGCGGCAGACATTCGAGACCAATGTCTTCGGCACGGTGCGCGTCCTCCGCGCGTTCCTCCCGCTGCTGCAGCGTTCCACCGCCGCAGTGGTGGTCAACGTCAGCAGCGCTCTGGCCTCGCTGACCCGGGCTACTACCCCGGGCACCCGGCAATACGCCTACACGCTTGTCGCCTACCCCGCGTCGAAAACCGCAGTCAACATGATCACTGTGCAGTATGCGAAGGCGTTTCCGAACATGCGGATCAATGCGGTGGAACCTGGATTCACCCAGACCGACCTGAACGGCAACACCGGCCTGCAGACCGTCGAGCAGGGTGCCGAGATCATCGTGCGCATGGCACAAATGGCCCCTGATGGCCCCACGGGAGGCTACTTCGACGCCAAAGAAGGCACCCTTCCCTGGTGATCTTCGAGTCGTTACCTTCAGGTCCACCGTGAACGGGAGCTGGACCGCTCCGTGATCCTCGGGTGGCTTGATGGCCGGGACGACCACACGGCGGCAAGGCCGTACAGCGATCCGCGATGTGAGAAGGCGCCAGCACAACGGCTGAGCACGGCGCGAAGGTCGTGCCGCCGAGCCCGACCGCGACTTCGAACCAGTGGCGTGAACTGCACCCCTGCGCGGATCGACGGCGCGACCGGTATTTCTTGCGGGCAAAGCGTTCCACCGGCGCGAATACTCACGGCCGGCGACCTCTTCTCGGTGGCGGACACCAGGATCGTCCGAAGCGGGCCCCAGCGGGCAATGACATGGTCCGGTCCGAGGATCGACGTGCGCCGGGGGAACCGGGAGGGTCGTTGAACGGGCAGCAGGTTCTGATCACGGGTCTGGGTGTGGTGGCGCCCACCGGGGTCGGCGCGGACGCGCACTGGCAGGCGGTGCTGGCCGGAAAGTCGGGCATCGCGAGGATCACGCGCTTCGACCCGACCGCCTACCCGGTGCGCATCGCGGGCGAGGTCAAGGAGTTCGACGCGACCGACCGGGTGCCGCGCAAGGTGATCCCGGAGACCGACCGCTGGACGCATCTCGCGCTGGTGGCGGCGGACGAGGCACTGCAGGACGCGGGCGTCGACCTGTCGACGATGCCGGAGTACGACATCGCGGTGGTGACATCGAGCTCGTCGGGCGGCACGGACTTCGGCCAGCACCAGATGGAGCAGCTGTACCGGAACGGCCCCAGCTGGGTGGGCGTGTACCAGTCGATCGCCTGGTTCTACGCGGCGACGACGGGTCAGCTGTCCATCAGGCACGGCCTGCGCGGACCCTGCGGCGTCCTGTGCGGCGAGCAGGCCGGCGGCCTGGACGCCATCGGCCAGGCCCGCCGCCTGCTGACCTCGGGCACCCGGCTGGTGCTGACCGGCGGCACCGACGCCTCGCTGTGCCCGTACGGCCTGGTGGCGCAGCTCTCCTCGGGTGAGCTGTCCACAGTGGACGATCCGGCCGGCGCCTATCTGCCGTTCGACGCCGAGGCCAGCGGGCACGTGCCGGGCGAGGGCGGCGCGATCGTCATCGCCGAGACGGCCGCCGCGGCAAGCCAACGGGGCCACGATGCGTACGCCCGGGTGCTGGGCTACGCGGCGGGCTTCGACCCGCACCCGGACTCCGGCCGCCCGCCGGCCCTCAGGCGCGTCATCGAACGGGCCCTCGCGGACGCGAAGCTGCGGCCGGAGGACGTGGACGTGGTGTTCGCCGACGCCGCCGGGGTTCCCCAGCGCGATCTGGACGAGGCACAGGCCATCGGCGCGATCTTCGGCCCCCGCCGGGTCGCCGTCACCGCGCCCAAGACCCTGACCGGCCGCCTGTACGGGGGCGGCGCGGCGCTGGACGTGGCCACGGCGGCGCTGGCCCTGCGGCACGGGGTGATCCCGCCGACCACGGGTCCGACGCGGCTGGCCCCGGGCTGCGACCTCGACCTGGTCACGGCCACGCGCGAGCCGGCACGACTGCGCACCGCCCTGGTGCTGGCCAGGGGGCATGGCGGGTTCACGGCCGCGCTGCTGCTCGGCCGAGACTGAAAGAGAGGGACGGTTATGAGCACCTTCACCCTGGACGATCTGCGCGAGCTGTTGCGCGGCGGCGCCGAGGAGGGCGCCGTCCTGGACGGCGACATCGCCCACACCCGGTTCGACGAGCTGGGCTACGACTCGCTGGCGGTGCTGGAGATCGCCGGCGAGATCCAGCGGCGGTTCGGCGTCGTGGTGCCCGACGACGCCGTGACCGAGATGCCGACCCCGGCCAAGGCGGTCGAGTTCGTCAACGCGCTGTTCGCACGGGCGGGGGCGTGACGATGGCCGGGCACACCGACAACAGCGTGCTCATCGACGCGCCGCTGGATCTGGTCTGGGACATGACCAACGACATCGAGTCGTGGCCGCAGCTGTTCAGCGAGTACGCGAAGGCGGAAGTGCTGACCAGGCAGGGCAACACAGTCACCTTCCGGCTGACCATGCACCCCGATGCCAGCGGCACGTCGTGGAGCTGGGTGTCGGAGCGCACCTCCGACCCGGAGACCAGGACGGTGCGCTCGCACCGGGTGGAGACCGGGAACTTCGAGCACATGGACATCTTCTGGGAGTATGTCCAGGAGGACGGCGGCGTGCGGATGCGGTGGGTGCAGGACTTCCACATGAAGCCGACGGCGCCGATCGACGACCCGGCGATGACCGACCGGCTCAACACCAACACCGGCATCCAGATGGCCCTGATCAAGACCAAGATCGAGGCGGCGGCCGCGCGGTCGCGGGCCTGATGTCCGTGCTGACGGCGTTGGTGTTGCTGGCCAACGGATTGTCGGCCGGCGTGCTGGTGGGCACGCAGCTGGGCGGCTGGCCGCTGCTGGTCGCCCTGCCGCCCGACCGGTACGTGCACGCGCACGCGTTCTTCTCCACCCGCTACGACCCGTTCATGCCGATCTGCCTGGTCACGACCGTGCTTGGCGATGCGGCGCTGGCCGTTTTCGGCTCCGCGGCGCCGGTTCGCGCGGCGCAGGCGGTGGCCGCGGTGCTGGCGCTGGTGGTGGCGGTGATCTCCGTGACGAAGAACGTGCCGGTGAACAAGTGGATTCGCACCGTGGACCCGGACCGGCTGCCGGCGGACTTCGCCGCGCGCGACCCGCGGCCGAGCTGGGGTCGGTGGAACCGGATGCGCAGCCTGTTGGCGGTGCTGGCGCTGGTGGCCAACTGCGCCGCCGTGGTCCTGCAGTCGTAGAACCTCTGGAAAGGTGGACATGGACCTGTCGTTGAAGGGCAAGAAGGCGCTGGTGACCGGCGGCACCCGGGGGGTCGGCCGCGGCATCGTGCTCGCGCTGGCCGAGGCCGGCATGGACGTCGTCACCTGCTACCGCGAGGGCAGCGATTTCGTGCCCTCGCTGGAGAAGGAGCTCAAGGAGACCGGCGGCGAGCACCGCGTGCTGCAGGCCGACCTGGCCGATCCCGAGCAGATCAAGGCGTTTGTGGCCGAGGCCGGCGAGGCGCTGGGCCGGCTGGACCTGGTGGTGCACAACGCCGGCGCGATCACCCATGTGCCGTACGGGGAACTGCCGCTGGACCAGTGGCACCGGGTCATCGACGTGAATCTGACGGCCGCTCACCTCATCGTGCAGAACTCGCTGCCGCTGCTGGCCCCGGGCGCGTCGGTGATCACGATCGGCTCGAAGTCCTCCGAGGTCGGCATTCCCCAGCGCGCCCACTACACGGCGGCCAAGGCCGCGCTGCGCGGGCTGACCCGGTCGCTGGCCAAGGAGTTCGGCGGCCAGGGTCTGCGGTTCAACACGCTGGCGCTGGGCGTGATCGAGACCGAGGCGTTCGAGACGATGCCGCCGGAGCAGGCGAAGATGATGCGTGAGCGGTACAGCACGAAGACCGCGCTGGGCCGGCTGGGCACGCCGCGTGAGGTCGCCGGGGCCGTGCTGTGGCTGGCCAGCGACCTGTCGAAGTACGTGACCGGCGCGACGATCCACGTGGACGGAGGGATCTCCTGATGGCCGAGCCGGTGTTCCGGGTGATGCTGCGGATGCAGATCAAGCCCGGCATGGAGGCCGACTTCGAGCGGGTCTGGCTGGAGGTGGGCGACTCGGTCACCGGGCATCCGGCCAACCTGGGCCAGTGGCTGTCCCGGGACCTGGAGCAGGACGGCGTGTACTACATCGTCAGCGACTGGGTGGACGAGCCGAAGTTCCGCGAGTTCGAGACCAGCGACGGGCATCTGGCGCACCGCCAGAAGCTGCATCCGTACCGGTCCGGCGGCTCGATGACCACCATGAGCGTGGTGGCGCACCTGGCGGGAGCCGCCCGATGAGCGAGGTCCGGCGGTGAGCGAGGTTCGGGTGCTGATCTACCACGCGACCGGCGACGCCGACGGCGTGCTGGACGCGTACCACGAGGTGAGCAAGGAGATGGCCGGCGTGCCCGGCCTGCTGGGCAACGAGCTGCTGCACGGCGTGCACGAGCCGGACCGGTTCATCGTGCTCAGCCGGTGGGCCAGCCTGGACGCCTTCAACACCTGGGAGCAGGGTCGGGACCACAAGGGCTCGACCGAGCCGCTGCGGCAGTACCGCGACACCTCGATGGCCCGGCCGTTCGGCGTGTACGCGGTGACCGCCCAGTACTGACCCGCCCAAGTAGCACAGCAAAGGGGCCGTTCGGACAAAGTCCGAACGGCCCCTTTGCTGTGCCTACGCGGGCTGGTGCACCACCAGCTTGGGCACGGTGGCCTCCGGCTGGGCCGGCATCACGAACGCCAGCACGACGCCGATGACCAGTGCGGCGCCGCTGAAGGTGAAGGCCAGCACGAAGCCGGCGCCGGTCGGCAGCTGCGTGCCGGGCACGATGCTGGCCGTGATGATGGTCGTGGTGATCACGCTGCCCAGCGCGATGCCGATGGCCCGGGCCAGGTTGATCAGGCCGGTGGCCAGCCCGGTCTCGTGCGAGCCGGACGCCGAGATGCCCAGGTTGTACATGCCGGCGCTGGCCGCGCCCATGCCGAAGCCGAAGATGATGGTCAGCAGCAGCACCGTGCCCAGGCTCGGCGCCATGACCAGGCCGGCCACGCCGACGAGCTGGAACACCGAGCCGACGGCGATCACGGTGCGGGCGCCCACCCACTGGCCGGCGATGCCGCCGAGCGGCGTGCCGATGACGCCGGCGATGCAGGACGGCAGCAGGTACAGGCCGACCTCGGTGATCGAGCCGCCGAGGCCGCCACTGGCCCGGGGCAGGGTGATCAGCTGCGGCAGCAGGATGGTGCCGACCACGCTGCCGATGCCCTGCACCAGGGCCGCCGCGTTGGACGTCCAGATGCCGCGCCGGGCGATCATCGCCAATGGCACGAACGGCGTCCGGGACCGCCGCTCCAACAGGAACCAGCCGATGCCGAGCGCCACCACCACCGCCGCCATCACCAGGGTGCCGACGGAGGCGAGGCCGGTCTGCGGGATCGTCTCGATGGCCATGATCAGCGCGACCAGGAAGACGGCGAACGACAGCGCCCCGGGCCAACCGATGGCCAGCACGTGGTCCTTGGCCCGAGGCCTGGACGGCACCAGCCACCAGGCGGCGACGGCCGCGACGGCGGCCAGCACCGCCGGCAGGCCGAACAGCCAGTGCCAGGACAGCAGGGTGGACACCGGGCCGACCATCAGCAGGTTGATGGTCGCGCCCAGCACGTACATCGCGGTCACCGCGCCGACCACGCCCTTCACCCAGCGTTCCGGCAGCTCGGACCGGACCAGCGTGAAGGTCAGCGAGAGCAGGCCGGCGCCGAGGCCCTGCAGCGCCTCGCCGACGATCATCAGCGGGTACGACGCGCCGATGCCGGACAGCACGGCGCCGACGATGACGATCGCCGTGGTGCCGAACAGGATCCGGCGCGGCCCGAACGCGTCGCCGAGCTTGCCGATGATCGGTGTGGAGATGGCCGCGGTCAGCGTGAGGGCGGCGATCAGCAGCCCGCCGGCGGCCGGCGTGATGCCCAGTGCGGGCTGGATGACCGGTAGGGCCAGCCCGGGCATGGTCTCGAGGATCGCGTTGGCCAGCACCAGGGCGGCCAGCGCGACGGTCATGGCGACGGCCCGCGAGGTCGGCTTCTCCGTGTTGATCGGATCGGTGTTGATCGTCTCGGTGTCTCTCATCGGGCACCGACAGCAGGGGCGATCGAACATAACATGGTCGAATTCACCTTGTTTTCGTTGTGCGGTGGACATATGACTGGCTGACGAGCACGGGCCGCGCCTAGCTGGCCTCGTCGGCCTCTCGACGGACGTGGCGGTTGCGGCCATCGGTGTCGAGTCGGACGACCCTCGGCAACGGCCGGGAGTCGGGTTCGTGGTCCGGCAGGTGACCGGACAGGTGTTGCTGGTCGGTGCGTTCGAGGGTCAGCCGCAGGGAGATCGGCCGGCTGGTGACGGCGACCATCAGCGCCCGGGGCTGGTGGCCGATCGTCGTCGCCACCAGAAGAAAACTGCCGGCGGCCGGCGCGGCGAGGCCGAAGCGGCCGCCGTCGCCGGTCCGGTACTGGTCGACCTGGCGGCCGAGCAGGTCCATCAGCACCAGCGTCACGCCGGCCAGCGGCGCGCCGTCCGGGTGCTGGACCATGCCGTGGATCGACGCCCCGGGCATCGCCGGCATGAACCACTGGAAGGTGGCCGGCCGACGCTCGAAGTCGTGGCCCGGCCAGTCGATGCGGGGGATCGGCACGGTCAGCTCGACCATCGGGATGTCGGCGTTCGGGCCGGACACCTCGACGCCGGACGGCTCGACCGCGGCGGCCAGCGGCCGTTCCCGGACGAACAGCATCAGCGCCACGCCGACGACGACCACCAGGCCGATCAGGAAGCCGATGGTGATCGACGAGGAGAAGCCGACCAGGAACGGCCGGGCCAGCCGGGGATCGAGCTGCTGGATGAACGTGGAGTCGGTGAGCACCCGGGCGGCGAAGGAGTCGGTGGCGCCGTCCCGCACCGCCTGGGCGAGGTTCGCGCCGACGCCGGTCGCCGACCGCAGCGCCGCCTGGTAGGCCGGGTCGGCCAGCGCCGTCCGCACGGCGTCGCCGATCCGGCCGACGACGCCGCCGAACACCGCGGCGATCACCACCGATGTGCCGATGATGCCGCCCATCTGCTGGAAGAACGTGGCCAGCGAGGTGGCCACGCCCACGTCCTCGGGCGGCACGGTGTTCTGGGCGGTGAGGATGAGCGGCTGGATCGACAGGCCGAGCCCCAGGCCGAAGATCGTCAGATAGGCCTCGGACGCGAACAGCGAGGTGTCGGCGTCGACCAGGCAGAACAGCACCATGGCCACGCTCATCAGCCCGATGCCGATCAGCGGGAAGATCTTGTACCGGCCGGTCTTGGAGATCAGCACCGCGGAGACCCCGGAGGACACCGTGAGCCCGACCATCACCGGGATCATCAGCAGCCCGGCGGTGCTGGCCGAGGTGCCCTTGACGATCTGGAAGTACTGCGGGTACAGCGACATCGCGCCGAGCATGGCCGCGCCGACCACCACCGTGGCCAGGCAGGCCAGCACGAAGGACCGCTCCCGGAACAGCCGAAGCGGCACCAGGGCGGCGTCGGCCATCCGCCGCTCCACCAGGAGGAAAGCGATGAGCCCGGCCCCGGAGACGGCGTAGCAGGCAATGGCCGCGGGGGAGGCCCAGCCCCACTCCGTGCCCTCGCTGGACACCAGCAGCAGCGGGACGACGCCGAGCGAGATGGTCAGCGTGCCCAGCCAGTCCACGCGCTGCTTCTGGCGGGCATGCCGGTTGTGCAGGGTCCTGGCCACGACGACCAGCGCCGCGAGGCCGACGGGCAGGTTGACCAGGAACACCCAGCGCCAGCCGGCGACGCCCAGGATCGAGGCCTGGGCCGCGAGCAGCCCGCCGACGGCCGGGCCGACCAGGTTGGACGTGCTGAACACGCTGACGAAGGCGGTCTGGTACTTGGCCGCCTGCCGCCCGGGCGCGATGTCGGCGATGATCACCAGCGCCAGCGAGATGAGCCCGCCGGTGCCGGCGCCCTGCACCGCGCGGAACACGGCCAGCTCGATCATGGACGTCGAGGTGGCGCAGGCCACCGAGCCGACCAGGAAGATCGTGATGGCGGCCAGGTACATCGGCTTGCGGCCGAGGATGTCGCCCAGCTTGCCGTACAGCGGGGTGCTCAGCGTCGAGGTGATCAGGTAGGCGGTGGTGGCCCAGGCCTGCAGGCTCAGCCCGTGCAGGTCGTCGGCGATGGTCCTGATGGCCGCGCTGACGATGGTGGTGTCCAGCGCCGCCAGCAGCACGCCCAGCAGCAGGCCGACGACGATCGCGGCGGTCCGGCCCCGGCTGAGCGGCGGGTCGGTCACCACGGGCGGCGCGGACGTCTGGCGACCATGGTCGTGACTACCTCTTTCGCTGCGGCCGAACGGAAAAGACCCGGGCCACGGTCCCATCCCGGCAACGAGGCTCGCTGGTGTCCGGATCCAACCGATTCCCAGGAGGGGCCGGCATGCTGGCCGCGACCGTCCGTCGAGACAGGAGTGACCATGCTGCGCGACGACCTGTGGGAGCTCGGGGAACCGGTGCTGCGCAAGGTGAACGCCCACCCGTTCTGGTCCGGCCTGCGGGACGGCTCGCTGCCGGACGGAGTGCTGACCTACTTCGTGGAGCAGGACACCGGCTACCTGCTGCCCACCTTCGGCCGGGCACTGGCCCGGTGCGCCGCGATCGCCGTCGACGACCGGCACGCGGAGCTGCTGATCCAGTGCGCCGGGGCGACGCTGGGCTCGGCCGGCCGGCTGCGGGCCGCCTTCGACGAGCTGGGGCCGAAGATGGACCAGCCGGCCCGGGCCGAGAACCCGCCGGCCGACCCGGCCGTCCAGGCCCACTGCGCCTTCTTCACCGCCATCACGGCGACGTCGCTGCCGGCGGCGATCGGCGGCGTGCTGCCGATGGTGTGGTTCAACCTGCACCTGAGCAATGAGCTCGCCACCGCCGTGGGCTCCCGCTACCAGCCGTGGATCGACGCCTACGACTCCGGGGCCGGCTTCGAAGCGGCCGTGGAGCAGGTGCTGGTCATGGTGGACGAGATCGGGGCCGGCTGCTCGCCGGCCGACCGCGACCGGTTGATCGGCCAGTTCACGCTGGGCGCGCGCTACGAGTTCGCGTTCGCAGAACTGGTGGTGCGCCGGGACAACTGGCCGGCGCGGTAGGTCGCGCTCGGCTCGGGGCGGACATCGCCAAGCCGCTTGACATTCAAGACATCTCTCAGCAGACTCAGCTCCCTTGATCATCCATTTATTTGGCCAGCGAGATACTGTTTCTGAGAGGAAGTTGTCGTGACGGACCACACCGTCCTGACCGAGGCCGACGAGCACACCCTGCTCACCGCCGCGTACGGCACCGTCGTGCTGATGACCGCCGCGAACCCCGGCCCCATCGCCTCCGCCAAGTCCAGCACGGCGGCGAGCCTGGCCATGACCTCGGCCACCGGCCTGACCGGCCACGTGTTCGCCATCAAGACCAAGGCGAAGGACCTGGACCTCAACGGTGGCAACACCGCCGAGATCGCCGAGACGGTGTTCCCGGCGCTCACCGCGTCGGTGGAGCTGCTGAAGACCAAGGCGCCGGACGAGGCCGAGAACTTCCGCGCCACCATCACCACGATGACCGCGGCCGCCATGCGGTCCCACCATGGTGAGCCGCTGCCCACCGAGGTCGAGATGGCGCGCAAGATCCACAAAGCCCTGGACGCCGCCGGCGTGTGACCGAGGCATGAGAAGAAGGGGGCGCCGGTGGCGCCCCCTTCTTCTCATTCGACCACTGCCCGGAACAACGCGGTCGTGCCCTTGATCACCAGTTGGTGGTTGGGCAGATAGCGCTTGAGCTGTCGCCGCAGCCCGTCCGGGTCGTCGCCCTGGTTCTGGAAGTTGCCCCGCTCGTGCTGTTCCAGCAATGCCCGATGGGTCAGCCGGTTCATCGGCACGCCCTCGGCCAGGATGGTGGTGCCGAACACCCGGCCGCCCGGCCGCACCACCTTCGCCAGATGCTCGAAGATGACGCCCTTCTCCTCCCAGCCGCCCGGAATGCAGTGGAACACCAGGTTCAGGCCGACCGAGTCGAAATGGTCCGGCGGCAGGGGCAGCGGGTCGAGCAGGTTGGCGTGGCAGGTGTCCGGCTTGAACCGGGCCAGCCGCTTGGCCGACACCCGCAGGCACTCGGTGTTCAGGTCCAGCAGGGTGATCTCGGGATCCTTGACCCGCCACCGGGTCTTGTCCACGAAATAACCCGTGCCCGGGCCGACGTCCAGATGGCGCCGGCCGACCGAGCGGTCGTACAGGCGGCGCATCGGGCCGACCCCGCAACCCCACACCAGCGGGCAGAACAGCCGCAGCACCAGCGTGTCGTAGATACGCAGCGTGCGTTCGTCGTAGGTCTCCAGCGAGTGCGTGATCCGTGGATCCAGCGCCTCATCGGTCATCGCCTGGTCTCCGGTAAGGAAGGGGGCGCCGGCGGTCCTGGGGGAGTCCGCCGGCGCCCCGGGGTCAGTGCAGGGACACCGGCAGGGACCGGATGCTGTTGGTGAAGTTGGTGTGCGCCCACACCGCCGGGCCGGCCAGCTGGATCCGGGGCTCGGCCACCACGGCCTGGATCAGGTGCCGCAGCTCCATCATGGCCAGCAGCCGGCCGATGCAGACGTGCGGGCCGCCGCCGCCGAAGGTGATGTGCGGGTTGGGATGCCGGGTCACGTCGAACTTGAGCGGGTCGGTGAACACCCGCTCGTCGTAGTTGGCCGAGCTGAACCACAGCGCCACCAGCTCGTCGGCCTTGATCTCCTGGCCGTTGACCACGGTGTCCTCGGTGACCCGCCGGGCGAAGTGCGTCACCGGCGTGACCCAGCGCAGGACCTCCTGCACGGCCGTGGGAATCAGGCTCGGGTCGGCCCGCAGCAGCGCCAGCTGGTCGGGATTGTTCATCAGCGCCAGCACCGAGCCGGTCAGCGCGCTGTAGGTGGACTCGCTGCCGCCCAACATGGTCATGGTGAACTGGGCGATCTCCTCGGTGCTGAGCAGCTGGTCGCGCACCGGGGTGGACAGCAGCACGCCGATCAGGCCCTCGCCCGGCTCGGTGCGGCGGCGGTGCCCGACCAGATCCTTGAGGTACTCGAACATCTCCCGGAACATCTCGTCGGTCTGCTGCGTGTCCTGGGTGTAGTCCGGGTGGCTGCGGTTGACCGTGCGCTTGGCCCACTCGTAGGCGTAGGGCCGGTCGGCCTGCGGAATGCCGATCAGCTCGGCCAGCGCCCGCACCGGCACCTCCAGCGACACCTCGGTGGCCAGGTCGAACTCACCCAGCTGCAGCGCCTGGGCCCAGACCTGGTCGACGACCCGGCCGACCGGCTCCTCCAGCCCGGCGATCCGGGTCGGGGTGAACGCCTTGAGCGCCAGCCGGCGCATCCGGGTGTGGTCGGGCGGGTCGATGAACGAGATGTCCCGCAGCTTGGACGTGACCTCGCGGAACCGGGTCATCGTGGTCGGGTACGACGAGAACAGCTTGGTGTCGCGGGAGGCGGCCACCACGTCGGCGTGCCGCACGATGTACCAGAACTGGTCGCCCTCGTGGTTGTCCCCGCGGGCCAGGCCCTCGCGGTCGCGCAGCTCGCGGAAGTGCTCGTGCGGTATGCCGTCGACGAAGGCCGTGGAATGCATGAGATCCGGTTCGGTAGTCGTCATCCTGCTCTCCGCCGCGAAGTCGGGTGCTGTGGCCTGTGAGGGTCACAGCCGGCAGTGGGGAGCCGATCCAGCGGCGGTGGGAGGGTGCCCGAGCGCCTGACCAACCGTGCACCAAGGCCATGGGCCACGCTGCACCGGTCGTAGACCCGGAGCTGACGCGAGGAGTTCGCGGTGGACATCAAGGACGGCTTGCTCGACGTATTCTCCGCACTTCTGCCGCCACGGCAACGGGTGCTGGCGCTGTTCACGGCGAAGTGGACGATCGGCGCGCTGCGCCCGATCGTGGAGCTGGGCGTGCCCGAGCTGCTGGCCGCCGGCCCGCAGACCGCCGACGACCTGGCCGCGGCCACCTCCGTCGACCCGGACGCGCTCTACCGGGTGCTGCGCTGCTGCGCGGCCGCCGGCATCTTCGCCGAGACCGAGGGCCGCACCTTCGCGCACACGCCGTCCTCCGACGCGCTGCGCATGGACGTGCCGGACAGCATCCGGGACATGTTCCTGTTCGCCTCGGACATGATGATGTGGCGTCCGTACGAGGACGTGCTGCACACCGTGCAGACCGGCGAGACCGCCTTCGACCACGTCTTCGGCCAGTCGTTCTTCGAGTACCTGAAGGCCAATCCGGAGCGCAGCGCGCTGTTCGACCGGGCCATGACGCAGAACCGCTACCCGGCGACCAACCAGATCCTCGAGGAGTTCGACTTCGGGCGGTTCAAGCGCATCGCCGACGTCGGCGGCGGCAAGGGCCAGTTCCTGGCCGACATCCTCAACCGCTTCCCCGAGTCCGCCGGGGTGCTGTGCGACCTGCCGCACGTGGTCGTGGACGCGAAGCCGGTGCTCGAGGCGGCCGGTGTCGCCGACCGGGTGGACATCGTGGACGTGGACTTCTTCGCCGAGGTGCCGGCCGGCTGCGACGCGTACCTGATCAAGCACGCCATGCACAACTGGAACGACACCGACGCGGCCCGGATCGCCCGCACCATCCGCACCGCCATCGGCGACGATCCCGAGGCCCGGCTGCTGATCGTGGACATGGTGCTGACCGCGCCGGGCGGCTGGGACATCGGCAAGCTCACCGACATCGAGATGCTGGCCGCGCTGGGCGGCCGCGAGCGCAGCGCCGACGAGTGGCACCGGATGCTGGCCGCCGAGGGCTTCGAGCCGGCCAACGACCCGCAGCCGGGCAACCTGGCCATCCTCGAGTACCGGGCGAAGCGGTGAAGGCCATCGTGGTCGGCGGTGGTATCGGCGGGCTGTCCGCCGCCGCCGGCCTGCACCGCATCGGTTGGGACGTGACGGTTCTCGAGCGGCACGACACGCTGCGGGAGATCGGCGCCGGCATCTCGCTGATGCCGAGCGCGCAGAAGGCCCTCGACCAACTCGGCGTCGGCGACGCACTCCGGGCGATCGCGGCGATCGTGCGGCCGCCCGGCGTTCGCGCGCCGAACGGCCGTCGGATCATGCACGGCATCGACCCGCTGGTCATGCAGCAGCGGGGGTTGGTCTCGGTGGCCCTGCTGCGGGCCGACCTGTTGTCGGTGATCGGCTCGGCCGTGCCGGCCGAGTCGGTGATCACGGGGGCCGAGGTCACCAAGGTCACCGAGGACGGCGGCGTCGCCTACCGCAAGGGCGACGATCACCTGAGCCGGCAAGGCGATCTGGTCGTCGTGGCCGACGGCATCAGCAGCCGGCTGCGCCGACAGCTGTGGCCCGACGCGCCCGCGCCGGCCTACAGCGGGCACAGCGTCTGGCAGGGCGCGACTACTCGGCCCGTCTTCCACCCGGAGGCCAGCGGCAACACCTGGGGCCGTGGTCACCAGTTCGGGCGGATGCCGCTGGCCGGCGGCCGGGTCGGCTGGTACGCCGTGGCCAACACCCCGGCCGGCTCCCGTTACCCGGACGAGCATGCCGAAGTGTTGCGCCGCTTCGGTTCCTGGCACGACCCCATTCCCGAGATCATCGCGGCCACGGAGGTCGTGCTGCACCACGACAGCAACGAGCTGCGGACGCCGTTGTCCACCTTCGTGCAGGGCCGGGTGGCGCTGCTGGGCGACGCCGCGCACCCGATGACCTCGGACATCGGCCAGGGCGCGTGCCAGGCCATCGAGGATGCCGTGGTGCTGTGCGCGAACCTGCAGCGCTCGGACGATCTGCCGACCGCGCTGCGGCGGTACGACGAGCAGCGGCGGCCGCACACGTGGAAGATCACCGAGGCGTCGCACAGCATGGGCAAGATGACGATGCTGGAGCACCCGCTGGCTGTGCTGCTGCGGGACCGGGTCGCCGGGCTGCTGCCGTCGGGGCCGGCCGTGAAGGCGACGGCGGACGTCGGTGGCTGGACGCCGCCGAGCCTGGACGCGAGCGGAGGCGGCAAGTGATCCTGGTTCTCGGTTCCACCGGCAACGTCGGCCGGGAGCTGGTGGCGCAGCTGGTCGCCGCCGGCGAGTCGGTGCGGGCGTTCACCCGTACGCCGGAGAAGTTCCCGACACTGCCCGGATGCGAGGCCGTCGGCGGCGATCTCGACGACCCGCGGACCCTTGACGCCGCCCTGGACGGGGTGGACCGGGTGTTCGTGGCGGTGCCGGCCGGCCCGCGATCGTCCACACAGGACGCGAACGTGGCGGCGGCGTTGGCCGGCGGCAAGGTCCGGCACGTGGTGAAACTGTCCTCTTTGGACGTGCTGCCGCCGGCCGACAACCTGTACGCCCGACTGCTGGCGGCGGGGGAGCGGAGCCTGCGCGAGTCCGGGGTGCGGTGCACGGTGCTGCGGCCGACGGCGTTCATGTCGAACGCGTTCCAGTGGCTGCATTCCGTGCGGTCACAGCGAACCGTGTACGGCATGTACGGCGACATCGCCCGCGCGCTGATCGACCCCGCCGACATCGCGGCGGTGGCGGTGCGGTTGCTGCGGTCCGAGGACGGCGACAACGAGATCCACGCCCTGACCGGGCCGCAGCCGCTGACCCTGCCGGAGCAGGTGGCGATCCTGAGTTCCGTGCTGGGTGAGCAGATCAGCTACGTCGACGCGCCGCCGGAGACCGTCGGCGATGCGATGCGGTCGGCCGGCATGGACGCCGACTTCGTGGCCGGCATGCTCACCGCGCTCGGGAACACCGATCCCGAGCGCGGTGGCGTCGCGCTGCCGACGGTCGAGCGGATCACCGGTCGACCGCCCACCACGTTCGCGGCCTGGCTGACGGCCAACGCCGGGCGCTTCCGCTAGCGGCCGCCGGCGGTCCGGACGACCTCGCCGGTGACGTTGCCGTTGGCCTCCGAGCCGAGGAAGACGATCAGCCGCGCGATGTCCTCCGGATCGCTGAGCCGGCCGCTGGGCGTGATGGACAGCTCGTGGTCGGCCATGCCCTTGGTCACCGGGCTGGCCGCCATCGCCTCGTAGGCGCTCTCGGTCAGGGTGAGCCCCGGCGCGACCACGTTGACCAGCACGCCGCTGCCCTCGCCGCCCCACATCGCGCCGCGGGCGAAGCCGTGCATGGCCGCCTTGGACGCGCTGTAGATCTCCGAGCCGGGCAGGCCGTTGTGCGCGGTGGTGGAGGACAGGATCACGACCCGCCCCCACTTCTGCTCCCGCATCCCCCGCAGCGCCAGCTGGGCGGTGCGGATGGTGCCCTCGACGTTGGCCCGCAGCCGCGAGGACCACTCCGCCGTGTCGGTGTTCTCGAACGTGGGCGTGGTGGCCGGGTCCTCCCACGTGAAGTACAGCGCGTTGGCCACCAGCACGTCGACGCCGCCCCAGCGGTCGACGACCGCGTTCACCGCGGCGTCGACCGAGTCCAGGTCGCGCAGGTCGTACGGAACGGCGAAGGACCGGTCCTCGCCGCCCAGCTGCGCGACCACCTTCGCCGCCTCGTCCGCCGCCGAGTTGTACGTGATGGCGACCCGCGCCCCTTCGGCCCCGAAGGCCAGGGCCACGGCCTTGCCGATGCCCCGGGTCGCCCCCGTGACCAGAATTCTCCGGTCCCGCAAACCAAGATCCATGTGCCGCGCCCCTTGTCTCAGCCGCGCGACCCGGCCGGGCCGCTCATAGTAGAAAGTATACTAGTCGATGAGCGGACACTAGCCGCGGCCGAGCACCATGGCGCTCTGGAAGCCGCCGAAACCGCTGCCCACGCACAGCACCACGTCCGTCTTGTGCTCACGGGCGGTCAGCGGCACGTAGTCCAGGTCGCACTCGGGGTCGCGGGTGCGCAGGTTGGCCGTCGGTGGCACCACCTGCCGTTGCAGCGCCAGCGCGCAGGCCGCCACCTCGATCGACCCGATCGCGCCGAGCGAGTGGCCGACCATCGACTTGATGGAGCTGACCGGCACCCGGTACGCGTGGTCGCCGAGCGACCGCTTGAACGCCGCGGTCTCGTGCCGGTCGTTCTGCTTGGTGCCGGAGCCGTGCGCGTTGATGTAGTCCACGTCGGTGGCGTCGAGGCGGGCCCGGTCCAGCGCCACCCGGATCGCCTCGGCCATCTCGCGCCCGTCCGGCTTGAGGCCGGTCATGTGGAAACCGTTGGCGCGGTTGGCGAAACCGGAGATCTCGGCGTAGATCCGAGCGCCGCGCCGCAGCGCCGCCTCCCGTTCCTCCAGCACCAGCACGGCCGAGCCCTCGCCGAGCACGAACCCGTGCCGGTCGGCGTCGAACGGCCGGGAGGCGGTCGACGGGTCGTCGTTGTCGGCCGAGGTGGCCTTGATCGCGTCGAAGCAGGCCGAGGTGATGGGGGACAGCGGGGCGTCGGTCGCGCCCGCGATCACCACGTCGGCGCTGCCCTCGGCGATCAGCTGCACGCCGTGCCCGACGGCGTCCAGCCCGGACGTGCAGCCCGTGGAGACCAGGGTCACCGGCCCCTCGGCGTCGACCTCCCACGCCACCTCCACCGCCAGCGTGCTCGGCACCATGTAGCCGTACAGGTGCGGCACGCCGTAGCTGTGATCCACCAGCCACCGCTGCCCGGCGTCGGACAGCACGGCGTACTCCTCCTCCAGGCCCATCGTGCAGCCGACCGCGCTGCCGATGCTGACGCCGATCCGCTCCGGCGGCAGCCCGCCGAGCTCGATCCCGCTGTCGGCCAACGCCTCCCGCGTGCAGACGATGGCGAACTGGGCGGCCCGGTCCATCCGCCGGATCTGCTGCGGGGACAGGCCTGCGGCGGCCGGGTCGAAGTCGCACTCGGCGGCGATGCGCGAGCGGAAGCCGGTCGGGTCGAACAGGCTGATCGTCCTGGTCGCGGTGCGGCCGGAGACCAGCAGGTCCCAGAACGCCTCCCGGCCGATGCCGCCGGGCGCGACCACGCCGATGCCGGTGACCACCGCCCGGCCGGTCACCGGCCGCCCTCGGGCCGGTTGTCCGCCTTGGGCTGGCTGCCGACGGGCACGTGCGGCGCCTCCGGGTTGGGCACCGCCTCGGTGTCCACGTGCCCGAGGTCCGGCCGCGGGGCCAGCGGGGACAGGTGGAACACCGCGTGCGCCTCGTCCAGACCCACGTTGACCAGCCGGTGCCGCACGTTGATCGGCACCAGCAGCGAGTCGCCCGGGCCGAGCGCCACGTCGACGCCGTCCAGGGTCATCGTCAGCGTGCCCGCCACGACGTGCAGGAACTCCTCGGAGTACGGGTGGTAGTGCTCGGCCACGAACTCGCCGGGGGCCAGCCGCAGCACCCCGCCGAAGCCGGACGTGGAGCCGACCGTCTTGGGGCTGAGGGTCACTCGCAGGTCGCCGCCGCGGCGCCGGTTGGGCACGCAGTCGCCGGCCGCGATCTTCAGCTCTCGGGACGTCGTCACAGGACCCTCCCGTCGGCCGGCGTCCACACGTAGAACGGGGAGGCCATGGCGTCCTTGGGTTCCTTCCAGTTCGGGTCGTAGGGCGAGATGAAGTCGCCCAGCTTGGTGTTGATGTCCTTGTACAGCGGGGTGCTGCGGGCCTTGTACAGGTCGGGGTTGATGTCGGCGTCGGCCTCGACCAGGTGGAAGTACAGGTCGTGGAAGGCGAACAGGGTCCGCCGCGACACCCCGATCAGGTGCGGCAGCTCGGTGTTGTCGGACTCGGCGAACACGTCGGCGACGGCGGACGCGTCGGCGGCGTCCATCCTGGCCACGATGAGGGTGCGATGCATCGAGTCTCCTGTGGGGGACGGGAATTCCTTGCCACCATGGCAGGTCGGCCTGGGAGCGGACTGGGGCCGACCTGAATTACCAGTCGATCTGCTTGCCATGCCGGAGAAAGACTCCGCTCGGCCCATCGTCCGGCAGGCAGGCGGCGTCGGCGATGTCGGCCGAGGCGTCCCAGGCCGAGCGCTGCGCCTGCGGGGCCATCCGGGTCCGCACCAGGCCGGGGTTGACCGCGTTGACCAGCACCCCGGTGCCTTTCGTGGCGGTGGCCAGCAGCTGCGTGACGCCGTTGACCGCCGTCTTGGACAGCGAATAGGCCGGTGCGCCGGGGAAAAGCCCGTTGGCGAACGAGCCGGTGCCGCTGGACACGAACACCACCCGGCCCCAGCCGCGCTCCACCATCGCCGGCACGAACGCCTGCGACACCCGAAGCGCGCCAAGGGCATTGACGGTGAGGTGCCGGTCCACCACGTCGATCGGCACAGTGAGCGGGTCGTAGCCCTGGTCGGACATCACGCCGGCGTTGTTGACCAGCACGTCGACCACGCCGGCCAGCTTGACGGCCCGCCGCACGCTCTCGTCGTCGGTGACGTCGAGCTCGATGCCGGTCGCGCCGTCGCCGAGCTCCTCGGCCACGTCCCTGGCGTCGCGGCCGTCGCGGCCGGCGACCACCACCCGCAGGCCCAGCCCGTGCAGCCGCCGGGCGACGGCCCGGCCCAGTCCCCGATTCGCGCCCGTGACCAGTGCCGATCGTGCGGTATCCACCATGCCGCCATGGTGGCGACGGCCGGTTGTCGGCCGCTGGGCCGGACCACCATCCCGCCCCGATCCGGGCCCCATCGGCCGCTGGGACGGTGGCCGGGCGAGGTCCGTTGGCCTGGGAGGACGAGACAGATGCGCGTGTTGTTCACGACCTGGGCCTGGCCGTCGCACCTGGCCGCGATCACCCCGCTGGCGTGGGCGTTCCAGTCGGCCGGGCACGAGGTGCTGGTGGCGGTGCAGCCCTCGCTGCTGCCCGAGGTCGCCCGGGTCGGACTCACGGCGTACGGGGTCGGCGCGGACGTCGACTCGGTGGCCATGGTCCGCCAGTACGTGCTGCCCTCGGCCGCCGGCGGCGCCGCACCGCGCGGCGGCGGCAAGGGGCCGCGCGCGTTGCAGATGTTCCTGGCGCACACCGAGGCGATGGCCGGCGACCTGGTCGCCCTGGCCCGACGCTGGGCGCCGGACCTGGTGGTCTTCGACACCACGACCTGGGCCGGCCCGATCGCCGCGGCGGCGGCCGGCGTGCCGGCGGTGCGTCACCTGTACGGCCCGGACCTGTTGCTGCGGGCCGGGAATCTGCTGCCCGAGCTGCTGGCCCCGATCGCCGTGCGGCACGGCGTGTCCCCCGTCGACCCGATGGCCGCGGTGACCGTCGACCCGACCCCGCCGAGCCTGCGCTTCCCGGGCGGCGGCGACCGGATCACCATGCGCCACCTGCCTTTCACCATCGACAGTCGTCGGATCATCGACCCGCCGCCGGGCACCGGCCGGCCGAGGGTGGTGGTCACCTGGGGACACACCATCGCGAGGCTGGATCCCGCGCTGTTCCCGGTCGGCGACATCGTCCGCGGCCTCAAGGGCCTGGACGTCGTGGTGGCGATCTCGGCGGCGCAGCGGAAGCTGCTCGGCGACCTACCCGACGGCGTCACCGTGGTCGAGGACGTGCCGCTGGATCTGCTGTTGCCGCAGTGTCGGCTGCTGATCGGGCACGGCGGCGCGGGCACTGTCCTGACTGGACTGTCCCACGGCGTGCCCCAGCTCCATGTGCCGCAACTGCCCGACCACGCCGGCCATGCCGGCCGAGTGGAGGCGGCCGGCGCCGGCCTGGTGCTCACCCGGGACGAGGCGGTGACCGGGCAGCTGCGCGTCGAGGTCGAGGAACTCCTTGCCGGCGAACGGGAACGGGACAACGCCCGCCGGATCGCCGCCGAGATCGCCGCCGCGGCCACGCCGGCCGACGTGGCGCGATCCCTGAGCGCCGCAACGGATTCGGCCACCATCGGCCTTGGATCGTCGCCACAGCCGGCTGCCACACACTGACGCCATGTGCGGCATCACAGGATGGGTCGACTTCGAGCGGGACATGCGACTTCAGACGAGCACCGTGCGCACGATGGCCGCCACCATGGCCAATCGCGGGCCGGATGCCGAGGGCGTGTGGGCGGACCGGCACGCGGCGCTCGGCTACCGCCGGCTGGCGGTGATCGACATCCCCGGCGGCAACCAGCCCATGGTGGCCGAGGAGTCGGGCCGGGTGCTGGCCGTGCTCGCCTACAACGGCGAGGTGTACAACTTCCGGACGCTGCGAACGGAACTGGAGGGCCGGGGGCACCGCTTCCGCACCGCCAGCGACACCGAGGTGGTGCTGCGGTCCTACCTCGAGTGGGGCGAGGACTGCGTGGAGCGCCTCGAGGGCATGTACGCCTTCGCGGTCTGGGACCCGCGGCGTGAGACGCTGCTGCTGGCCCGGGACCGCCTCGGCGTGAAACCGTTGCTGTACGCCAAGATCGGCCGCGGCGTGGTCTTCGGCTCGGAGGCCAAGGCGCTGCTGGCCCACCCGGGGCTGGACGCCGTGGTCGACGCCGAGGGGCTGGCCGAGCTGCTGGGCTACATCGCCACGCCGGGCCACGCCGTCTACCGCGGCATGCACGAGGTCCAACCGGGACACGTCGTCACGGTCACGGCCGACAAGGTGACGAGCAGGCGGTACTGGTCGCTGCCGGCGATCGAGCACACCGACGACTGGGACACCACGGTGTCCACGGTCCGCGAGCTGCTGGCCGAGTCGGTGTCCGCCCACCTGGTCTCCGACGTGCCGCTGTGCACGCTGTTGTCCGGCGGCCTGGACTCCAGCGCGATCGTCGCGCTGGCCGCGAAGGCCACCGGCGCCAAGCCGACCACCTTCGCCGTCGACTTCGAGGGCCACGAGAAGCGGTTCCGCAAGGACTTCTGGCACGAGGACCCGGACGCCCCGTTCGCCACCGCGGTGGCCGAGCACGTCGGCACCGACCACGAGCGGGTGGTGCTGCGCACCAGCGACATGGTGGACCCGCTGGTGGAGGCGGCCGCGCTGCGGGCCCAGGACCTGCCACGGCCGATCCCGGACATGGACCGCTCGCTGTTCCTGCTGCTGCGCGCGGTGCGGGAGCGGTCGACGGTGGCGCTGATGGGGGAGATCGCCGACGAGTTGTTCGGCGGCTACAAGTCGTTCCGCGACCCCACGCTGGTCGACACCGGCAACTTCCCGTGGGTGAGCATGGGCTTCAAGGTCGCGCCGCACGGCATGGGCACCGGCCTGCTCGACCCCGCGCTCCTCGACAAGGTCGACGTGCGCGGCTACACCGCCGACCGGTACGCCGACACCCTCGCCGAAGTGCCGACCACGCCGGGCGAGTCGGCCGAGGACCGGGCCAAGCGCGGCATCAGCTACGCCCACCTGACCCGCTGGCTGCCGCTGCTGCTGACCCGTGACGACCGGCTGAGCATGGCGGTCGGGCTGGAGCTGCGGGTGCCGTTCTGCGACCACCGGCTCGTCGAGTACGTGTTCAACATCCCGTGGTCGATGCAGACCGCCGACAACCGTGAGAAGAGCGTGCTGCGGGCCGCGGTCGCGGACCTGTTGCCGGAACAGGTGCTGAACCGGCCCAAGAGCCCGTTCCCGGTCACCCAGGACCCGGGCTACGGCCAGGTGCTGCGGGAGCGGTTCGACGCCGTGGTGGCCGATCCGGCCAGCCCGGTGCGGCCGCTGCTGGACGGCCCGGCCGCCGCCGCGCTGCGCGACGAACGCCGCCCCATCGCGGTGGACGGCTGGGGCGAGCGCAGGAACGTCGAAATGGTGCTGCAACTGGACTCGTGGCTCCGCCACTACCGGGTTCGCCTGGACGTCTGAGAGAGGATCGCATGCTGCACAAGGAACTTCTCGCCATCGCCGAGCCGGCGCTGGAGAAGGTGCTGGACAATCCGTTCTGGTCCGGTCTGCGGGACGGCACGCTGCCGCCCGAGGCGTTGCTGCACTTCGTCCGCCAGGACTCGGAGCACCTGCTGCCCACCTACGCCCGGGCGCTGCACCGCGTCGGCGCGGCCGCGCCCAAGGACTCGCAGGCGCTGCTGTTCGGCCGCTCGGTCGTCGGCAGCCTGGAGGCCGCCACCCGGTTGCGGGCCCGCTACGAGGAGCTGGCCGAGGAGCTGGAGCTGCCGGCGCTGGGCACGGAGCCGACGCCCGTCGACCCGTCCACCCACGCCTACATCAGCTCGCTGACCGCGGCCAGCGCCACGTCGTTCGCCGCCGGCGTCGGCGCGCTGCTGCCGATGGTGTGGTTCAACGACAAGGTCAGCCTGGACCTGGTCGAGCGGCACAAGCTGGACTCCCGCTACGACAAGTGGATCGAGGCGTACCTGCCCGGACACGGCTACGCCCGGACCGTGCAGTGGTTCCTGGACCTGGCCGACGAGGTCGGCGAGAACTCCTCGGCCGGCGAGCGGGACCGGCTGGTCGAGCAGTTCACCATCTCCAGCCGCTACGAGTGGGTCTTCGCCCAGGCGTGCTGGCAGCAGCCGGCCTGGCCGGCCTGAGGAAAGGGCGAGCCATGACCACGGAAGCCGTTCGCTACCCGTTCGCCTGGGAACCGCCGATGCAGGTGCCGCAGGCGCTGCAGGGCCTGCACGACAAGTCCGCGGTGCAGGTGACGCTGCCCAGCGGGGACAAGGCGCTGCTGGTGACCCGCTACCGGGACGTCCGGTCGCTGTTCGCCGACCACCGGCTCAGCCGCAACATCGCCCGGCCCGACGCGGCTCGCATCTCGGCCGACAACGACCTGTTCACCAACCCGCACATCGATCCCGACCCGCCCAAGCACACCCAGGTCCGCAGCCTGGTCACGCGGGCCTTCACCGCCCGGCGCATCGAGGGGCTGCGCCCGGTGGCCCAGGAGATCACCGACGAGCTGCTGGACGCCATGGAGGCGGGTCCGCGGCCGGCCGAGCTCAACGAGGCGTTCGCCTTCCCGCTGCCGATCCGGGTGATCTGCAAGCTGCTGGGCATCCCGCCCGAGGACCGCAGCCACTTCCGGGCCAGCGTGGACGGCTTCCTGTCGGTCAGCAAGCTGCCGCCGGAGGAGGTGGCCAAGGCCCGTGGCGACCTGTTCCGCTACCTGGCCGAGCTGATCGAGTCCAAGCGGGCCGACCCGGGCGACGACCTGATCAGCGCGCTGATCAAGGTCCGGGACGAGGACGACAACCGGCTCAACGAGCACGAGCTGCACTTCTGGGTGACCGGCCTGCTGATCGCCGGCTACGTCACCACGGCCAGCCAGATCGGCACCGGCACCGCGGTGCTGCTGCACCACCCGGAGCTGGTCAAGGAGATCCGCGACGACTGGTCGCTGGTGCCGTCGGCGGTGGAGGAGCTGCTGCGGACCCAGATCATGGGCTCCTCGGTCGGCACGCTGCGCTACGCCGTCGCCGACATCCCGCTGTCCGACGGGTCGGTCATCGCCAAGGGCACCAGCGTGCTGCTGTCCGAGGAGGGGGCCAACATGGACCCCGAGGTGTTCGACCGGCCCTTCGAGATCGACATCCGGCGGACCGAGAACCACCACATGACCTTCGGCGCCGGCCTGCACTACTGCGTCGGGGCGGCGCTGGCCCGGATGGAGCTCCAGGTGGCCACCGAGTCGCTGCTGCGGCGGTTCCCGGACCTGCGCCTCGCGGTGCCCGGCGACCAGCTGCCGCGGGCGCTGGGCGGCTTCATGGAGGGGTTCACGGAGGTCCCGGTCGAATGGTGATGCGGGTCGCGGCCAACCGGGAGACGTGCGTGGTGAGCAGCCTGTGCGTGTACCGCGCGCCGACGGTGTTCGCCCAGGACGACGACCTGGGCCAGGTGCTGGTGCTCGACGAGGAGCCCGGCGCGGAGCTGCACGCCGCCGTGCGCCGGGCGGCCCGCGGCTGCCCGACCAAGTCGATCAAGGTGACCGAGCCGGACGGGTCGACCGTGGCCAGCGCGTTCGACTTCGACTAGAGGGAGCACGATGGCGATCGCGGCGATCAGATACGACATCAAGGGCGGTCACGAGAAGGAGATCGAGGAGATCTTCGGCGGGTTCCGCCGGGTCGGCGCGGCGGACGTGCCGGGCAACCCGGGGACCCGCATCCTCGGCACCGCCCTGTTCATCCGGGACGACACCATGGTCCGGTTCATCGAGTACGAGGGCGATCTGGACGTGGTGGCAAGGCACATGGCCAGCCACCCGGGCGTGCAGGAGATCGAGCGCAAGCTCGCGCCCTACCTGACCAAGCCACGGGACACCGGCACCGTGGACGGGTTCGTGGCCACGTTCCAACGGAGCCTGCTGCGGTGCATATCGCAGCTGTCGGTCAAGGAATGACGAACGAGGGGGCCAGCGACGCTGGCCCCCTCGTTTTCACTTCGCCTTGCGGCACACCACGATCGTGTCGAAGTCGCTCAGCGGTTCCTGAGTGGTCGAGGCGAAGCCGGCGGCGGTGGCGTGCTCCACCACCTCGCTGGCCGGGTACTCCGAGCCGCCGTCGGTCACCAGCAGCATGTCCAGGCTGATCACCAGGTTCTCCACGTGCCGCGGGTCCTCGTCGAGCATGCGGTCGTAGACGATCAGCGCGCCGCCCGGGTTGACCGCGCGGTACGCCTTGGTGATCAGGTGGCCGCGCTGCTCGCGGTCCCAGTCGTGCAGCACGTGGCCGAGCACGACCACGTCGGCGGGCGGCAGCTCCCGCTCGAAGAAGCTGCCACCGTGGAAGGTCAACCGGTCCGAGAGGCCAAGGGCGGCCGCGTGCTCGTCGAAGAACGGCTCCATCTCCGGCAGGTCGAGCACGTGCCCGGCCAGGTGCGGCTGGGCCTTGACGATCTGGCTGCACAGGTTGCCCCGGGCGCCGCCAACGTCCAGCACCGACTTGGCGTCCGACCAGTCGAACGCCTCGATCAGCGCCGGGCCGAGCACCTGGGTCAGCGCGTCCATCATGCCGATGAACTGCCGGAGGATGTGGGGATTCTTGGTCACGGTGGTGAAGTCGGAGCCGGACTGCTGCTGGCCGGTGCGCAGCGCCTCGCCCAGCTTGCCCCACGCCGGGTACAGGTTCCGGTTGGACCGCTCCAGGAAGCCGCCGACGTAGGAGCTCTTGCCCCGCACCAGATAGCGGTCGGCGCCGGTGGCGTTGCCGTAGCGGCCCTCGGCGTCCCGGGTCAGCAGTTCCAGCGCGGTCAACAGGTTGAGAAAGTCGGACAGACCGCGGCCGTGCAGCTTGAGGCGGGCGCGGATGTCCTCCTCGGCCAGCGGCCCGGTCTCGTGCAGCGTGTCGAACAGCCCGAGCTCGACCGCGGTCAGCAGTGCCTTGGCGTCGCAGAAAGCGTTGCCCAGTCGGATGATCCCGGCGGGAGTGCCGGTGTCCTGCGCGATGCCTGTCATCCGGGTTGGTCCTTTCCTGGTCGGTGTGGGCCACGCTGGCACGCCCGCGTGGGGCCGACTTGGGGCGCGGGTCCAGGAACGCGTCCCCATCACGACGGTGTCACCAGGATTTCCCGACCGGGGCACGGAATGCTCCGACCGAGCTGGTCTACCCCAGGGAGTCGCCGTGTACGACAAGAACGTCCCCGTGCTGATCGTCGGTGGCGGGCCGGTGGGCCTGGCCACCGCCGTGTTCCTCGGCCGGCACGGGATCCGGACCGTGCTGGTGGAGAAACGCGGCGAGACCTCGCTGCTGCCGCGGGCGCCGGGCCTGCAGGCCCGCACCATGGAGCTGTTCCGCGCGGCCGGCATCGGGCCGGACATCCGCGCGCTGGAGATCGGCGACTCGCACGCCTTCTTCGAGGGCGGCATCATCAAGGTCAACACCTTCGCCGAGATCGACGACAAGGTGGTGCTGGAGGCGCCGAGCCTGGACGGCCCGAGGGTCAGCCCGGAGCGGGTGATGGGCTGCGGCCAGGACCGCTACGAGCGGGTCCTGGTGGACAAGGCGCAGGAGTACGGCGCCGAGGTCCGGTTCAGCACCCAACTGGTGTCCTTCGAGCAGGACGACGACGGCGTCACCGCGGTCGTCGAGGAGACGGCGACCGGAAAGGTGACCCGGATCCGGTCCAGGTACCTGGTCGGCGCGGACGGCGCCGGCAGCCGGGTGCGCAAGGCGCTGGGCGTGCAGCGGCACGGCCGCGGCACCGTGTTCAACGCGCTGAGCATCTACTTCCGTGCCCCGGAGCTGGAGGACCTGCTCAAGGGCGCGAAGTTCATCCTCTGCTACGCCAACGCCCGCGACTCCATGATGGGCCTGTCCCGGCTGCACGGCCGCGACCCGTGGCTGGCCGCCCCGCTGTACTTCCCGGAGCGCGGCGAGACCCCGGCCGACTTCACCGACGAGCGCTGCGTGGACATCGTGCGCTCGGCCGCCGGCCGCGACATCGACGTGGAGATCGTGGACAAGGTGCCGTGGACCGGGGCCCAGCTGGTGGCCGAGCACTTCCGCGTCGGCCGGGTGTTCCTGGCCGGCGACGCCGGGCACGTGCACCCGCCGGCCGGCGGGTTCGGGGCCAACACCGGCATCCACGACGCCCACAACCTGGCCTGGAAGCTGGCCGGCGTGCTGGGCGGCTGGGCCGGCGACCGGCTGCTCGACACCTATCACGACGAGCGGCACCAGGTCGGCAACGCGATGGCCGAGCAGGCCCTGGCCCGCAGCCGGATCCGGCACGGCCACGGCTCCGAGGAGGACCTGGTCAGCATGGTGGACGACGTGATCATCACGCTCGGCTACCGCTACCTGTCCTCGGCCGTGATCGGCAGCG
The DNA here is from genome assembly GCA_036403095.1 of Kutzneria sp. Classification (GTDB taxonomy): domain Bacteria; phylum Actinomycetota; class Actinomycetes; order Mycobacteriales; family Pseudonocardiaceae; genus Kutzneria. The sequence continues at coordinate 74,330 of DASWRQ010000153.1, read as the reverse complement.
AGGACGACCGCGTCCTCACGCCCAAGCTGGAGCTGTCCGGCGAGCCCGGCACCCGGGCCCCGCACGTGTGGCTGGACCGGGACGGGGAGCGGCTGTCCACCGTCGACCTGTTCTGGGACTCTTACGTGCTGCTGCACGGCCCCGAGGGCAAGGCGTGGGCCCAGGCCGCGCAGGACGTGGCCCAGCGGCTCGGGATTCCCTTGGTGTGCCACGAGATCGGGCCCGACAGTCCGCTGCGGCCGTCCGATTGGGACTTCGCCGCCACCTACGGCCTCAAGCCCGACGGGGCCACGCTGGTCCGCCCGGACGCCTTCGTCGGTTGGCGTTCGGCCGAGGGCGCCGCCGAGCCGGCCGCCGTGCTGGCCCCCGTTCTCGCCGGCCTGGCCGGCCTCGACGCGTGAACAGGAGCGAGTAGATGACCACCATCGACCTGGCCACCGTGCAGCAGCAGGCGACGGCCTTCCAGACCGCCAAGCTGGTGCTGACCGGCGCGGAGATCGGGCTGTTCACCGCGCTGGCCGACGGCCCGGCCACCGCCGACCAGCTGTGCGAGCGGCTCGAGCTGCACCCACGGGGGACCGGCCTGTTCCTCGACGCGTTGGTCGCGTTGGGGCTGCTGGAGAACGCCGGCGGCAAGTACAGCAACGGCAGTGTGGCCAACGAGTTCCTCAGCGCCGGCGGGGAGAACTTCCTCGGCGGCTTCCTCAGCTGGGCCGACCAGGTCATGTATCCGGCCTGGGGTCAGCTGGGAGAGTTGCTGCGCACCGGCAAGCCGCCGCTGGCCGCCGAGAGCGGCCACGAGATGTTCGACGGCCTGTGGGACGACCCGGTCCGGGTGGCCCTGCTGACCAAGATGACCGAGAGCATCAGCCGGCCGTTGATTCCCGCCCTGGTCAAGGCGTTCGACTGGGAGAGCCATCGCAGCGTGGTCGACCTCGGCGGCTGCCGCGGCGACACGCTGGCCCTGGTGGCGCAGGAGTACCCGCACCTGGACGCCGTCGTCTTCGACCTGCCGGCGGTGCGGCCGCAGTTCGACGCGCACATGGCCGAGCTCGGCCCGGACGGGGCGCGGCTGCGCTTCCACGGCGGCGACTTCTTCGCCGACGACATTCCCGAGGCCGACCTGCTGATGCTCAACCACGCCCTGGTCGACTGGACCGAGGACCAGCGCCGCGAGCTCCTGGCTCGGACGTTCCCCGCGGTGCGGCCGGGCGGCGCGCTGCTCATCTGCGACTCGGTGATCGTCGAGGGCGAGCCGAGCTACTTCCGCAACCTGGTGCGGGGCATCAACATGCAGCTGATGACCCCGGGCGGCGGTGGCCACCGGCTCTCGCAGCTGACGGCCTGGCTGCACGACGCCGGCTACGGCAAGGTCGAGCACCGACCGCTGAGCACCGACATGTCACTGGTGATCGCCAACAAACCGGCATGACGAAAAACCGGCCTGTGGCAACTGCCGCAGGCCGGATTTTTGTTGTTGGTGGGGCCGTCTGGTGCCCGCGCCGCGCGATCACCACCATGTCGCCACCGCACGCCCTCGCCTTGACCACCTTCCAGACCTGATGTGGCTGTGCCGTTCGCGCTCGGTGCATGATTGACGTTGTGGAGAACACGGGCGAGAAGATCAAGGTCTGGTTCCGGTTCGTCCCCCGCGAGGGATGGTTCCCAGCGGACACCGAAGGGCTCTGGGCGACGAAGCTGAGCGATGACACGGCCCGTGTCGAGAACGTCCCTTTCCTGCAGGACGGAGTGGCCGAGGGCGACGTGGTGAGGTACCGGACCGACCCCGACGGGCTGCACTGGGCTGTCGGGCAGGTCAGCTCGTCCGGCAACTGCACGATCCGCGTTGTGCCCGTGCCCACCGGCCCGCTGGGCGGCAGCCCGCAAGCGGTCCATCAAAGGCTCTCGCCGTTAGGGTTGGGCGGCGAGGTGTTCAGCACGGAGTTCCCCATGGTGGCTTTCACCGTGCCGGCAGGTGCGGACTTCGCCGGCGTCAAAGCTCTGCTGGCGCAGGGACAGACGCAGGGATGGTGGCAGTACGAGGTCGGCTGCGGTGCTGACGAGTGGTGGGACGTCTGACTCCCGCGCCGGTCTGCTCCTCATGGCGCCAGGACGCGGTGATTTGGGTTGGTGGGGCCGCGACGCCCCACCGCCGAAACGGCGAGCTCCATAGGTGGGCACTGTGGTGGTGACTGCGTGGCGCGGGCGCACGAATCGACCAGGGCAGTGCCGAATGCGCGGGGCGGGCGCCCGACTTGACCACCTCGTTGCCGAGACTCAGACGATCGCGATGGCGTTGACCAGCAGGGCCAGCACGGTGCGCAGCGTGTGGAAGCGGTGCCACAGCGGTCGGGGATCGGGCCACTCGGCCGGGATCTCGGCCGTGTCCAACGCCTTGACCCGGCAGTAGCCACCGGCCGGTTTTTGTTTGTGCCTGGGTGGTGTTCCGGTCTGGTGCCCGCGCCGCGCGTTCAGCACCGTGGTGTCCGCCACTGGCCTTCGTTCTGAACCTTTGGCGGCGCGTGGTCTGCGTGATGGCCGAGTCATGCGCCCGCCGCGCATTCAGCTCTCCGCCCCCGCACTGGGATGGCGGACGGGGAGTTGCCGAATGCGCGGCGCGGGCACCGACTTGACCACCTCACTCGTGAAACACGAGACTCAGACGATCGCGACGGCGTTGACCAGCAGGGCCAGGATCGCCAGTACGGTGCGCAGCGTGTGGAAGCGGCGCCACAGCGGTCGGGGATCGGGCCACTCGGCCGGGATCTCGGCCGTGTCCAAGGCCTTGACCCGGCGGTTGATCGGGACGTTGCACAGGTGCGAAACGCCCGACACCGCAAGCAGCAGCACCGCCCCGATCGCGAACAGCACGGTCTTGTCGGTCAACACCGCCAGCGCCACGTCCACCGCGGTCGAGGTGAGCACGATGACCGGCATCGTCGGGTCCCAGTTGCGGCCCAACAGCCGGTGCGTCTCGATGTAGCGATCCATCGGCATCGCGAACAGGGCCGGCAGCACGCTCAACGCCACCGCGAACAACACACCCGCGGTCAGCCCGCTGCCGAGAAGTGCCACCACGGACAGCACGGTGGTGATCACGGCAGCGCCTCGGCCGCGATCAGGTCCAGCTGGCCGACATCGGTGGTGCACGGGAACAGGATCAGCTCGTCGCAGCCGACCTCGGCGTAGGCGGCGATGGTCTCCCGCAGCCGCCCGGCGTCGGTGATCGCGCCGGCGGCGGCCATCTCGGCCTTCGGCCCGGCGAACGCGTAGTACGCGCGCAGATAGCTCTGCGCCCGCTCCCGGCCGTCCGGCCCGAGGCTGACGTAGCCCAGCGACATCATCCGAGGTCGGTCCTCCCGACCCGCGGACTTCCAGGCCAGCCGGGCCTGCTCGGCCAGCGCCGCATAGCCGGCGGTGGAACTGCCGCCGCCGATCCAGCCCTGCCCGTGCGCCGCCGCCCGGCGCATCGCCGCCGGCGAGTGCCCGCCCATGACGAGTGGGGGAGCAGCGGCCGGGCCGACGGTGTCGCCCTGCCAAACCTCCCGCAGCGTGGCCACGAGGTCGTCCAGCCGCTTGCCGCGGCCCGCGAACGTGGTGCCGGCCGCCAGGAAGTCGTCCTCCCGGCCGCCGGCCGCCACACCGACGACCAGCCGGCCGCCGCTGAGGTGGTCGACGGTGGCCAACTGCTTGGCCAGCACCGCCGGGCTGTCCCGGTAGGCGGCGATCAGAATGGTGGCCGCCAGCCGGATCCGCTCGGTCACCGCGGCGGCCGCGGCCAGCGCGACCACCGGCTCGTAGTTGTCGTACACCAGCCGGTCCAGCACACCGAGGCTGGCGAAGCCGAGGTGCTCGGCCCGGCGGGCCCACCCCGTCAGCACCGGCCCGCTGCAGCCCGGCACGGTGGTGGGCAGCCCGACCCCGATGTCCATGCTCACTCCTTACGACCGATCACCACTGCGTTGCCCCGCCCGATCCTGGTGCCCGTGACGTCGGCGAAACCCGCGTCCCGCAACCACTGCTGGCACTCCACCACCGGATAGGCCTGTCCGCCCTCGGTCATCAGCAGCATGTGCAGGCCGGCCACCGAGGCGTCGAGAACCGGTCGGTCCGGGTCGGTCATCGGGTCATAGACCAACAGCGCCCCGCCCGGGTTGACCGCCTCGAACGCCTTGAAGACCAACGAGATCCGCTCGTTGAGCGAGAAGTCGGCCAGCACGTGCCCGATCACCAGCACATCGGCCCGCGGGAACGGATCGCGGAACAGGTCGCCGCCGGTGAAGGCGGCCCGGTCGGCTACGCCGCGCAGCCGCATGTGGTCGCCGAACGGGACCTCGTTGGCCGGCTGGTCGAACACGTGCCCGCGCAGGTGCGGGAACGCGGTCAGCAACAGGCTGACCATGTTGCCGCGTGCGCCGCCGATGTCGGCCACCGTGCTGTAGCGCGACCAGTCGATGGCGCCGGCCAGGTCGGCGGCCAGCGGCCCGCTCAGCGCGTCCTGCATGGCCAGATAACCCTGCTGCGCCCGAGGATCGGCGACCGCGTCCGCGGCGGTGCCGGGCACCTGGGGCTGGCCGGTGCGCAGCGCGGTGGTCAGCTGCCCCCAGGCCGGGTACAGCACGTAGTTCGCGCCCTCGAGGAAGCCGCCCTGATAATCGGGGCCGCGCACGAGCTGCGCGGTCGCGACGGCGGTGTTCCGGTAGCGCACGCCGTCGCGGGCCAGCAAGCCCAACGCCACCAGGGCGTCGAGGAACTCGGCGGCCGCGCGGGCGTGCAGCCCGAGCCGGGCCCGCAACTCGTCCTCGGTCGCCGACCCGCCGGCCAGCTCGGTGAACACGCCGAGCTCGACCGCGCTGAGCACGATCTTGGCCGTGCAGAAGGCCGTGCCGAGCTCGGTGACGTCCACCGACTCCTCCGTCGCCGTCACCCCTGCGTCCTTTCGCGTCGCACCTCGACCAGCACGGCCGCGTCCTCGTCGCCCCGGCCGGCGGCCACCACGTCGTCGTAGCGCTCCACGGCCGCGTTCACCACCGGCAGGTCGACGCCGTTGGCCCGGGCCTGCTCGCCGGCCAGCATGAGGTCCTTGCGCATCAACACCGTGCGGAAGGCCGCCGGCTCGTACTTGCGCTGGCGCATGAAACCGGACCGGAAGGCGAGCACCGGCGACTGCCAACCGCTGTTGTCGATGGCGTCCAGCAGCAGGTCCCGGCCCAGCCCCGCACCCTCGGCGAAGGCCACCGCCTCGGCCAGCCCGGCGACCTGGACGCCGAGCAGCAGGTTGAACGCCAGCTTCAGGGTGCTGGCCCGGCCGGTCGGCCCCAGGTACCGGATCTCCTGGCTGAGCACGGACAGCACATCCCGCACACCGTCCACATCAGACTCACGCCCGGCCGCGAACACCCGCAGCTTGCCGGCCAGGGCCATCTGCGGATTGCCCAGCACGCAGGCCTCGACCCGGGCGATGCCGGACGCGTTCAGGCGCAGCTCGGTGTTGCGGGCGAAAGTGGGCGACACGGTCGAGGTGTCGACCACCACCGCGCCGGGCTTGAGCCGCGCGACGGCGTCGCCGAACAGCACATCGTCCACAGCGGACTCGTCGGCCAGGCTGAGCAGCACGACCTCGGCCCCGTCACAGGCCTCGGCGGCCGACGCGGCCGCCGTCGCCCCGGCCCGGACCAGCGGCTCGGCCTTGGCCGCCGTCCGGTTGTACACGGTGACGGGCAGGCCGGCCGCGACGAGCGCGGCGGCCATGCCCGATCCCATGCCGCCCAGGCCGATGACCGCCAGCGGGCGCGCCATCAGACACCCCCGTCGACGTTGAGCGTGACGCCGGAGATGTAGCTGGACGTGTCACCGGCCAGGAAGACCACCGCGTTGGCAACATCCTCGGGCTGGCAGATCCGGCCCAGCGCGGTCATGCCGACGATGCGCTCCACCGCGGCCGGCGGCAGGCCCGCGCCCGGCTCGGTCTCGGTGAGGCCGGGGGAGACCGTGTTGACCCGGATCCGCCGCGGCCCCAGTTCCTTGCACAGCGCCCGGGTCAAGCCGATCAGGGCCGCCTTGGACGTCGTGTAGTGCACGCCGTTGACCCGCCCGCGCAACGCGACCGAGGACCCGACGTTGATCACGGAGGCGCCGTCGGACAGCAGCCCGAGCGCCGCCCGCGTGACCAGGTAGGCGGAGGTGACGTTGTGGTCGAGCACCCGGTGCCACTCCGGCTCGGCGAGGTCGTCGAACGGCACGAAGCCGTCCACGCCCACGTTGTTCACCACCACGTCCAGGCCGCCGAGCGCCGTCCCGACGTGGTCCAGCAGCCGCGTCACGTCGGCCTGGTCGGTGACGTCGGCCCGGACGACCTCGTTGCCGTCGCCGAGCTCCTTGAGCCGCAGCGCCAGGCTCGACGCCGCCTCGCCGTCGGTGTGGTGGCACGCGATCACCGACGCGCCCTCGGCGGCCAGCGCCAGCGCGGTGGCCCGGCCGATACCCCGGGTGCCGCCGGTGAGCAGCACCCGCTTGCCGGTCAATCCCAGCTCCATCGCCCGCCCCCTACTTCTCGCCGGCGACGCCGGCCAGCGCCTGGCGCAGGCCGAACGTGGGGAAGAAGGTCAGGTACAGCCCGTCCACCGCCTGCTCCGGGCTGATCGGCGCCTGCCGCTGCTCGTGCACCTTGTTCAGGTTGGCCAGCGGGTTGGGGTCGCCGCTCTCCGCGCCGTGCAGGTGCTGCTGCACCCGGGCGTAGACGTCGGCGGCGTCCTCCATGTCCTCGATGCCGGTGATGATCCGGTCGAACGCCGACTGGAGGTTGAGCCCGTCGCGGTCGGCCTGGCTGAGCGACTGCGCCTGGTAGAAGTGGTGCTCCTTGCCGCGGTAGGACTCGTAGAACGTGGAGACCAGCACCAGCAGCCGCTCGTAGGCGTGCCGGTAGACGGTGGAGTAGAAGTTGCGGGCCTGCTCGGCCTCGACCTCGCCGCGGTCGGTGCTGACGATCGCCGCGGCGGCCAGCATCGCGCTGTAGGTCGCCAGGTGCACCCCCGTGGACAGCAGCGGGTCCAGGAAGCACGCGGCGTCGCCGGCCAGGAAGTAGCCCGGACCGGTGAACTCCTCGGCGGCGTAGGAGTAGTCCTGCTCCACCTTCATCTCGTCGACCTGGGTCGCGCCCTCCAGCAGCTGGGCCACGGCCGGGCACTTGGCCAGCGCCTCGTCGTAGACCGCCTGGATGGAGCCGAGTTCGCCGCGCCGGGCGTTGAACCCGTCCCGGCCGGTCACCAGGCCCACGCTGAGCGTCCCGTCGTGCAGCGGGATCGCCCAGAACCAGCCGTCCTCGACCGAGCACACCGCGATCGCGCCCTCGGGGCCACGGTCCAGCTTCTTCGCGTCCCGCCAGTACGACCAGGCCGCCACGTTGCGGAACACGCTGTGGAACTTGCGGTTGCGCAGGTGCCGCACCGCCATCACGCCGTTGCGGCCGGACGCGTCGACCAGGTAGTCGAAGCCGATCCGGCCGGTGACCGAGGAATTGTCGGTTTCGGCCCAGACCGCGGCCACCGGGCGGTCCCCGTCGAACTCCAGCTCCCGCACGGACACGCCCTCGTGCACGTCGACGCCGAGCTCGCGGGCGTGGTCCAGCAGCAGCTTGTCGAACTCCGACCGCACCACCTGGAACGCGTTGGTGCCGTCGCTGCCGAGGTCGTTGAACACGACCTCCCATTCCTCGGTGCCCCAGAAGAAGTAGGCGCCGCCCTTGGGCTGGAAGCCGTGCGCCTGCACCTTGTCCCACACGTCCAGCAGCTCGAAGATCGGTCGGCAGGACGGCAGGATCGACTCCCCGATGTGGAAACGCGGGAAGTGGTCGCGCTCCAGCAGGGTCACCTCGAGACCCTCCTTGGCGAGCAGGCCCGCGGCGGTGGCGCCGGCGGGTCCGCCGCCGATCACCAGCACCCGTGTCGAATCACGCATGTGCCACTCCGTCCCTGACGATCGCTGGCAATGGCGTGGACGATGGCAGCCGTTCTTGGTGCGTCGCTGTGGAAGCGGTCCAGAAGGGCGCTGAGCGCCGCGGCCGGGGACGGTTACCATGGGCCTGGTGAGCCGCGCCCATCGACGATCCCCCCTCGCCCTGGCCATCCTGAGCCTGCTCAAGGTCGAGCCCATGCACCCGTACCGGATGCAGCAGCTGATCAAGCAGTGGGGCAAGGACGAGGTGATCAACGTCGAGCCGCGGGCCTCGCTGTACAAGATGATCGAGCGGCTGCGCAACACCGGCCTGATCGCCGTGCTGAACACCGAGCGGGACAGCCAGTGGCCCGAGCGCACGGTGTACGAGATCACCGCCGAAGGCGACGCGGTGGCGGCCGAGTGGCTACGCGACATGCTGTCGGACCCGCGCAAGAGCTTCGCCGAGTTCCCGGCCGCGGTGTCGTTCATCCCGCTGCTGGAGCCGGCCGAGGCGATCACGCGGCTGGAGGCCCGCGCCGTGCGGCTGCGGGCCGAGGCCGACCGGCTGACGGCCGGGATCGAGGCCAGTGCGCCGGCCGTGCCCGCGGTGTCCCTGTTGGACGCCGAGTACCTGCTGGCCGTGGCCTCCGCCGAGGCCCGCTGGGTCGACGCGGTGCTGACCGAGCTACGGGCCGGCCGGCTCACGTGGACCCAGGAGGGCCTGCGCGCGGTCACCGAGTCGCAGGGCGACGGCCTTGCGACCCGGTGACGGCGGACGTCACACCGTGGCCAGCTCCACCTGCACCGGCGCGTTGAAGTCGATGTGGTGCGACAGCAGCCACGCGTCGGTCGAGTCGGGCTTGTAGAAGTACTTCAGGCCGATGCCCATGAACGTGTCCCGCATCATCGCGGCGAACGGGCCGGCCGCCTTGGAGTTGGCGCTCTTCTGGCCGTAGGCGATGATCTTCTCGGCGCGCTTGCGGCGGATCTGCTCGTAGATGGTGAACGCCTCCTCCGGGGTGGCGCAGTCGCGCAGCGCCCGGCCCAGCGTCACGGCGCTCTCCATGGCCATCGACGCGCCCTGGCCGGAGCTGGTGGACGCGGCGTGCGCGGCGTCGCCCACGATCGCCACCCGGCCCCGGTGCCAGCGCTTGACGTCCGGCAGGTCGTACTGGGCGCCGAGCACGATGAGGCCGGCCGGGCCGGTGGCCCGGATGACCGCCTCGGCCTTGGTCTTGTCGTTCTTGAACAGGTCGATCAGTTGGTTGGTCCAGCGCTCGAGGCCGTCGTTGACGATCTGCTCCTTGGACAGCGGCTGCTCCCTCGGCACGTTGATGAACCACCAGACCTCCTTGGCGTTGGGCACGAACACGCCGAGGAAGGCCTTGCGGCCGAAGGTCATGTGCCAGCCGGTCGGGTCCGGGGTGAGGCCGGGGTTGGCCGCGAAGCCGCCGAAGGAGACCAGCCCGGTGTAGCGGGGGCTGGGCGCGGAGCTGTCGATCATGTTGCGGATCTGCGAGTGGATGCCGTCCGCGCCGATCAGGATGTCGGCGGTGGCCGCGCTGCCGTCGGCGAAGTGCGCGGTGACCGAGTCACCGTTGTCGGTGTAGCGGACGAACCGCTTGCCGTACTCGGTGCGGATGCCGCGCCGCTTGGTTTCGCCGTTGAGCGCCGAGAACATGTCGGCCCGGCGGAAGCTGGTGCTGTTCACGCCGTCCGAGCGCGGGATGCCGGTGGCCAGCGTGCCGATCAGCTTGCTGTCGGCGTTGTACATCTGCATCCGCGGCGCCCGGTAGCCCAGGCCCTCGGTCGCCCCGAGGGCGTCGATCGCGTCCAGCGCGTCCAGCCCGTTGGTGGCGATGGTGAACGCGCCGCCGACGTTGGCGGCCCGTCCGTCGTAGGCCTCGAAGATGGTGGCGTCGATGCCGGCCTTCTGCAGTGCCATCGCCGTGACCGGCCCGGCGATGCCGCTGCCGATGACCAGGGCGGATTTCACTGCGGTCATGATTCCTCCAGTTGGTGCGAGCGCCCCCGGACGGTGGCGGTCTGAGTGTGGTGCCGACCGTTGGCGGCGGGGTCGTGCGCGATACGGGCGATGAGGCGGTCCACGAAGTCTCGTTCCAGTTCGAGCTGGGCCCGGCGGTACTCGTCGACGAGCGGGTGCCCGGGCTGCGCCCCGACCGTGCCGATCTCGGCCGCCAGCGCCGTGCACCGTTCGTGCAGCAGCCTGGTCACCTCGGCCGGCGGGAGCACGGGCAGCAGGCGCAGTCCGGTCGGGAAGGCGCCGTGCTCCGTGGTCGGCACGGACAGTAGCTCCTTGGCCCAGGCCAGCAGCTGGGCGTGGCCGGGTTCGGTCAGCGTGAACACCGTGTGCGTCGGCCGGTTGGCCGTGCGGCCGGTGGCCACCGCGGCCACGTGCCCGTCGCGGACCAGCTGGCCGAAGAGCAGGTACACGGTGCCGCGGCTGATCTTGATGCTGCGGTCGAGGCCACGTTCGCGCAGCGTGCGCTGCACGGCGTAGGGGTGGGTCGGGCCCTCCCACAGGACGGCCAGCACCGCCGCGGCCAGGGTGTTGCTGTGCCTGCGTGCCATCACCGCCTGCCCTTTCGTCGCGTGGTCTCGCTCGAACACCGATAACGCTAGTATACTTTCGACTAGTCGCACATCAGGGATATACCCTGATGCCGACCAGGGGTCGGTGCGGAGACGACCCGCTGGAGCCGGTCGCGTGCGGTCCTCGAGCCATCTCCGACGATCGGCTCACACGATGGGCATCGATCCGAACCGGCAGCGGGGGGTGTTCGACAGTTGTGTTCGACATCGACGGTGAGGCGGTGATTCACGCTGTGGACTTCGACTTCGGGCAAGTGAATCGAGACTTCAGCGGCGCGGAGGTGCTCTTCCACGCGGTCGTCGGCGAGACGCTGGGCGTGTCCCCGACCGACTACAAGTGCCTCGACCTGCTGATGCGGGCCGACTCGATGGTGACGGCCGGCCGGCTCGCCGACATGTCCGGCCTGACCACCGGGGCGATCACCGGCGTCGTCGACCGGCTGGAGCGGGCCGGCTACGTGCGCCGGCTGCGCGACCCCAACGACCGCCGCCGCATCCTGGTGGCGCCGTGCGACGGTGTGGACGCCAAACTGGCCTGGGTCTTCGAACCGCTGCGGCAGGCGGTGAACGCGCTGGTGGAGAGCGAGTTCCACAACGGCGAGCGGGACGCCATCCGCCGCTACCTGCAACGGATGACCGAGCTGCTGCGCGAGCACACCGGCCGGCTGCAGAACGCCAAGCGCTGAACTTCCTGACCTGGAACCCTCTGAACACCGAACCCCTGAACTGCGAACCCCTGATCTGGGACCCATAGGGCCGCCTCCCCGTCGTGTGACGGGGAGGCGGCCCTTCTTCGCTGCGCTCAGGCCGTCGACGGGTGCGTGCCGACGGACAGCTGCGAGACGCAGCGCATGGTGGCGTCGCGGAAGTAGGCCGCGAAGCCCGCGGGCGAGGAGGTGTCCCGCTCGTCGAGCAGATAGGGCGCCAGCGCGTTCTCGAGCTGGTGAACTCCTTGCTGGCGGGCCATGTGCCGGCCGACCGCGGCGAAGTCGCCCTCGTAGTGGATCACTCGGACCAGGGTCTCGTCCTTGACGAACACCGCCGTGCCGAGCAGCCGCCCGACCTGCGAACCCGCGTCGTCACTCAGATCGGGAGTGTCAACGCGCTGGAAGTTCGCGAAGATGCTGGCGATCTCGTCCTCGTGCCCTGGCTTGATCCGATAGCTGATTGCCGCGTACGGCATCGTGTTTCTCCCATCGCCGGGTCAGGTGCGCAGCTGGTGCAGGGGGAGTCGGTCGTGCGTGCCGGTGTAGGGGCTGGGGGTCAGCGCCAGGTGCCGCGCGCTGTCGTCGAGCACGGCGGCCGCCGCCCGGTACAGGGCATGGGTGCGGTAGACGAACGTGCCGTCGGCCTGCCGTTGGGCGTCGGCCAGCAGGAACTCGACGAGGTCCTCGAGGTAGGTCTCGGCCGTCGCCTCGTCCATGCCGGTCAGGGCGGCCACCGCGTCGGCGGTGACCGCGCCGGCGTCGGAGTCGGCCAGCACCAGGAAGACCCGCCGCGCGCCCGGCGGCAGCAGCCGGTGGCTGCGCAGCATGCTGTCGGTGATCTCGGTGTCGCCGACCCGCATCCGATCCACCTGCCGGCCGATCAGCCAGTGCGTGCGCAGGCTCAAGCGCGTCGCGGCCTCGCGCAGAGCCAGCGGCAGTCCCGCGCACAGCGCGAGCAACCGGCCGGTGCCTTCGGGATCGGCGGCCAGCCGCTGCGCGCCGAGCACGGCCGTGAGCAGCTGGGTCGAGTCGTCCAGGTTGAGGGCCGGCAGGTCGACGGTCATCGTGATGGCCGGCCCGGCGAGCCGGCGGCGGCTGGCCACCACCGTCGCGCAGCCGGCGCCGATCGGGAGCAGCGGCAGCACCTGGTCGATGCCGGCCGCGTCATCCAGCACTATGAGCACCCGTCGGTTGGACGTCCAGCTGCGTAACAGCTGACTGCGGGCGGTCAGGGTCGGCGGGATCTTCTCCGGGGCCACCCCGATCGCGCGCAGCAGCTCGGCCAACACCTCGGCCGGCGGCTGCGCGGTCCCGTCGTCGTCGGTCAGCCGGTGGTGCAGCTGCCCGTCGGGATAGCTGGCCCGCACCTTGTGGGCCAGCCGGACCGCGAACGCGGACTTGCCGATGCCGGGCCCGCCGGCGACCACGATCACCGGGGCGGTCGTGCGGTCCGCCCGGGTCAGCAGTTCGGCGGCCGTGGCCAGCTCGCGGTCCCGCCCGACCTGGACGGCGACGTCCGGCGGCAGCATGTTCGGCGGCGTGGCGGCGCCGGCGAAACCGCCGGTCACCGCGGTGCCCGGCGGCACGTCCAGCCGCAAGTCGTTGTCCAGAATGGCTTTCTGCAGCCGACGCAGCTCGGTCGACGGCTCGAGCCCGAGCTCGTCGTGCAGCGCCGCGCGGGCCCGCTGGTAGGTCTGCAGCGCCTCGGAGCGCCGGCCCACCCGGTACAGCGCGAGCATCAGCTTGGCCTGGAAGCCCTCGTGGGTCGGCTGCTCGCCGACGGTGCTGATCAGCTCGCTGATCAGGTCGTGGTGCCGGCCGAGCTGCAGGTCGATGTCGATCCGCTGCTCCAGCACGCTCTTGCGCATCTCCTCCAGGCGGACGGCCGCCGCCTGCAGGACCGGGCCGGTGTTGACGGCCGTCAGCGCCGGGCCCTTCCACTGCTGCAGGGCGAGCCGGAAGGTCCAGGCCGCCGTGGTCAGCTCGCCGGCAGCAAGCTGACCACGGCCCTTCTCGACCAGCTGCTCGAACCGCAGGGCATCGAGCGCCTCTGGCCGAAGCGTCAACATGTAGCCGCCGAACGTGGTGTGCAGCATGCCGCTGCCGTCCGGGTCGTCCGCGCCGAGATCGCGGCCGGCCTGGTCGTACTGCCGGGTGACCTTACGTACCTGGTAGACGTAGGTCTGCATGGTGGTGGTGGCGCTGGGCGGCGGGCGCTCGTCCCACAGCTCCTGAATGATCTGGTCGATGCTGACGACCCTGTTCGCCTGGACGGCGAGCAGGGCCAGCACTCTGCGCAGTTTCGGCGCCGACGGTGTGACGTCCGCGCCGGAGCGGGCAACCTTGAACGGGCCGAGTATGGAGACGTCCACGAATAACCGCCTAAGGATCCATTACCCCAGTAAAGCTCTTCCGAGCGCTGTGCAAACGCCGGAGGAGGTCGAGCCGTTGGTTCTTTCCGCGCCCTGTCAGTTCGGGTAGGCCGGGACGAACGTTAGCACTGGGTGGGTTGAAGGCACACAGGCCGTGATGATCGGCAGCGACGGAAGTACGCCGATCCTTACCCCCAAGTCCACAATCGTTTAGGTCGTCATTGGTTGGCAGTACCGGAAGTTCCAGCCAATTGATGAGCTCATACGGCCCTGACCTGGGGTTATGCCGGTTACCTGCGGGTAGCCGGGACTATGTCGCCGGGCGTGCCGGCCCATCGGGTGTCCGGAGGTTCGGCCGAACGGCTGATGCGCGTGAATCATCTCCGCGGTCACGCTTCGACCGTTCTCATGGCGGAATGGGCAATGGGCCGTGCGGAAGCACGACGAGTTGTCCACTTCTGACTCCTTCTGCTCGGGGCGTGGAGGGGGTATCGTTTCGTGGGGTTTTCATGGGGGCTGGGGTCGAGGCGTGTTCCGATATGTCCGTTTTCTTGTCCTGTCAAGCATCAGCTGGCGGCGGTACCGCAATTTCACCCACAATTGAAAGGGTCGTCATGACCGGGCTACCCGCGGCCGATCCGGTCGCGCACTTCCTGCTGGCGCTGGCCGTGATCGTGGTGGTCTGCCGGCTGCTGGCCGCGGCCGCCCGGCAACTGGGCCAGCCGCCCGTGGTCGGGGAGATCCTCGGCGGCCTCGTGCTCGGGCCCAGCGTGCTGGCCCCGCTGTGGCCGGCCGGCTCGGCCTGGCTGCTGACGCCGTCGGTGATCGCCAGCGTGAACGTGGTCGGCCAGTTGGGCCTGGTGACCTTCCTGTTCCTGCTCGGCAGCGAGTCCCGACTGGACAATCCGCGGGCCGACGCCCGGGTCGTGGCCGGGGTGGCGGTCGGCAGCATGCTGCTGCCGTTCGCCGGCGGCATCGGGATCGCCGCACTCGGCCGGCCGCTGATCGCCGGTTCCGACGAGCATCCGGCGGCGTTCCTGCTGGCCTTCGGCCTGGCCGTGTCCATCACCGCGATGCCCGTGCTGGCCCGCATCCTGGTCGACCTGGGCCTGGACACCTCGCGCGTCGGCCGCATCGCCATGGCCTGCGCCGCGATCGGCGACGGCACCGCGTGGCTCGCGCTCACCGTGATCCTGGCCCTGTCCGGCCTCGCCGGGAACTCCGGCCCGCTGACCACCGTCGTCCTCGTCGTGGGGCTGGTCATCCTCACCTTCGCGGTGGTCCGCCCGCTGCTGGGCTGGCTGGTGCGGCGCATGGGCGACCGAGCCGTGCCGGTGGTGATCGCCGGCGCCGCGGCCTACGCGGCCTGCACCCAGATGATCGGGCTGCACGCCGCCGTCGGCGCGTTTCTGTTCGGCCTGCTGCTGCCGCGGCACGAGGCGCTGGTCGAGCGGGTCCGCAAGCAGCTCTACGGCTTCACCGAAACGGTGCTGCTGCCGCTGTTCTTCGCCACCGTCGGCCTGAGCACCGTCATCACGTCGGTCACCGGCTCGGCCGACGGCTGGCTGCTGCTGGCCGCGGTCGTGCTGGTCGCCACCGTGACGAAGTTCGTCGGCGCCGGTGGCGGCGCCCGCCTGGCCGGCCTGCCGACGCGGTCGGCGCTGCGGATCGGGGCGCTGATGAACTGCCGGGGCGTCACCGAGCTGATCGTCGCCTCGATCTGCTTGCAGTATCACGTGGTCAACACTCTCGGTTTCACGATCCTGGTGCTGATGGCGTTGCTCACCACCGCGATGACCGGTCCGGCGCTGCGCCTGATCGGCCTGCGCCAACCGGACGTGAGCCTGGCTCGGTGACCGCCGTCCCCGGCGCCGTGGCTCGGCGCCGGGGACGGTTTTGTCTTGCCTGGACTGACTTTTCGGTCAGTGCGCCAGGCCGGGGCCCTGGTAGGCGCCGATGTTGTTGTAGCAGGTCGAGTTGCCGTAGTAGTCACGGCCGCCGTCCTGCGGAATGGCCACACCGGCGCCCAGCGCCGGCGAGCCGGTCGCGAGCTTGTAGCCGTCCACGTTGGCGATGCTCGTCGCGTCGCCGCCGTGGAGCAGCTTCGGGTCGCTGACCGCGGTGTTGAACGACCCGGCCGGCGCGGTGACGCCGCCACTGACCAGGTTGTGGTCGTATGCGCCCTGCGTGTCGTCGATCGCACCGTTGCCGACAAGGATGTTGTTGGCGAAGTGGACCGAGGTCGTGGCGGAGTTGGCGACCAGCTTCGCCGCGCTCGGGCTGTAGACCACGTTGTTGTAGAACTGCGCACCAACCTGCGGGGTGCAGGCGATGGTGATCACGCCACCGGCGCCCGCGCCGTCGTTCTGGCTGATGTTGTAGCGGACGATGGCGTTCTTGGAGACCATGCCCGGCACCGCGCAGAGCAGAGCCATGCCGCCGTTGTTGTCGTGGGTGAAGTTGTACTGGTAGACGGTGCTGTTGTCGCCACCGTCCACATCGAACGCCTCGGCCGGCAGGCTGCCGCCGCCGTGCGCGATCTCGTTGAACTGGATGACGGTGTTGTCCGAGTCCCACGTCCAGATACCCGAGTGGTACTCGGCCGCCCGCAGGCTGTAGCCGTTGACGACGTTGTGCTCCACCTTGGCGTTGACGCCGTTCTGGATCACGATTCCGTCGCCGCCGAGATTGCTCAGCTGGTTGCCCGACACCAGGATGTCCGGGATCGCCACGTAGGTCGAGCCGGCGCCGCCCGGGAACTCCGGGGTGCGCTTGGCCCACTGCGACGAGGTGCTGATGCCCAGGCCGTTGACACCGTCGACCCGGCTGTTGGTCACGTGCACACCGCTGAACCCGGTCGCCTTGGCGGAACCGTTGACGTTGAACAGGATTCCGCCGCTGGGCTCGTCGTAGCCGGTGCAGTCGCAGCCGTTCACGTCGTGCACGTGGACGTTGTCGACCACGTAGTGGTGGCCGGTGCCGAAGTCCGTGAGCTGGACGTAGACGCCGGTGCGGGTGGGCCCGTTGGATCCGCCCGCGTCGGACACGTCCAGGTCGTGCAGCTCCCAACCCTCCACGTTGTGCAGGTAGACGGCCGCCCGCGCGCCGGAGGGCGCGATCTTCGGGAGGTCGCCGCTGCCGTAGGAGTTGAGGACCACCGGCGAGGCGGCGTTGCCGGAGCCGTGCGGCGCGAACACCTCGGCGCAGGTGGTGCCGCGCTTGAGGCTGATCACGTCGCCGGGACCGAACGTCACCGTGCCGGCGTGGGCTAGGGTTTTCCACGATGCGGCCTGGCTGGTGCCTGCCGCGCCGTCGTTCCCACCCGCGCAGTCGACGTAGTAGTGCGTCGCGTTGTGCGGCGTGGCCGCCTCCGCGGTCGAGCCGACGGCGATCAGGCCGAGGGCAAGCACGGAAGTCGTCACGAGTGCGCCGGCGCGAAAGGCGTTTCTGGCCATGCTTCCTCCCATTGGGTGTCGCGTAGGGGGATCCGCACGACCGGATCTTCGGGCGTGCGGATAAGCACAGACGTCGGGCCGCGATCGGCCCGGTCTGGTACTTTGGTATTGCGGTTGGCGCGTTCGAATACCCCTCCGCTGCGCGACAATACACGACCGGCGGTGCCTTCCGACGCTTTTGGTCACGGGAGAACGGGCACTCATCGTTGCCTGTGAGTAGTCTTTATTCGCTTACGGCTCGTGTTCAATCGATCACCCAGTGCGGCACATATGGTCGCCGTTCATATACGTGTGATGACCCCATCGTCGTTTTACTGGGATCTGCACGCCGCTGACCTGGCCTTACGAGATTGATGCCGGTGTCACGACAAAACGGAGCCATGACCGACCAGTTGGTATGTGGTTGCGGACGCGCGCCATTCTTCTTAAAGTTGCTCATGCCAACTAAACTGTCAAGCCCGTCGGGGTATTCGGCAATTTCGTGCATGCGTTACGTGGCGTCCGGGCGGCATTCGCGCCAATCTTCAGTGCCGTGGCGACGCCCGGCGACCACTCCTTGTCGGGTCCCGGTAAAAGGTCACGGTGTCGCCACGTTCTCGTCCCGGAAACAACATCGACCGGAACCTGGTGTAGGTCCCGGGCGAGTGTCGGCCATCGCCGGCGGCATCGGTTCGACGAACGGCCGCTCGGTCTCGTCGGGCGCTCTGCGGCGAAACGATCTGCCCGGCCGGCCTCTTCGCGTTGATCACGACGGCGATCGGCGGGGAACCCACACGAACGACGGGACCCTTAGGCGCCGTCGGACTTGCGGCAGTCGGCGTGGTCCGCGCCGGGCGTCCAGGGGCTGACCCCGACCTTGCCGGTGTTGCCGAGATCGATCGGGCCGTCGGCCTTGCGAGTCTGCCACGGTTGGCCGGTGGCCGGCGCGATGTCGAAGTAGGTGCCGTTGGTGGCCGCTACGGTCGAGTCGGTCACCCTGTTCTTCCACAGCACGGCCGCGTCGGCCTGCTGGCCCGGCGTCAGGGTGAAGGTGGTCGGAGGGTGCTGGAGGCTCGGCACCAGCGCCACCGAGTCGGCCCCGTCGGCCACCGTGACGTCGATGGGCTTGTGGTCCTCGTCGAGCACCCGCAGCGCCGGGTAGCCGGTCACGGTCAGCGGTGCGTCGCCGCAGTTGGCGAGGTGGATCGTGACCACCCGCAGTCCCGAGGCCGCATCGCTCGCGCCCAGCGAGATCAGCGGCCCGTGCGGCGGCTCCGCGGTGGTGCTGGAGGTCGTCGGCGGCTGGGGCGCGGGCGCGGTCGCCGTGCAGGCCACCAGAAAGGCCGGGCCGAGCAGTAAGAGGTGCCGGAGCTTCACCTGATCAACTCTGCCACGTCAGACCTGGTGGCGTGCTCCTCTATGGTGTCCACACAGTGCCCGTCGCCTGGTGAGAAGAGAAGATGCCGCCACCGTCCGGAGCCGTAAAGCCTATGAGCGCGGGTTTGCTGGCTCCGCTGCGGGAACGACGCTTCGCGCTGTACCTCATCGGCCAGCTGCTCTCCCAGGTTGGCGACGGCATCTATCTCGTGACCCTGCCGTTCGTCGTGCTCAACCAGGGTGGCGGCCCCGTGAACCTCGGCGTGGTGCTGGCCTGCTACGGAGCGGCCAGGCTGGCCTTCTTCCCGGTCGGCGGGGCGCTGGCCGACCGCCTGGGCGCCCGGCCGGTGATGCTTGCCGCGGACGCGCTCCGTGCCGTCGTCGTGCTCGGTTTTGTCGTGCTCGCCGCCGATGGCCGCATCCCGCTTTGGGCCATGATCACGGTCGCGGTCCCGTTCGGCGTCCTCGGCGGGATTTTCATGCCGGCCTCGTTCGCCGTGTTACCGCACATCGTTCGTCCCGAGTCGTTCGCGTCGGGCAACTCCCTGATCCAGATCATGCAGAGCACGTCGAGGATCGCCGGGCCCGGGCTGGGTGGAATGCTCGTCGGGTCGCTCAAGAGCGGTGTGGGGCTGCTGATCGACGCGATCACCTTCCTGGTCTCCAGCCTGACTCTGATGGCGATCGGCCCGTCCAGGCCGGCGGTCGAAACCGCCGAGGAAACGGCGGCGCAGCACACCGACGACGGCGTCCAGGACAGCGACCGACTGCGGACCTGGCGATCGGTGCTGCGGTATGCCGCCGGCTCTCCCCTGATCAGGATGACCCTGCTGACCACGCTCGTGTTCAACCTCGCCGCTGTCGGCCTGATCGAGGTCGCGCTGCCGAGCTTCGCCCAGCATCCGCTGGGCCGCGGAGCCCTCGGGTTCGGGGTCATGATGACCGGCCTCGGTGGCGGCTCGGTCATCGGAGCACTGCTGGGCCCGGTGCTCCTTCGCCGGCGCCGTCGCGGGCTGATCGCGCTCTGCCTCGGCATCGCCGAGGGACTTGCGCTGATGGTCATCCCGCTCGGCTCCTCGCTGGTGGTGGCAACCGCGGCGATGTTCACCGCCGCCTCCTTGCAGGCCATGGTGAACGTCTTCTACATGACGATGCTCCAGCAGACAGTGCCTGCCCGAGCGCTGGGTAGAGTCATGAGCCTGCTGGTCACCTGCGCCGGTCTCGCCTACCCGGCCTCCGCGTTGCTCGCCGGGAGCGTCCTGGGCACGGGCACGGCCGACCCGGAGGTCGTGATCATCGTCGCCGGACTGGGCGTGTCGGCGTCCTTCTCGGTCGGATTCTTCAGCAGGCCGTACCGGAACCTCTGATCGGCCCGAACGTCCGGCCCGACGACCAGCAGCAGCGCGGCGGCCGAGGTCCGGACCGGTCGGTGTCCGAAGTAGACGTTCCGGATAACGGTTGAATAACGCCCCGTCCATGCGTCTTCAGTCGGAGGCCGTTCAGGCATCTACTCGGTAATCACATATATGTCCATCGTTCATGGATGTGAACGGAGTGGAAGTCGTGTCCCTGAGATCCCTGCGACGGGTCGGCGTGCTGGCCACCGTGACGGCCGTGCTCAGCCTGCCCATGGCCGGCGTCGCGTCGGCCGCCCCGGCCACCGCTGACAGCGGTGGCCTCTGCTCGGTACCCGTGCTCTCCCGCCTCTGCCCGCCCAAGACGGTCGTCCTCGACGGAAACCGCCTGCTGTTCAACAAACTCGCCCTGTTGGCCGGGGACCGCACGACCAGGACGGCGCTCGGCGACCTGCTCAAGCAGGCCGACGTCGCGGTGAAGGCCGGGCCGTGGACCGTGGTCGACAAGGAGCGGGTGCCGCCCAGCGGCGACAAGCACGACTACCTGAGCCTCGCCCCGTACTGGTGGCCCAGCAAGCCGAAGACGCCGGACAACCCGCTCGGTTGTCCCTACGTGCAGAAGGACGGCGTCCTCAACCCCGAGACCACGGCCGTGCCGGACAAGGCCGAGCGGCTGAAGGCGTTCAGCGCGATCTACCAGCTGTCGCTGGCCTGGTACTACACCGGCAAGCCGGAGTACGCCCAGCGAGCGGCGCTGGACCTGCGGACCTGGTTCCTCGACCCGGCCACGAAGATGAACCCGAACCTGAACTTCGCGCAGGGCATCCCCTGCAAGAACGACGGCCGGGGCATCGGCATCATCGAGTTCTCCTACACCTTCACCCAGGTGCTCGACGCCGCCGCCATTCTCAGCACCGGCGCCCCGAGCTGGTCCAAGGGCGACGAGACGGCGTTCAAGAGCTGGTCCGGCGACTTCCTGACGTGGCTGCGCACCAGCCAGTACGGCAAGGACGAGGCCGCGGCGCAGAACAACCATGGCACGTTCATGGACATGCTGACCGCCGGGACCGCGCTCTACACCGGCCAGCCGGCCGTGGCCGAGGACATCGTGGAGCGGGCCAAGGCGGCCCGGATCGACCACCAGATCGCCGCCGACGGCAGCCAGCCCGAGGAGGTGGCGCGCACCCGCACGTACCACTACTCGACGTTCAACCTGGTCGCGCTGACCCGGCTCGCCCAGATCGGCCGTCACGTCGGGGTCGACCTGTGGGGTTACACGAACCCGCAGGGCGGCAGCATTTTCAAGGCCGTCGACTTCCTGCTGCCGGCGGCCACCGGTGGCGCGGCCCAGTGGCACTACCCGGATCTCAACTTCACCCAGTACGCGGCCCTGGACAGCGTCCATGCCGCCGCGGACGCCGGTGACCGCCAGGCCAGGGCGGCGCTGCCGCACGTCCCGGCGCCGCCGGGTGGAGACCTCTACCCCGTGCGTCCGGCCGCCGAGCAGCTCGACGACATCTCGACGACGGGTTGACCGAACCGCGTTGGTGCCAGTTCACGGCGTGGCTGGCACCAACGCAGGGTCGGGCCGGGTGCGCCGCCGCCGGCAGCAGGCGCTGGCCGTCCTGCTCGACAACCGCGACGCCGTCCCGGACGTCTCCGCCGCGGCCGACTTCGCCGCGCGGCTCGTCGATGTCGGCGGCCTCCGCGGGGCCTGTCCCGCAAGAAGGTCGAGCAGATCCTCTGGTTCTACTTCGGCATCGAGGCCTGGCACACCGCCCGCGGCTTCGGCTGGAGCTGGTCGGAGGCCGGCGGCTGGCTGGCCGAGCAGGCGGCACGGGCACTGCTGCCCTGATCAGCGCAGGTACGAGGCCCCGTTGACGTCCAGGATCGCGCCGGAGCTCCAGGCGGCCTCCGGCGAAGCCAGGTACAGCACGGCGGCGGCGACTTCGGCCGGCGTGCCGACCCGGCCGAACGGGCTCTGCCCGCGCAGTGCGTCCCCGTCGGCGCCGGCCAGCGCGGCGGACTGGCGTTGCGTCGCCACGAAGCCGGGCGCGACCGTGCTCACGGCGATGCCGTGCGGGGCAAGGGCAACGGCCAAGGACTGGCCCATCGCGTGCAGCGCCGCTTTGCTCGCGCCGTACGCCGGATGCTCCGGCTCGCCGCGGAAAGCGCCCCGGGAACCGACGTTGACGATGCTGCCGGTCGCACCCCGGTCGACCAGGTGCCGAGCGACCGCCCACGAGACGTTCGCCGCGCCGAACAGGTTCACCTCGAACGTTCGTCGCCAGATGGAGACCCAGTCGTCATAGTCGACCTCGGTGATGGCGTGACGGGTGGCCGCCGTCGGGGCCAGGGCCGCGTTGTTGATCAGCACGTCCACCGCGCCGAGCGAGCTGACGGCCGTGGCGGCGACGTCGCTTGCCGCCCGTGGGTCGCCGAGGTCGCCGTCGACCATCACGTGCCCGTCGCCGGTCAGCCCGCGCACGGTCTGCTCGGCATCTTCGCGGCTGCTCCCGTAGTGCACGGCAACACGGTCGCCTCGCGCGGCGAACGCCTCGGCCACGGCCCGGCCGATGCCTCGCGAGGCGCCAGTGACCAGCACGCCCCTCACCGCGGGCCCACTCGATGGTTCATCGGTCGAGCCTAACGCGCGCGGGTGATCACGGCCGTCGGAACGCTCGAGACTGTCCACAATGGACGACGATGTCGAACGTGATCAGCGTCTCTTCTTGATCTCGACTGAACGGGCCGGCGACGACACGAGGCGTGCCACGAAACGGTTGTTGAACAGACGTCGAACCCGGGCGGAGTCACGCCCTCGATAGTCGACATAGGGATCAATCCGGATATTCGGGTTCACAGAACCGGGTGCTCCTGTCAAATTTCGACCTGTTCCGCTGCGGCCGCAACGTGCTTACGGTGCGTTTCGGCCCGTCGTGATCTCCCTGCTGCGGCGCGGTCGTCCGCCCGAGCGACATCGTCACCCGCGAGGAGCTCTCGAATGTCACGCCCTGCCATCGCCATGCTGGTTTCCGTGTGCGCCACGGCGTTGCTCGTCGCCGCGCCCGCCGTCGCGTCGCCGTCGGCTCCGCACGCCGCGGCCGCGTCCTGCTCGACCTCGTACCTGCCGCTGCCGGATTCGTCCTGCACTCCCGGCGCCACCAACCCGGACGTCAGCCAGGGCACCATCGGCCGGACGATCTGCGTGTCGGGGTGGACCAGCACGGTCCGGCCGCCGACGTCCTACACCAACCCGTTGAAGGTCAAGCAGATCGCCGAGTACGGCTACTCCGACACCAGCACCGCCGACTACGAGGAAGACCACCTCATCCCGCTGGAACTCGGTGGCGCACCGCGTGACCCGCGCAACCTGTGGCCCGAGCCGCACTACGGCAGCAAGACGGCGTACACCAAGGATTCAGTCGAGAACGCGCTGAAGAAGGCGGTGTGCGCCGGACAGGTCGACCTCGTCGACGCGCAGCAGGCCATCGCCACCAACTGGACCACCGCGGAATCCGTCGTCGGCATCGGCTGACCCCTGCCCTCGTGCGCCGACGCGACCGCATCGGCGCGTTTTCCGCCCGACAAGGAGATTTCGTGCGCCCCACCTGGACCAAGCGCGTCACCCTTACCCTGACCGCGCTGGGCATGATGTTCGGTCTGGCCCTGGTGACCACGCCGGCCGCCAACGCGACCGTGCACAACTCGTGCACCATCTCGGGTTGCTCCGCCGCCGCCTCGGCCGACTCCACCTGGCAGTCCTTGGGCTACCCCAGCCGGCGCGGCTGGGTCGACTGGCCGAACGGCCAGTGCAGCTACGCCGGTGGCACGTACTACAACAACGATGGCCAGCTGCCCGGCGGTGACTCCTTCCAGGAGTTCGACGTCTACCCGCGGGCCTGCGGCGCCCATCGCGACGCCGCCCGCATCGTCGTCGACATGGACAACGGCGAGGTCTGGTTCACCCCCGACCACTACAGCAACTTCTACGAGCTGTAGACCGGTTCTCGTACCCGTGCCGCCCCTGCGCAGGGGCGGCACGGGTTTCGTCCATGACGGCCTCCTCGAGTCGGCAGGGCTCACCGACCCGGCTCATCGCCGACCCGCGCGGGCAGCCTGTAACCGATCGGCCGTTGCCGGACATCTACCGGAGTGTGGGCGGAACGGGGAGGGGCCCGATGGATGTCGAGGCGTTCGAGGAGCTGTACCACGCGCACTACGCCGCGCTGTTGCGGTACGGGACGCGAAGGGTCGGCCACGATGCCGCCAAGGATGTGGTGGCCGAGACGTTCCTGGTCGCCTGGCGTCGGCCGGACGCGGTGCCGCTGGACGACCCGTTGCCGTGGCTCTACGCGACGGCGCGCCGGGTGCTGGCCAACCACGTGCGGGCCGAGATCCGGCGCGACCGCCTGGACGAGCGGATCGGCGCCATGGGCGACGGCGTTGTCGAGGCCGATCATGCCGACGCCGTCGCCGCGCGGGCCGACGTGCTACGGGCGTTGGCCGAACTCCCCGCGGGCGATCAGGAAGTCCTGATGCTGACGGAGTGGGACGGCGTGGCCGCGCCGACCGCGGCCGAGGTCGTCGGCTGCACGCTGTCGGCGTTCAAGGTCCGGCTGCATCGGGCCCGCCGGCGCCTCGCCGCGAAGCTGACCCCGCCCCGACTGGCCCCGGCGAGAGGAGAAGCGAAGTGAACGACGAGCTCAAGGCGCTACGGGCGGCCAACCCCCTGTCGGACAACGCCTACCAGGACGCCAGCCACAGTCCGGAGGGACTGGCGCTGCTGGCGCGGATCACGAAGACGCCCCAGACCCGGGGTTCCCGCCGCTGGTTCGTGGTGGCCGGCATCGGCACTGCCGCCGCCGTGGTGGCCGTGATCACCGGCGTCGGACTGTTCCCGGTCGGCGGCGGTGGCGGCGCGCCGCCGGCGTTCGCCGTCGAACGCACCGCCGACGACACGCTGACCGTCACGGTGAACAATTTCAGCGGATCGTGGGGGCTCAACGCGGACCTCACCCGGTACGGCGTGCGTGGCCGGGTCGTCGAGATGCAGCAGCCGACCAAGGACTGCGTGGTCAGCGAGGAGGGCAAGGCCGCGCTGCCGCCCGACGCGCTGCGGCCGGTGCCCGGCGCGCCCAACAAGATCACGATCAAGCCGCGCGAGATCACCCCCGACACCACGCTGGTGTTCGGCCGCGTGTCCGACGCCGGGTCACCGCCCACCCTGCGGGTCTTCGCCGTGCGGTCGTCGGTGGACCAGCCCATCACCTGCCCGGCGGCCGGCGGCGGCAGCACCCCGGCGCGCACCACCGAGCCGGTGGTCAACCCGAATGCCGTCAACGGCAACGGCGCGGACTCCAACGGGCTGACGCCCACGCCGACCCGGTAGCGAGCGATCGTCGAGCCTCGCGGCGAACCGATCCGCGCATGGCCGACGAACACCGGACATGGAGCAACGTTCCCGCGGCTTGCCGGCGACGGCCGCGATCATGGTCGGGGTGCTCGGGGTCGGGGCGGCGCTGGCCGTCGGGGATCTGGTCGCGGCGTTCGTCGATCCTGACGCCTCGCCGCTGCTGGCCGTCGGCAACAGCGCGATCGATCTGACCCCGTTGCCGCTCAAGGACTTCGCCGTACGCACCTTCGGCACGAACGACAAACTGGTGCTGTTGGCCGGCATGGGGGTGTTCCTCCTGGTCGCCGCGGCGGTGGCCGGCCTGATGTCGCGCCGGACGCCGCTGCCGGGCACGGTGTTGGCCGTGCTCCTCGGCGGCCTCGGCGTGGTCGCGGTGCTGGCCCGCCCGAACCTGACGCCGGCCGCGGTGCTCGCGCCGCTGGCCGGCGTCATCGCCGGTGTGACGGTGTTTCTCTCGCTGCATCGGCTGGCCAGGGGCACCGCCGACCCGCCGGCCTCGGGACGGCGGACCTTCCTGCTCGGCGCCCTCGGCGCGGTGGTGGGCATCGGGCTGGCCGGCGCCGGCGGGCGCCTGCTGGTCGGCCGGGTCGACGTGGAGAGCTCCCGGGCGAAGGTCACGCGGATGCTGGCGGCGTATCCGCTGCCGGCGAAGCCCTCGGGCGCCGACTTCGCCTCGGACGGCACGCCGAGCTTCGTCACGCCGAACTCCCGGTTCTACCGCGTCGACACCGCGCTGTCGGTGCCGCAACTGCGGGCCGAGGACTGGACTCTCCGGGTGCACGGCCTGGTCGAGCGGGAGCTGAACCTGACCTTCGCCGACATCATGGGCATGGACCTGGTCACCAGGACGATCACCATGACCTGTGTGTCCAATGAGGTCGGTGGCCCCTATGTGTCCACAGCGGACTTCACCGGCGTGCTGTTGCGCGACCTCCTGGCCAGGGCCGGCGTCAGACCCGAAGCCGACCAGGTTCTCTCGTCCAGTGTGGACGGATACAGCGCCGGCAGCCCGGTCGCGGCGGTGCTGGACCCGAATCGGCACGCGATGCTGGCGATCGGCATGAACGGCCAGGCTTTGCCGCCGGAGCACGGCTTTCCGGCGCGCCTGGTGGTGCCCGGCGTCTACGGCTACGCCTCGGCGACCAAGTGGCTCAAGGAGATCGAGCTCACCACGTTCGCCGCGAAGAAGCAGTACTGGGTGTCCCGCGGGTACAGCGAGAAAGCGCCGATCAAGACCGAGTCCCGCATCGACGTGCCCCAAGGCCTGCAGTCCCTGTCGGCCGGTCGGGTCGTGGTGGCCGGCATCGCCTGGGCTCAGACCAGGGGCATCACCAAGGTCGAGGTGCGGATGGACGGCGGCCCCTGGCAGGAAGCCGATCTGGCGGTCGCCGACACCAGGGAGACCTGGCGGATGTGGCGCAAGGTCTACGTCATAGGGCCCGGCACGCACACCGTGATCTGCCGCGCCACCGACGCAACCGGCTACGTCCAGACCCAGCAGCGGGTCAGTCCGATTCCGGACGGCGCGACCGGCTGGCACACGATCGTGTTCACCACATCCTGATCCGGTCCCGATTCGTGTCGTGACCGAAGCGTGACCGATCGGGTCGAACCGATCGGGCCGCAACGGCCGAACGCTTGGGCAGACACCGAGGATGTTCCCCGACAAGCCGGGACCTCACCTTTCTCACCATTACTGGAGGATTTTGCCATGCGCGCATTCCACCGCGTCGCCGCCGGCGTCGCCGTCACCGCGGCCGCCGTTTCCCTTGCCGCCTGCGGCAACGGCGCCGGCGCCACGAGCTCCGGCGGCAGCACCACCACGTCGATGGCGTCGCCGACCACCACCACCGCTTCGGAAGGCGTCACCAAGACCAGCGACACCTTCGGCCCGGCCTGCGGTCAGATTCCCAGCAGCGGCAAGGGTTCCCTCAACGGCATGGCCACCGACCCGGTCGCCACCGCGGCCAGCAACAACCCGCTGCTGACCAAGCTGGTCGCCGCCGTCGGCGCGGCCAACCTGGGTGACACCTTGAACTCGCAGCAGGCCATCACCGTGTTCGCCCCGTACGACCCGGCCTTCGACGCGCTGGGCGCGGACAAGTTCGCGGCCCTGGCCAAGGACCCGGCGACGCTCGCACCGATCCTCCAGTACCACGTGCTGCCGCAGCGGATGGACGCAGACGGCCTGATCGCCGCCGGCTCGGAGAAGACGCTGCAGGGTGGCACCGTGAAGATCACCGGCGACAAGACCTCCGGCGTCATGGTCAACGGCGCGAAGGTGTTGTGCGGCAACATCCCGACCGGCAACGCCACTGTCTTCGTCATCGACAAGGTGCTCACCCCGGGCAGCTGAGTCCAACCGCAGTGGGGCCCGCCGGTCACCGGCGGGCCCCGCGCCTGGGCCGAACCGAAGTGGGGCGCGCGTGCGAACGGTGGAAGTGATGATCCCCAAGGGGCCCGGGTCGACCAGTGGCAACGGCTCGGCCGACGCGGACCTGGTCGCCGCGGTGGCCACCGGCGACCGAGGGGCGTTCGCCTTGCTGTACGACCGCTACTGCCGGCAGGCGTACTCGTTGGCGCGCCGGGTGTGCGTCGACCAGGACTACGCCGAGGAGGCGGTGCAGGAGGCGTTTCTGGCTTTCTGGCGGGATCCCGGCCGGTTCGACCCGGGCCGCGGCGGGTTCGGCAGCTGGCTGCTCACGCTGGTGCATCACCGATCGGTCGACGTTGTTCGCCGGCAGGCCGCCCATCGCCGGCGGACCGTGCTCGGCGCCGACGAGATCGTCGACGGCCTGGTGCCGGCCGGCCCGGGCGCCGACGAGAAGGCGATGAGCGGCGTGCTCGGCGACCAGGTCCGGGCCGCGCTGGGGCAGTTGTCGCAGGAGCAGCGGGAGGTGATCGCGCTGGCCTATCTCGGCGGCTACACGCAGAGCGAGGTGTCCGCGATCACCGGACTGCCACTGGGCACCGTGAAATCCCGGACCTTCACCGGAATGCGCAAGCTGCGCGGCCTGCTGTCGTCGCTGATGGGGGAGTACCGGGGCAAGGCCTGGATGGGGGCGCAGTGATGGACGAGCGACACTGCCCGCACCGGGAGAACGCCGTCGGCCGGGCGTTGTCCGCGCTGGAGCCGGACGAGGAGATCGGCCTGCGCGACCACCTTCCCGTCTGCGCGACGTGCCGGGGTGCACTGCGGGACGCCGAAGCCGTGGTCGGCCTGTTGGGCGCCGTTCCCGCGCAACACCAACCGCCGCCGGCCCTTCGTCATCGGCTGCTGTTGCAGATCGAGCTGACTCCGCAAACGACTCAAGCATCCACTTCGGACAACCAGAAGTCTCCCGTGGTGGTCACGCCGCGCCGCTGGTCCCGGACACTGCTCGCCGCCGCCGCGGCGATCGTGCTCGTCCTGGGCGCGGCGACCGCCGTGCTGGGCATCCAGGCGGCCGACCGTCCACAGACCCAAGCCGGGCAAGGCGTCTTCGACGACCCCGCCGCGCGCAAGGTCCTGCTTGCCGACGGCACTGGCCATGCCGTCGCTCAGCTGGTGACCGGCAAGGCCGGGGCCGTGGTCATCCCGCTGAGCCTGGCCCCGAACGGGCCGAACCAGAGCTACGTGTTCTGGGGCGTCGTCGACGGCAAGCCGCAGGCACTGACCACCTTCGACGTCGCCGCGGGCAGCTCCGGGCCGCAGCCGTTGCGCTGGCCGGCGGCCGCCGATGGGCTGAGCAGGTTCGCGATCTCCCTGGAACCCGGCCGGACCATGCCCGCGGCGCCGACCCACGTGGTGGCCACCGGCGCGACCACCTGATCGGCCGACGTGTGCGTCGGGCTACTTGGCTCCGCGCCGTCCGGGGATGTCCTCGGCAGCACGTCCAGGACGAGCGAACCGGCCCGGCTGGTCGCGGCACCTCACGTGCAGGCCGAGCCGTTTGACGAGGTCGTTTCGAGGGCAGCCAGTCCGACATGGACAACTCGCCGCTGCTGATCGCGAAGCCGGCGTGACGCCCCTGGCGGTGGTGGCGCTGGTGGCCGGCGGCCTCGCGGTGCGGGCCGTCGCGGCCCGGTTCCGGCTGCCGCCGCCGCTGGCCCTGCTGGCGGTCGGCCTGGCCGTCTCGGTCGTGCCGGGTCTGCCCGACTTCGGCCTGGAACCGGAGTTCGTGCTGGCGTTCGTGCTGCCGCCGCTGGTGTATTCGGCGGCGCTGGACAGCTCGTACGTCGACATCCGGGCGATGCTGCGGCCGATCGGCCTGTTCTCGGTCGGCCCGGTGATCGCCACCATGGCGGCCGTCGGCTTCGCCGCCCATCTGCTGTTGCCCCAGTTCCCGCTGGCGTCGGCACTGGTGCTGGGCGCGGTGGTCGCGCCGACGGACGCCGTGGCGGCCATCTCGATCGGTCGACGGCTGCACGTGCCGCGGCGGGCGATGGTGCTGCTGGCCGGGGAGAGCCTGGGCAACGACGCCGCCGCGCTGACGTTGTGGAAGCTCGCGCTCACGGTGGCCACCGGCGCCGCGTTGACGTGGTGGCAGGGGATTCTGGAGTTCCTGTACGCGGCCGTGGTCGGCGGCGGCATCGGCGCACTGATCGGGCTGGCCGTGCACCACCTGAGGCTGCGGATTCGCGACGGCGTGCTGGAGACGGCCTTCGGGGTGGCGACGCCGTTCGTCTGCTACGTGCTGGCCGACGCCGCCAACGCGTCCGGCGTGCTCGCGGTCGCCGTGGCCGGCGTCCTCATGGGGCACAAGGCCCCGTACGGCCGGCACACCACCCGACTGCGGGAGAACGCGGTCTGGCGGTCGGTGGACGTGCTGCTCGAATCGGTGGTGTTCGGCGTGATCGGGCTCCAGCTGCCCACGATCGTCGCGGCCGCCGGCCCGAGCTGGCGGCTGGTCGGCGTGGCCGCCGCGCTGCTGGCCGTGACGATCGTGGTGCGGCTGCTGTGGGTCTACCCGGTCGCGTACCTGCCGCGGTTGTTCTCACGGAGCACGGATCCGCCCGACCCGAAGGCGACCACGGTGGTGGGCTGGGCCGGCATGCGTGGCGTGATCTCGCTGGCCGTCGCCTACGCCACGCCGCCGTCGATGCCCGGCCGGGACCTGGTGCTGTCCGCCACCTTCGCGATCACCGTCGGCACGCTGCTGCTGAACGGCTCCACGCTGGCGCCGCTGATCCGCCTGCTCGCCATCCCGGCCGACGACGGGCGGGAGAACGCCGACGACGAGGCCCGGGTGCGCCACGAGGCCGTCGCCGCCGCCAGCGAGGAACTCGAGCGGAAGGTGGCCGACCGGGACGAGCGGACGCCGGAGCATGTGGTCGAGCTGCTGCGCTCGCTGGCCGAGCATCATCGCGGCACCGCCGAGGAGTGGATCGAGGACCAGGAGGGCGGCCGCGCCGAGGCGTACCAGCGGTTGCTCGGCACCATGCTGGACGTCGAGCGCAAGGTCTTCGTCGCGGCCCGGGACGCCGGCGAGATCGACGACGAGGTGCTGCGGCGCGTGCTGCGGGAGCTGGACCTGCGGCAGGCCAGCGTCGACACGCCCTGAGCGGCATCCCGGCCCAGGCACTCCGGGTGTCCGACGACCGCCACGGTTGACGGGCCGGCTCGGTTTCTGAAGCGCGGATTTGCCGGTCGAATTCCCGGGACGCCGCCGGCAACATCCACTAGGCTGGTGAGGTCCAGGACTTCCTGGTGACGCGGGTGATTCGGGGGGAACACCATGCCAGCTGTCGGGCGGCTTCGGCTGCGGCGCAACGAACTTCGACGACGCATGCCGCATCGGCACGGCCTGTTCGACAACAGCTGAGCACCCCTGAGCGAACGTCGCGAGCCGGCGGTTGACCGCGCGTAAACCTCGCTACGACAACCAGACGACAGCCCGTTCGGGCTGTCGTGGGCCTTCGTGCGCCGACAAGCCGGCGAGTCCTGGCACTCCAGTCACGCCACAAGAGAGGGAAATATGAACAAGTTTGTCTCCGCGCTCGCGGTACTGACGGTCGGCGGCACCGTGCTGGCCAGTGGTGTCGCCACGGCGGCGGCTGCGCCCACCGCGCCGAACAGCGCCGATGCCTCGAAGCCGCGCCACCTGGTGAGAAGCACCCCGTCGGCGCACGGCAAGCTGTCCCCGCTGGCGTCGGTCCCGGCGGGCACGTCCGTGCACTCGAACGCCGCGAAGGCCACGCCGAACGAGGTGTTCAGCGTGCAGATGCACAACTTCGCCAGCTACCGCGCGCTGGACGCGGACACGGGCACGATCGGCGCCAACGGCACCAAGGTGCAGCTGTGGGACGACGGCAACGGCGACCCCAGCCAGACCTGGATCATGACCAGCACCACGACCGAGGGCGTGTACAAGATCTCCAACGGCGCGAGCCCCCGCGTGCTGGACGCCGATGAGGACACCATCAGGGGCAACGGCACTCACGTGCAGCTGTGGGACGACCTCGGGGCCGGCCAGGCCAACCAGCTGTGGGGCCTGGTGGACACCGGCTACTACGACACGGGCACCGGCCTCGAGCTGTACAAGTGGGCCAACATCCAGAGCGACCGGGTGCTGGACGCCGACGCGGACACCATCGCCGACAACGGCACTCACGTGCAGCTGTGGGACGACCTCACCGTCGACGCGTACAACCAGGACTGGGAAGTGACCACAGCCTGAGCGACAACGGGGTGTGGAGCCGGCTTCCGGTTCCGCACCCCGTTTTGTCTACTGTGAACAGAGCGTCGCTGACCCCAGGATATCGGAACGCGCCGGCCTGCTCGTCACCGTTCGCGCAGCGCCGGCAGCAGTTCGTCGCGGGCGAACGTGAAGAACTCCTCCTGGTGCTGGCCGCCGATCTGGACCAGGGCGACGTCGGTGAAGCCGGCGTCCAGGAACTCCGTGACGGCGTCGACGATCGGCTTGACCTCGGGCCCGCACGGGATCGAGGCGGCGACGTCGGCCGGCCGGACGAACTGGGTGGCGGCGGCGAAGGCGGCCGGGCCGGGCAGCTCGGCGTTGACCTTCCAGCCGCCGCCGAACCAGCGGAACTGCTCGTGCGCCCGCTGGACGGCGGCCTCTTCGCTGCGGTCGAAGCAGATGGGCAGCTGGCCGACGATCCGGTCCGCGTCGGGCGCGGCCTGCCGCCACGCCCGGCACAGCGACTCGTCGGGCTCGACGGCGATCATCAGGTCGGCGCTGGGCGCGAACAGCTCCACCGACTGCGGCCCCGACACGGCGACGCCGACCGGCACCCGCTGCTCGGGCAGGTCCCACAGCTTGGCCGAGTCGACCCGGAAGTGCTTGCCGACGAAGTCGAGGTGACCGCCGTTGAACAGCCGCGAGATGATCTCGAGTGCCTCGCCGAGCATCTCGTGCCGCACGTTGACCGGCGGCCAGCCACGACCCAGCACGTGTTCGTTGAGGTTCTCCCCGGCGCCGAGACCGAGCGTGAACCTGTTGTCGGACAGCAACTGCACGGTGGCGGCCTGCTGGGCGACGACGGTCGGGTGGTAGCGCATGGTCGGGCAGGTCACGTACGTCATCAGCCGCACCCGCTCGGTGGCCTGGGCGACCGCGCCGAGCACCGCCCACGCGTTGGGCGCGTGCCCCTGCTCGGTCAGCCAGGGGAAGTAGTGATCGCTCATCACCTCGAAGTCGAAGCCGGCCTGCTCGGCCCGCACGGCGTGGTCGACGAGCTCGCGGGGCCCGGCCTGTTCCGTCATCAGGGTGTAGCCGATCATCAGTGCCTCTTCCCGTGGACATCCGTTCACCTCGGGTACCCGGTCTCGCCGGCGGTAAGCCACGCTGGATTGTGCCGGCGGGTCCCGGGGTAGTCGATCCGCATGAAGACGACCACAGATGTCCCGGCGCGGATGGATCGGCTGCCGTGGTCGCGGTGGCACTGGACGGTCCTGATCGGACTGGGCACGGTGTGGATCCTGGACGGTCTCGAGGTCACGATCGTCGGCGCGCTGGGGGAGCGGCTGACCGATCCGGCCAGCGGCCTGCACCTCACGGAAACCGAGGTCGGGCTGGCCGCGTCCTGCTACGTGATCGGGGCCGTGCTGGGCTCGCTGGGCTTCGGCTACCTGACCGACCGGTTGGGCCGCAAGAAACTCTTCCTCGTCACGCTGGCGCTGTACCTGGCCGCGACGGTGCTGACGGCGTTCTCCTTCACCCCGATCTGGTTCTTCGCGATGAGGTTCTTCACCGGCGCCGGCGTCGGCGGCGAGTACGCGGCGATCAACTCGGCCATCGACGAGCTCGTGCCGGCGCGCCTGCGCGGTCGGATCGACCTGCTGGTCAACGGCTCGTACTGGCTGGGCGCGGCGGCCGGCGCGGCTTTGACGCTGCTGCTGCTCAATCCGACCCTGTTCGCGGAGAACCTGGGCTGGCGGCTGGCTTTCGGCCTCGGGGCCGTGCTCGGCGTCGGCATCCTGGTGGTGCGGCGCAACGTCCCGGAGAGCCCCCGCTGGCTGTTCACCCACGGCCGGGCCGAGGAGGCCGACCGGCTGGTCGGCGACATAGAGCGGCAGGTGTCGGCGCAGACCGGCAAGGAACTCGACTCCGTGCACGACACGATCGACGTGCACGAGCGGCACAGCACGGGTTTCGGCGTCATCGGCCGCACGCTGGTGCAGAAGTATCCGCGGCGGACGCTGCTCGGGCTCGGGCTGTTCGTCGGGCAGGCGTTCCTGTACAACGCCGTGTACTTCACGCAGGCGTTGGTGCTGGCCAGGTTCTTCGGCATCTCGGGCACCACCGTCGGCGGCTTCCTGATCCCGCTGGCCGTCGGCAGCCTGCTCGGGCCGCTGGTGCTGGGCCGGCTGTTCGACACCGTCGGCCGCCGGGCCATGATCGCCGCCAGCTATCTCGGGTCGGGAGTGCTGCTGGTCGTGACGGCGGTGCTGTTCCAGCAGAACCTGTTGTCCGCGTGGACGTTGACCATCGCCTGGAGCCTCGTGTTCTTCCTGGCCTCGGCCGGGTCGAGCGCCGCGTACCTGACCGTGTCGGAGATCTTCCCGCTGGAGATCCGGGCCATGGCCATCGCCCTGTTCTACTCCGTGGGCACCGGTCTCGGCGGCATCATCGGGCCGGTACTGTTCGGCGGCCTGGTCGCCACCGGCAACGTGGCGATGGTCGCCATCGGCTACTACCTGGGCGCGGCCGTGATGATGGGCGGCGGCGTCATCGAGCTGCTGATCGGCGTGGAGGCGGCGCAGAAGTCGCTGGAGGACATCGCCAGCCCGCTGTCGTCCGAGGAGGAGCAGCCGGAGGCCGCCTGAGCGTCCACCGACAGCGGGTGTGAAACCCTGTGCCACCGGGCATCCAGGTGCACAACGGTCCATTTGGGACTGTCTCACAGCCAGAGGTGGACGTGGTTGCACCCAGCGAGCGGAGACAGACCGCTCTGTTGATTCCCGGCCAGGTGAAGCGGACTCGCCCCGGTCGGGTGACCGTGGGCACGGACGGTTCGTACTGGGGGCACGTGGCCCTCGGTTGGGCGGTCCGGCACGCCCAGCGGGCCGGCCTGGAGCTCGACGTCTACGAAGCCGATCGACGGTTCGAGCCCATTCCGGCCGATCTGCCGGCCGACATCGGCACCGGCTCGGCGCTGCGCTCGTACCCGATGCTCCCAGTCCGGATCCGCAGCAGCGGCGACGATCCGGCGGCCGCACTGCTGGCCGCCGCGGCCGACACCGGCCTGTTGGTGCTCGGCTGCCGTGGCCAGCACAAATGCCACCTGGGCGTCGGGCATCACGCCCTGGCGCTGGCCCGAACCGCGACCTGCGACGTCGTTGTCGTGCGAGGACGGCCGCAGGCCGTGCACGGCGAGTTCCGCAAGGTCACGGCCTGGGTGGGGGAGGACGACGACATCGTGGTGTCGCGGGCCCGGGAATACGCCCGGGCCACGCGGTCGGTGCTGGAGGTCGTGCGGCGACAGCCGGGCGGGTCGGTCCCTGACGGGGCGGATCTGGTCGTGGTGCGGCGCGGACCGGCCGTCCGAACCGCCCTGCACCATGCCACCTGCCCCGTGTACGTCGTCAGCTGAGCTCGAACCGGCGTCAGCTCGGACGGGAGTGGTAAACCACAGTTTGACCTTGGCGGCCAACGGGTATCACAAGATTCCCGATTCCCCGCCACGGAGGTGTCCGATGCTCGCTCTGATCGGTTTGCTGCTGGTGATCTGGCTCGTGTGCGCCGTCGTCGGCGCGGTGGTCAAGGGCCTGGTGTGGCTGTTGGTGCTCGGCGCCGTGCTGTTCGTCGTCACCGCGGTGGTGGGTTGGGTGAAGCGGGAAGCGCTACGCCGTTGAGATCATGACGACCGCGGACGCACCGGCGACACCGGTCGACCTGCCGGCCCGGTCATGGTGGGCCGCGCTCAAGCGCACGGTCCAGGCGGTGTCGATGAACAACGTGATGGACTGGGCAGCGTCGTTGACGTACTACGCCGTGCTGTCGGTGTTTCCCGGGCTGATCGTGCTGACGGCGGTGGTCGGCCTGCTCGGGCCGGACGCGACCAGGATGCTGACCGACAGCATCAACTCGATCGACTTCGGCCAGGGACGGGACCTGCTGGTCGGCGCGATCCAGAACGCGCACACCGCCGCCGGGCCGCTGGCCGTCCTCGGCCTGCTCGGGGCGCTGTGGGCGGCCACCGGCTACATCGGCGGCTTCATGCGCGCCAATAACGCGATCTACGGCGTGGCCGAGGGGCGGCCGCTGTGGCAGACCGTGCCGCTCCAGCTCGGGCTGACCCTGGCCATGATGGTGCTGCTGGCGGTCTCGGCGCTCGGGCTGGCGGTGTCCGGTCCGGTCGCCGACCAGATCGGCCGCCGGCTCGGCGTCGGCTCCACCGGGCTGATGGTCTGGGGCATCGCCCAGTGGCCGGTGATAGTGGTCATCGTCAGCCTGGCGATCTGCCTGCTGTACTGGGCCGCGCCCAACGTCCGCCTGCCCAGGCCGCGGTTTCTCTGGCTGACGCCGGGCAGCGCGCTGGCCGTGGTGCTGTGGCTGCTGGCGTCGCTGGGCTTCGGCATCTACGTGGCCAACTTCGCCGCGTACAACAAGACCTACGGCTCGCTGGCCGGCATCGTGGTGTTCCTGGTCTGGCTGTGGATCAGCAATCTCGCGGTGCTGCTCGGCGCCGCGTTCGACGCCGAGCTCGCCCGCGGCCGGCAGCTCGAGGCCGGGGAGAAGCCGTCGTTCGCCCCAAGGGTCGCTCAGACTGGGTGAGTGCCGGGGACCTGAAGCGGTTCAAGGGGTTCATTGAGTGCGGGAGGTCCTGCGGGCGGTTAACAATTGACGATCCATATGAGACTTGGCGCACTCGTGCCATCATCTTGTTCGTGAATCATCTTCACGTTCAACTGGCGAAGCTGGACCTCCTGGTCAGCACCGCGTTACCGCGTGCCCGGCGGCGGACGAGCCGCCGCAGACGCGTATCGCAGTAGGAGGACCGCATGAACCCGACCCGCTTGCTCGTCGGCCTCGCCGCCGTCGCCGGCAGCGTGCTCCTGGCCGTCCCGGCCTACGCCGCCACCGGCCAGGTCGACGGCAACATCACCGTGGGCGGCTCGAGCTGTTCGTGGACCAACGCGACGACCAGCGACGTGGCGCCCAACACCCTGACGATCGACCACACCACTGTCCACCCGAGCTGCAGCGGCAGCATCACGGCGAGCCTGACCAACGACCCGACGGTGACCTTCGACGACACGGCCGGCACGGTGACCGCGCCGGAGGTCGACGTCAACGGAACGGAGCTCGGCATCACCTGCTCCTACAAGGTGACCAACGTGTCGTACACCCGCCAGGGCACGGGCCGGGCCTACACCGGCGGCCCCTTCACCGCCACCCTGACCGGTGGCGGCGTGCTGTGCCCCGCCACGGAGAACGTCGAGTCCGCGTCGTTGACCTTCCACTGACCGGAAACCGCGTGGCGGCCCCTGCTCGTGAGGGGCCGCCACGCGGACGTCACGAGCGGACCGGGGCAACCAGTACTGTCGGGAGCCAGCAGCGACACCGACAGAGGGATGCCGTGCCTACTTTCACCGAACGCCTGGCCGACCTGGCCGGCGGCGCATTCCTGCAGTCCGCGGACGTGACGGTCGTCGAGCCGTGCGCGCCCGGCTTCGTCCGCGTCGAGTTGCGGTCCGACGCCTTCCGGCGCGCCGACTGGGCGCCGGGCATGAAGGTGCAGCTGCGGACGCGGCGCGGCACCATGAAGATGCGCACGTACACCCCGGTCCGCTGGGACGCCGACACGACGGAGCTGATCGCCTACACACACGGCGACGGACCGGCGGCCGACTGGTTCCGCGGCGTGCGGGTCGGTGACTCGTGCGAGGTCTTCGGGCCGCGCAAGTCGATCGACCTGCGCGGGCTGGACCGGGTGGTGTTCGTCGGCGACGAGTCGAGCATCGCCTTGGCCTGCGCGCTGAAAGTCGTGACGCCACAGGTGAAGCACGTCTTCGAGGCGACGGACCCGGCGGCCGTCACGGAGCTGCTGGCGGTGCACGGGCTCGTTGACGCCTCCGTGGTCGTGCCCAACACCGACGTGGTAACTCGCGTGCGCGACGTGCTGCCGGACGAGCCGTACGACCTCGTCGTCACCGGCAACGCGGCGACGGTGCACGCGATCCGTCGGGACTCGCGGGACTGGCCGCGCCGTCCGGGTGAGATCAAGGGCAAGGCGTATTGGGCCGAGGGCCGCACCGGGCTGGACTGACGGGTCGTCGCGGCTACTGGAATCCCCAGCGCGACACCGGTTTTGCCGGCAGCGACACGAAGTTGTACGGCGGCAGCGGGCCGATCGCGGTGGCGGTGACCGGCAGCGCGCCGATCGATTCGGCCAGCCGGTCGAGTTCGTCGTGCCGGACGAGCAGGGCCCAGCGCTGCTCGCCGTCGTCGTGGTCCGCCAGCCGCACCAGGTCGTCGGCGATGGCCCGGAGCAGGGCGGCCGCCTGCCGCGCGGTCCAGGCCTCGACCCGGTCGGCGATGTGCCGGCCGCGCTCGACGGTGGCCTCGAAACCGGTGACCGCGCGGGCCAGGGCCGGATCCTCGGCCAGCAGCGCGGTCAGCACCGCGGTCTCGTCGAACGCCAGCTGGACGTGGACCTCGGCCATGCCGGTCAGCCGGTCGAGCTCGTGCCGGACGGCCACCGGATCGGCGCTCAACGCGTTGTCCCGCACGGAATCGTCGTCCGCGGCTGTGCTCGCGAACCGCAGCGGCAGCACGGGACCGGCCGTGATCAGTCCACAGAGGACGTCCAAATGGGACCGCGCGTCCTCGGCGGTCGGCTCGGCCGAGCCGATGTCCGACACGACCACCGCGAGGTCGTCGCGGACGACGGCCCGCAGGCCGGCCGGGAGCGGGTGGTCGGCGTGCACGATTCCGTGCAGCAGCAGGGTCATGTGGTCTCCACGGGCGTGGTCTGCTGTGGGTACACGGCGACCGGCGGAACGGGCGGCGCGGTCAGGGCCGCCGGCGGTGTGGCCCGCCGGGGCAGCGCGCCGAGTTGCTGCATCGCCTCCACGTAGCGGATGTACGTGTCGACGCTGGCGATCACGATGCGGGCCTCGATGGTCAGCAGCTCGATGCCGATCACCGACACCCGCACGAACGCGTCGATGACGATGCCCTTGTCCAGCACGATGTCCAGCACGTCGGCCAGGCTGGTGGAGCCCCCGCCGGGGCGTTGGATCATGGTTGTCACGCGGTTCCTCCGTCGTCGAAGAGCGCACGCAGCTCACGGAACTGCCGGTCCAGGTCGATCAGGGCCACGCCGAGCCGTTCGATCTCGTCCGCGGTCAGGGTGCCGGCGTCCATCCGACGCAGCACCTGCCGCTCGATCAGCTCGCGCAGGATGTCGAGCACGGCGACGACCAGCCGGCCGAGCCCACGGCCGGCGTCCACCGGGAACGGCGTGGTCACCCGAGCTCCACGGCGACCGTGTCCACGGCGGCCAGCAGGGCTCGCAGGTCCAGTCGGATCAGGTCCACGCCGGCCAGCGAGATGAGCACGTCGCCGTGGATCACCACGCCGCCGGCGATCGCGCGGTCCAGCAGCTCAACCAGGTCGTCGCCGGTCACCGGGCCGCCGTCCGCAGCTCGCTGAAGGAATAGGGCGGCCAGGGACCGGTGGTGTCGACCGGGCCGTCGATCCGCCCGACCTCGGCCAGGAACGCCTTCTCACCGATCCTGGGCACGAGGTAGACGGCGTCCAGCCGCATCTCGCCGCCGTGCCGGTGGATCGTGCCGCGACTGGCGTGCCGCACCAGGCGTTGGTGCAGGTGCAGGCCATCGCGCTCACGCCGTCGCAGCGCCAGGTACTCGGTGCCGCTGAGCCCCGCTGCCGGCGCCGTGCCGGGCCGCCGGACGCGCACGCCCCACTCGCGGTGGTCCGCGAGCGCGGCGAGATTGGCCACGGCCTCGTCGTGACACAGCCGCAGCAACTCCCGGGCCGCGTCGTCGTTCGGGAACAGAGTGCCGAATCGCAGTGGCAGCACCGATGCGTGCTGGAATACCGCACGCACGATATCGTGATGCCGGCGGACAAGCGACACCATCGCGGCCTCGGTGAATTCGGCCGGATTTGTGTCCGTCACGACGAGGGAAAGTTCCCCCTGCGTCAGCATACGGAGCGGCGTCGCCGGAATCGGCGTTGTGTTGAGCGTCATCGCATACGCGTATACGGCGGTCTCAAGGCCGGGGCGAATCCTCGGGGGGCAGTTCACGTCGGCCGGGAGAGAAGAAGGGATCATTGGTCCACCAGTCCATGCCCATTTCCTGCGCGGTCTGCGCGGACGCCACGAACAGGCGCACCCGCAGCGTCAGCAGCTCGACGTCGACGACACTCACCGAGATGTCGCCGACGATCACCACGCCCTTGTCCAGCACGCGTTCCAGCACGTCGGCCAGTGATGCGCCGGGCCTGGCCGCCAGCTCGTCGGTCACCCGTCGGTCGCTCCTCTCGTGTACCGGCGCAGCCGCTCGTACCCGCACAGCGCCCCGGCCCCGTCGATATCGACGCGATAGGTCGCCACCACGCTGGTGGATGCCGGAATTCGAGCCAGCTCGACCACGTCCAGCAGCACCGACCAGCCGCCTTCCGGACGCGGCTTCAATCCGGTCACGGAACTCTTCTCGTGACCGGTGAGACTCTGGAAGTGGCCCCTTGCGCATTCCGCCGCGGCGGCCGCCGCGTTCGGGGGCTGCTGTTCCGGCAACGGCGTTCACCTACCCCGTTCGACACATCGACCCTATCGCCATACGGAGTCGGCAGGCTGCGTAATTTCACCGGGCACGAATGCAGCACGGCCTGGCTGCCATTCGGCGGTTTCGCGAGTTCAACACCGTGAAGGCAGCGTTGGACGCGATTTAGGTGCCGACGCAGTCGAGCGACCCGACCTGTACCTGATCGCGTGACGGATGGGGAGACGGCACTGCCGTCTCCCCATCTCGTTGTCGTTCGTATGGCGCTACTTGTGGGCTTTCAACGTCGCGGCGTGGTCCGGCACGAAGGTCTGAGTGGACATGGGCGGCCGGACGTACCCCCGGGACGGAGGACGGTCCGGCAGGTGGACGGGCTGCTGTCGCACATCGTGGTAGGGGATGGACGAGAGCAGGTGGGCGATCATGTTGACGCGGGCGCGGCGCTTGTCCTCGCTGTCCACGACGTGCCAGGGCGACTCGGGGATGTCGGTGTGCACGAACATCTCGTCCTTGGCCCGCGAGTAGTCCTCCCAGCGGGTGATGGACTCGGCATCCATTGGCGACAGCTTCCACCGGCGCATGGGGTCGTCGAGGCGCGAGCGGAAACGCTTCTGCTGCTCCTTGTCGGACACCGAGAACCAGTACTTGCGCAGCAGCAGGCCGTCCTCGACCAGCAGCCGCTCGAAGATGGGGCACTGGTGCAGGAAGCGGTGGTACTCGTCCGGAGTGCAGAAGCCCATCACGTGCTCGACGCCGGCCCGGTTGTACCAGGAGCGGTCGAACAGCACGATCTCGCCGCCGGCCGGCAGATGGGCGGTGTAGCGCTGGAAGTAGAACTGCGTCCGCTCACGCTCGGTCGGGGCCGGCAGTGCGGCGGTCCGCACGACGCGGGGGTTGAGGTACTCGGCGACCCGCTTGATGGCGCTGCCCTTGCCGGCGGCGTCCCGGCCCTCGAAGATCACGGCGACGCGCGCTTTCTCGACGCGGACCCATTCCTGGAGCTTGACCAGCTCGGCCTGCAGCCGGAACAGCTCCGGCTCGTACAGCTCACGAGCGAGACGCTTGCCCATGCTCCTCCAACCGCCGCCCCGGACACCCACGGTAACCCGCGCTCCGGGTTGACGCCGTCGATGCCGCGCTGGTCGGCACGGCATCGACGTGGAGCTCCCGACCGGTGATCAGCGCTGGCGGCGGCCCTTGGCGACGGCCAGCGGATCACCGTCGGTCCGCGGCACCTCGGGGTCGCCGAACAGCGCGCGCGTCGCCGCGGGGGACAGGGTCTGCTCGGCCGGATGCTCGCTCCCGCCGGCCGGCTCGGGTTGGTCCCGACGGGTCTGCTGCTTGCGACCCCACCACCGGCGGCTCGGCTCCCGGTCGGCCCGCTCGTCCCGGCCGACCACCCGCAGACCCGGCTGCCGCCACTCGGGCTCCGGGGGCGGCTCGTGGTTGCCGGCTGCCCGTTCAGCCGCCTCGAACAGGGCGGCCTCGCGCTGGGCCGCCTCCCGTTCGGCCGCCTCCTGCAGCGCGGCGGCCTGCTGGACGGCCTCCAGCTGGGCCGCTTCCTCACGCTGGGCGGCCTCCCACTGGTCTGCCTCGAACTGCGCGGCCTCGCGCTGGGCCTGTTCCCGCTGGGCCGCTTCACGTGCGGCGACCTCGCGGTGGAAGGCGTCCCGCCGGACCATCTCGCGCTGGGCAGCTTCCTCCTGGGCGATCTTCTGCTGGGCCGCCTCCCACTGGGCCACGTCGATCCGGGAGATCGGCTGGGAGTGCGGCACCGGGGCCTGCGGGCTCGGCACGGCGTCCCAGCCCGACTCACGGGCCACCAGCTCGCGGAACTCGGAGTCCCACTGGTCCTCCGCCCATTGGGCCGATGCCCGCTGGGACCGGTCGACCGACGGTCGCTGGTCGACCTGGGGCCGCTGGTCGTACGGCGGGCGCTCGGCGCGCTGCGGCACGGAACGGGGCTGCTCGGCTCGGGGCCGTTCGTACTGACCCGACGCCGGCTGGGCGTGGTCCATCGCGCGCATGGCGTCCCGACGGGCGGCCAGCTCGGCGGCGCTCATCTTGGTGGTCTCGAGGTGGGCCGGCTCGACGCGTGGCGGCTCGTACCGGGGCTGCTCCACCGGGGGCTGCGTCATTTGGGGTTGGGCCACATGGGGTTGGGCGATCTGGGGCCGCACGTGCTGGCCCGACGGCGGCTGGGTCCGCCACGCCTCCATCCGGGCGGCCAGCTCGGCGGCGCTCAAGTTGGTGGTCTCGAGGTGGGCCGGCTCGACGTGCGGCGGCTCGTACCGGGGCTGCTCGACACGGGGGCGTTCGTGCTGGGCCGACAGCTGCTGGACCCGCTCGGGGATCCGTTCGGCCGGGGGCTGCTCGACGTGAGCCCGCTCCGGGATGCGCTCGGCCGGCGCCCGCTCGTAGTGGGGCTGCTCGTGGTGCTGGGGCTGCTCGATCTCGGGCCGCTGGTGCTGGCCGGATCGCTGCTGACCGGACCCAAGCTGGTCGGACCGTTGCTGGACGGCGTCCTGGGCCCGAAGTGCCTCCATCCGGGCGGCCAGCTCGGTCGCGGTCATCTTGGTCGTCTCGAGGTGGGCCATCTG
The DNA here is from genome assembly GCA_036403095.1 of Kutzneria sp. Classification (GTDB taxonomy): domain Bacteria; phylum Actinomycetota; class Actinomycetes; order Mycobacteriales; family Pseudonocardiaceae; genus Kutzneria. Next base: position 31,322 of record DASWRQ010000153.1, on the reverse strand, counting down.
CCGCCGATTGAGCGTCTGGGGCTTGGGGGCCGGGGCCGGCGGCTGCTGCGGCGGCGGGGCGGGTCGGCGGTCGACCGGCCACAGCTCGTTGCCGACCGTGCGCTGCGCGTCGGCGCGCGTGGCGAACTTCTCGACGTACTCGATGAACCGGGTGTAGGCGTGCGACCGCTCCCACTCGTCCAGGGCGCGGTCATCGTCGAACCGGTAGAAGAGCTGCCACTCCCGCCCGGTCGCCGCGGTGCCGGTGATCCCGGCGCCGAGGTAGCCCGGCTGCTGCGCGGCCGCGCCGAGCAGCGCCGTTGCCGACGCGGAGAACTGGCTCGCTCGTCCGCGGCGCACCTGGTAACTCAGAGTGACGGTGATCGGCCCGCTCATCTGCGCGGCACACCCCCTTCAGGCATCCTGACGTCGATACGCGATCGGGTCGACTCGGGTTCAGCCCGGTCGGAAAGGGCGTCCGAACGGGCGATCCGGGCTACCCCGCCGAGATCACGGAAGGCCGCCGCCGGTGTCGCGGAGTTCGGTAGGGTCGAACCGGAGGACCTGTCGTCGGGGGGATCATGCGAAAGCTGTGCGCGACCTGCGTAATGGTGGCAGTGACCGCGCTGTTGTCAACCGGCGTCGCGCGGGCCGACGACCCGCCGACCACGGTGGCCGGTCTGATCGGCCGTTACGTGGATCTGAGCCACCAGGCCGAGAAGGTCAACGAGCAGCTGCTCAAGGCCCAGGAGAAGGCGAAGGCCCTGCGGGAGCAGGCCGCCGCGGCCGACACGGCGTTCCAGGCGGCGGACAAGAGCTGGAAGCAGGCGCAGCAGCAGGCCGACGGGGTGGTGGCCGACCGCCGGCAGCGGGCCGCGTTGCTGCGGTCGTTGGTGCCGGCCAACAGCGTGGCGGCGGTGCTCAACAGTGCCAGCGCCGACGCCTTCACCTCGGCGTCGATCGCCGTCGGCTTGGCCCACGACGCCGATGACGCCGTCGCGGCGGCGTCGGCCCAGGCCCTCGCGCAGACGTCCAAGGCCCGTGACGAGGCCCAGAAGCAGCAGACTGCCGCGAGCACGGCGGCCGCGGCGGCGACCGCCATCGAGACCCAGGTCGGTACCCAGCGGGCCGACCTGCAGAAGCGGGTCTCGCAGGTGCGGTCGGCGCTCGACGCGCTGCCGTCGGACGAGGTCGCCATGCTCCAGACCGGCGTCACCGCCCCGAACGTGATGACGCCGCCCGGCGCGGCCGGCGTCGCGCTGCGGTTCGCCATCGCCCAGCTGGGCAAGGCCTACGAGTGGGGCGGCACCGGGCCGATGGCCTACGACTGCTCGGGGCTCGTGCAGGCCGCCTACCGCTCCGCCGGCATCGCGCTGCCCCGCGTCGCCGCCGACCAGGCGCTGGTCGGCACGCAGGTGTCGCGGGCCGAGGTCAAGGCCGGCGACCTGATCTACTTCTACCAGCCGGTTCAGCACGTGGCGATCGCGCTCGACCACAACCAGGCCGTGCAGGCGGCGACCTTCGGCGAGCCGATCAAGGTCAGCCCGATCGACGCCATCGGCCCGATCACGGTGATCCGCCGGCTCGTCACGAACTAGGACGGTCGAGCCGGTAGACCGTACGGGACTCGTCCGGCCGGTGCGGGCAGCTCTCGACCGGCGACGACGTCCAGGCCGGAAGCCCTGTCCGGCAAAGTCGACCAGGTCGCGGCCGTTGTCGGCGGCCACCGACCGCGCGCGTCCGGTTCGCGACACAGGCTGGTCCGCCATGGACGAGTTCTAAGGCCGGAGACTGAACGGACACCTTCCCGTCCGCCCCCGACAACCTGCGGCGCTGCCATATTGGTGCCTCCCCGCCCTCCAGGTATATGCTTACCGGCAAGCAAGTAATTGGAGGCAGGTGGTGGCGGTGCGGTTCGAGCAGGGAGAGGCGGCGCGGCTGCGCGGGGCGCTGGCCCGGATCTCCAGGTCGCTGGACCGGCAGACGCCGCAGGAGGGCCTGTCGCCGTCGGCGGTGTGGGTGCTCGGCACGGTGAACCGGTTGGGCCCGCTGGGCATGGGCGAGCTGGCCGAGTTCGAGGGCATCAACCCGACCATGCTGTCCCGGATCGTGGCCAAGCTGGTCGACGCGGGACTGGTGGAGCGGATCGCCCACGAGCGCGACGGCCGGGCGGTCCGGGTGCGGATCACCGAGCAGGGCGGCACGTTGCTGACGCGGCTGCGGGAGGAGCGGACCCGGCTGTTCACGGCGAGGTTGGCGGAGCTGCCGGACGAGCACGCGGCCCAGCTGCTCGACGCGCTGCCCGCGCTGGAGGCACTGGGGCTGCTGATGCGCCGAGACATCAAGCCGGCCGACGAATCGTGACCGGCGCACAGATGGGGGGTGGACCATGGCCGCGTTGACGGCCTTGCGGCAACAGACGTTCTCGTCGCTGAGCAATCCCAACTACCGCAGGTACTTCACCGGCCAGGCGGTGTCGATGGCCGGCACCTGGATGCAGATCGTGGCTCAGTCCTGGCTGGTGTTGCAGCTGAGCGGGTCGGCGACGGCGCTCGGCGTGGTGACGTCGATCCAGACGTTGCCGATGCTGTTCCTCGGCCCCTACAGCGGGCTGCTGGCGGACCGGTTCGACAAGCGCAAGCTGCTGATCGCGACCCAGGCGGTGTCGGCGGCACTGGCGGCGGGACTGGGCGTGCTCACGCTGTCCGGCCGAGCTCAGCTGTGGCACGTCATGGTGTTCGCGGCGCTGCTGGGGCTGTGCAACTGCCTGACCAATCCGGCCCGCTCGGCCTTCACCTCGGAAATGGTCGGCCCGGACGAGCTGCGCAACGCGGTGAGCCTGAACTCGGTCCTGGTCAACTGCGCGCGGGCGGTCGGACCGGCGGTGGCGGGCGTGGTGATCGCGGCCGGCGGCACCGGACTGTGCTTCCTGTCGAACGCCGCGAGTTTCCTGGCGGTGATCTTCTCGCTGGCCACGCTCGACGTGTCCCGGCTGTACCGGACGCCGCGGACGCGGCGGGCGCCGGGGCAGGTCCGGGAAGGGCTGGCCTACGTCCGCCGTACGCCGAACCTGTTGGTGCCGCTGGTGATGCTGGCGATCGTCGGCTGCCTGGCCTACGAGTTCCAGGTGGTGCTGCCGGTGGTGGCCCGCGACTCGTTCGGCAACGGCGCCGAGACCTACGGCTTCATGACGGCGGCAATGGGCGCCGGCGCGGTGGTCGGCGGACTTTACGTTGCGGCGCGGGGAAGAACCGGCCTGCCCGTGCTGGTGCGCTCGGCGACGTTGTTCACCATCGTGCTGGCCGCCGCGGCGGCGGCTCCCACGCTGTGGCTGGAGCTCGTCGCACTGTTCTTCGTCGGCGCGGTCAGCGTCGGTTTCCTCTCCCAGGGCGGCAGCACGCTGCAACTCGGGTCCGAGCCGACCATGCGCGGCCGGGTCGTCGCGCTGTGGCTGGTCGCCCTCCAGGGGACCACGCCGATCGGCGGGCCGATCGCCGGCGTGGTCACCGAATACCTCGGCGGCCGGGCCGGACTGGTGCTCGCCGCGGCGGCCTGCGCGGTCGCCGCGGCCATCGGCTGGCTCGTCGCCCGCTCGCACAGGGAATCCGTTGACGTCGCCGGCTGACCCGACCTGCCGCGCGTGTATCGCGGGCATATCGAAAATCGCATACGTCCCGGCAACAGCCGACCGGCTTGGCTGAACGCATGAAGATCGACCGACGGAAGCTGCTCGGGCCGGCGACTTTCCGCTGCAACCGATGATCGCGTGGAAGTCACAGGCCGCGCTGGGACGGGGGTGACGTGCTCAAGGACTGGCACGACTGGGTCGGCACGTTCACCGGAGTCGTGGCCCTGTCGGTTGTGGCGTTACCGATGGCGGTGCTGGCCGCGTTGGCGATGGCCTGGTGGCGGCGGTCGTGGCGGACGGCGCTGGCCGATGTCGGCATGGTCTACGGAACGGTGTTCCCGGTCTGGCTGACCCTGCTGCCCGGCGGACCGTCCACCAACCCCGGCCGCGTGAGCCTGGTGCCACTGAAGGATCTGTCGGCGATCATTGCGCACGGGGCGGCGTCGGCGACGCTCCAGATCGTCGGCAACCTGGTGGTGTTCGCCGCGCTGGGACTGTTCGCGCCGTTGCGCTTCCCGGCGCTGGCGTCGGTGCCGCGGATGCTGGCGCTCGGCGCGGTCTGCTCGACCCTGATCGAGACCGCGCAGTACGTGTTCCAGCTGGACCGAGTGTCCTCTGTGGACGATGTGCTGCTCAACGCCGCCGGCGCCGGGCTGGCCGCGCTGGCGTCACGGCACTGGTGGCGCACACCGGCCCGCGAACACGCGGGCGTCTAGGCTGCCGACATGCGGGTGCTGATCGTGGAGGACGAGCCCTACCTGGCCGAGGCCGTACGGGACGGCCTGCGGCTGGAGGCGATCGCCGCCGACATCGCCGGCGACGGCGACACCGCCCTGGAACTGCTCAGCGTCAACCGCTACGACCTCGCGGTGCTCGACCGGGACATCCCCGGCCCGTCCGGCGACGAGATCGCCCGCTGCATCGTCGCGTCCGGCAGCGGCATGCCGATCCTCATGCTCACCGCGGCCGATCGGATCGACGACAAGGCGTCCGGGTTCGCGCTCGGCGCCGACGACTACCTCACCAAGCCGTTCGACCTGCGCGAGCTCGTCATGCGGCTGCGGGCGCTGGACCGACGGCGCGCGCACGCCCGGCCGCCGGTACGCGAGATCGCCGGACTGCGGCTGGATCCCTTCCGCCGTGAGGTCTTCCGGGACGGCCGCTACGTCGCGTTGACCCGCAAGCAGTTCGCCGTGCTCGAAGTCCTCGTGGCCGCCGAAGGCGGGGTCGTCAGCGCCGAGGAGCTGCTGGCGCAGGCTTGGGACTGCAACGCCGACCCGTTCACCAACGCCGTCCGCATCACGGTTTCCGCGCTGCGCAAGCGACTCGGCGAGCCGTGGCTGATCACCACCGTGCCTGGCGTCGGCTACCGGATCGACGCGCGTGGATAGGCGCCCCGGGCTCAGCGCCCGACTGAGACTCACGATCAGCTACGCCGCGGTGGTGCTCGTGACCGGCGCGGTGTTGGTGGCCGTGGCCTGGGTGTTCCTGCTGCGCTACGTGCCGGACAACCCGCAGGGTCTGATCGGGATCTCGCCCAACCGCTACCTGCTCACGCGGATCTTCGGCAAGGCCGCCGCCGTCGCCATGGCCGTCTTGCTCGTGCTCGGCCTCGCGGGTGGATGGTTCTTGGCCGGTCGGATGCTCGCGCCGGTCACGCGGATCGCCGACGCCGCGCGGCTGGCCGCTGGAGGCTCGCTGTCGCACCGAATTCGCCTGGCGGGCCGCAAGGACGAGTTCCGGGAGCTCGCCGACGTGTTCGACACCATGCTCGACCAGCTCGAATCCCATGTCGCCGAGCAGCAGCGGTTCGCCGCCAACGCCTCCCACGAACTCCGCACGCCACTGGCGATATCGCGGACCCTGCTCGATGTTGCCCGCAACGATCCCACGCACGACCGGGACGAGCTGATCGATCGGCTGCACACCGTCAACACGCGGGCGATCGACCTGACCGAGGCCCTGCTGCTGCTCAGCCGGGCCGACCGGCGCAGCTTCGTCCGCGAGCCCGTCGATCTCTCGCTCATCGCCGAGGACGCCGTGGAAACCCTGCTGCCGCTGGCCGAACAGCGCGAGATAGCGGTCGACGTCAGCGGCGAGACCACGCTGACCGTCGGCTCCGAGGCATTGATCCTGCGGATGGTGACGAATCTCGTGCAGAACGCCATCGTGCACAACCTGCCCACCGGCGGCACCGTGACCGTCCACACCGGACTGCAAGACGATGGGTGCCTGCTGCGGGTCGAGAACACCGGGCCGCCGCTGCCGTCCGAGCTCGTGCCGACCCTGACCGAGCCCTTCCGGCGGGGCACGGAACGTATACGGGCCGACGAACACGCCGGTGTCGGCCTCGGCCTGGCCATCGTGCACAGCATTGTCCGCGCCCACGACGGCGCTCTCGACCTCGCCCCGCGCGCCGACGGCGGACTGGTCGTCACGATCCGGCTCAGGCGACCGGATACACCCGCAACTCGAAGATCGAATAGCCGAACCGGGTCGAGCGGCTGACGCCCTGCATGCGCAGGTAGCGCACGCCCGACTGGTCCAGCCACACGGTTTCCGCGCCGCCCTGGCTGTCCGGGACGGTCGCCGCCGTGGTCCACGTCGTGCCGTCCGGCGAGATCTGGATCTGGTAGACGTTGGCATGCGCGAGTTCCCACTGCACCACGACTTTGCCGACCGGTTGGGCCTGTGCCAGCTGGACCTGGAGCCACTCGCCGTCGGTGTAGCCCGAGGACCAGCGGGTGGCCGCGTTGCCGTCGATGGCGTGGTCCGGGGTGAACTGCGGCAGATCGGCCTCGGTGCTGGACGCGGTCGCGACGGCGCCGGCCGAGGCCAGGGCGATGTTGTTCGCGCCGGTCTTGGGATGCACTCGAACGACCACAGTGGACTTTCGTGAGCCGAAACTGATCGGCACCTGGTAGGTGCCGACGGATAAGCTCGTCACGGTCAGGTTGCGACTCGGTTGTGCGCCGCGAGGAACCGTCACCAGGCCGGCCATCGGCGTGACGCGCACGCCGCGCGGCGGCGTCGCGAGCAGGAGGCCGTGTTGGTCGGCGACGCCCGGGCTGCTGAGGGTGACGGTCAGCGTCGCCGGTTGACCGAGCTGCACGTCCAGCTCTGACGGCGCCGGATTCACCGCGACACCGGCATCGGCGTACTCCGGCACCACCTCGGCGATCGTCGGCGGCGCGCCGCCTGGCGTCCACAGTAGACGGATGGTGTCAGCTTTTGCCTGGTGTGCAAACAGTTCGGTGTAGCCGTCGGCCAGGGCGCCAATGGTGTGCCAGCCGCTCGCCGTGTGCACCTGGACCGCGCCGGCCGCGTGCCCGACCACTTCGACGGCACTCAACGGTCGGCTGCCCGGCAGGTTGACGACCAACGCGTCACCGGGTACGGGGGAAGTGCCGGCGGTGTATGCGGTGTCGGCATTGCCGTCTGCGGCGGCGGACAAGGTCGGGCTCGCGGGGGTGCCGGTGACCGGCAGCGGGCCGATGCCCGGGCCGGTCACACTGAACTCGCGCACCACCACCCAGTTGGTCTGAGTCCCGGTCGCGCGCAACCGGATGTAGCGGGCCACTGTGTCGGCCGGCAGATCCGCGTGCACCGTGGTGGTGCCGGCGAATGCCTGGACGGCCTGCCAGCTCCGGCCGTCACTCGAGTACTCCAGCACTCCGCTGTGCAGGTAGTCGTCCGGACTGTCCGATTTGGACATAGTGACCGAGACGGCCGTGACGGGTTGCGGCACACCAAGGTCCACGCCGACGTGGTCGCCGTCCGACGGCGCCCGGCTGCTCCAGAAGTAGGTGCCGTCGTCGCCGTCGACCGTCTTGACCGGCGTGTGGTCCAGGTACGCCGGCATCGAGATGTCGGCGGCCGGCCGACGCCCGGCCAGGCCGAGCCAGCGATCGTTCTCGGCCAACGCCGCCGTGACGAACGCGTCGATCACCCCGTCGCCGACGCTGACGTTCACCGCCCCGTTGAGTCCGATGTACTGGTACGACGCGGCTTTCGCGGCCAGCGACCGCGCCTGCGCCCGGTCGGCGACGGCCGCCGCGCCGCGCCCGGCCCGCTGGTCCACCAGCATCCGCAGCGCGGCGCGGGCCGCCTGGCCCCACGTGCCGGCCGAGTCCACCCAGGGGCGGGCGTCCGCGACGAACGCGGCATTGGCAAGGTCCGACGGGATGCTCTCGATCGCCCGCAAGTAGGTGTCCAGCGGGCCGGCGGCGGCATCGTCGCCGTTCTCCCACGCCGGCCAGAACGCGGCGATCCGCGCGGCCAACAACGGCGCCTGCACCGGGTTGATCAGCGAGTAGTGCTCGAGGTCGGCGAACGCGGCCATGGCCTGCCGGGCAGCCAGGCCAGGGCCGGCCATCTCGTTCAACGCGGCCTGCCACGAGTGCTGCGGATCGTAGGCCTGGTCGTTCCAGGTGAAGTCGGCGACGCCGAACAGCGCGACGTCCGAGGCGACCGGCTGGATCATCGGGTTGGCGGTGATCCCGTACAGCGAGGAGGCCAGGCCGGCCTGGCGGCCGGTGTAGGGGCCGAGCAGCAGCCGGTTGGTGGTGTAGTCGTTGACCGGGTAGTTGTCCCAGACCAGGATGTCGTGGCCGAACACCGCCTTCGCCGCCGCCACCTGGTCGGCGGTGATCGCCGTCGCGATCACGCCGGCGCCGGTCCACTCGACCACGATCGACGGGTCGAGCTGGGCCTTCAACGTGTCCTTGTACGGGCTCGAGGCCAGGTCGTAGTACTCCGTCGGCACCATCTCCAGCCGGGCGGCGCCGGCATGGGCAGCGATGAAGTCCCGCTGGATCTCGTTGAGCAGCAGCGACTGGGCCGCGCCGGCCGCCGCGCCGCCGTCGCCGAAGCGGGCCTGGTCCGCGTCGCAGTTCCACTTGGTGTAGCTGATGTCGTCCAGCGGGACGGCGAAGGTCCGGACGCCGACGTCCCACAGCGACTGGAGCTTCGTCACCAGGGCCTGCTCGTCGGCCGGCGAGCTGTAGCAGACCGAGAGGCCGGGCGACACCGCGTAGGTGAAGTCGACGTGGTTGGCGACGGCCCGGTCGACCAGGGCCTTGAGCTGCGCCAGCTGGTCGGACGGGTACTGGTCGCGCCAGCGGGCCCGCAGGTAGGGGTCGTCCTTCGGGGTGTAGACGTACGTGTTCAGCTTGTGCCGGCCGTCGAAGTCGAACTGGTCGGCTCGGGCGCTGTTGGACCACGGCGTGCCGTAGAAGCCTTCGACCACTCCACGCGTCTTGTACGCCGGCCAGTCGCGGATCACCACGCCCGGCACCGAGCCGCGGACCGCCAGCTGCCGCAGCGTCTGGGCCGCGTAGAACGTGCCCGCCGCGTCGTGGCCGGCCAGCACGATGACCGGCCGTCCGCCGACCCGCCCGTCCGCCAGCACGTAGCCCTCGTTCGGCAGGCCACCGGGATCCTCCACGCCGAGACTGGCCAGCGCCGCCGCGTCGTCGACCATGACCGTCGGCTCGCCCGGCTGCGGCTTCGCGTCGATCTGGCGCACACCGTTGGCCTGGAGCGTCTCGCGGACCACCCGTATCGCCGCCGGGTCGCTGTCGGGCCTGGTCACCAGGCCCATCGACGGCGTGAGGGTCACTCGCTCGCCGCGCTGCTCGATCGACTGCGGCGTCGGGTGGACACTCGGCACCGCCTCCCGGGCCGTGCCCGCCGCCGGTCCCGGCGGCAGCCCCAGGCCGACGATCAGCAGCACCGTGGACAGGGCACACACCACGCGTCGCGACATCGCCCCTCCAGAGACAGTCCGGCGTGCCACCCCTCGATCAAGTCTTACCGCCACACCTGTGCGCCTGCTACCCGCAATCGGGTGTCACCGGGCCCGGTCGAACAGGCGGCCGGCGAAGGCGAGCAGGTACGGCAGGCTGGCCCGGGCGGTGTGCCAGGTGTGGTTGAAGCCCTGCTCGAGGCGCACGACGACGTCCTGCCCGCGGGCCCGCAACGCCTGGCCGAGCCGGTCGGCGGTGGCGGCGTCGGTGGGTGCGCCGGTGCCGGCGGTGAGCATGACGGACAGCTTCTGCGGGAACGGCATGGTCGGGATGTAGTCCCGAGGAGTGTTGGCCCGCACCAGCTTCTGGTTGCCGCCGAGCAGGCCCTCGTTGCCGTCCAAGGTGTCGTACGGCAGCGAGATCAGCAACGCCCCGAACTGGTCGAGATGGTGCAGGCCGACGTTCAGCGCGGCGAAACCGCCGCCGGACATGCCGCCGAGCGCCCGATGGCCCCGGTCGGGCCGGGTGCGGTAGCGCTGGTCGACGGCGGTCACGACGGTGCGGGACAGGTAGGTCTCCAGCTGCGGGCCGCCGGGCACGTCGAGGCCGTCCCAGGCGCGGCTGGGGTTGCCGGCGGTGAGATCGACGCTGACGACGATGGTCGGCGAGAGGGCATTGTGCTGGTAGAGGCCCCGTAACGTGCCGGCGGCATCGCCGGCGGCCAGCCAGTCGTCCGGGCTGCCGTAGGGATAGCCGTGCACGAGGTAGACCACCGGATAGCGCCGGCCGGCCGCGGCGGGGGAGTAGTAGCCGGGCGGCAGCAGCACGAAGGTCCGCCCGGACGGCACGGCCAGCGCCGGTTCGGCGACGTTGATCCGGTCCACGACAGGCCCCTGGGGGTCGCCGGGGTTGGCGACGTCGGCCGGGCGGTCCTCGTCGGCCCCGTCGATCGACTCTGCGAGCCAGCGCAGCGGCCCGCCGCCCCGTGCGAGCAGTTGGGCCAGGTCATGCCGGGTGCGGACGTAACCGACGTAGCTGTTCAGACCGGTGATCCCGGCCAGCAGCGCCAGGCACACGACGACCACGATCCCGATCCGCCGGGCGCGGCGGCGTCGGCGGAACCAAATGGTGGCGGCCAGCGCCGCCGCGGCCAGCACGGCGAGCGTGAGCCAGATCCACGGCGACTCCAGCGGCCCCGTCTGCCGGGCGTGCTCGGCCACCTCGTCGGGGACCGCGATGTCGTTCACCGGGATTCCTGCGCCATGCGACCCATGCTCCGTACGGGTGACGGCGGCGGACACCGGTTGACCGGCCCGGAGCACCCGCCACCTGGCTGCTGCCGGCCAGCCGGTCGGCTGGCACGGGCCTGCCGGGCCCCGGATGGCTGCCCACCGCCACGGCGGCGAGACTGGCCGCGTGCAGAGCATGATTCGGGTGGTCGTCGTCGACGACGAGGAGCTGGTTCGGTCGGGCTTCCGGCTCATCCTCCAGGCGGCCGGGGACATCGAGGTGGTGGCCACGGCGACCGGCGCGCAGGCGGTGCGCGAGGTCGGCCTGCACCAGCCCGACGTGGTCCTGCTGGACATCCGGATGCCCGATGTGGACGGTCTGACGATCCTGCGTCAGCTGCGCGGCCTGCGTCGCCCGCCGGTGGTGGCCATGCTCACCACGTTCGACTCCGACGAGTACATCGCGACCGCGCTGCGCTCCGGCGCGGCCGGCTTCATCCTCAAGGACACCGGCCCCGACCAGCTGGCCCAGCTCGTCCGCACACTCGCGGCCGGCGGCGTGGTGCTCTCGCCCAAGGTCGTCCGGACGGTGGTGGACGGCTACCTCGACGCCGGTGCGGGGTCGGCCGCGGCCGAGCAGGTCGGCCAGCTCACCGAGCGTGAGCGGGCGGTGCTCGTGCTGATCGCCGACGGCCTGTCCAACACCGACATCGGGGCCCGCGTCCACATCAGCGTCGGCACGGTCAAGGACCACGTCAGCGCGATCCTGACCAAGCTCGGCGTGGGCAGCCGGGTGCAGGCGGCGTTGGTCGCGCAGCGGGCCGGCCTGCTCGACGGGGGCCGGCCGTGAACCGGGTGCTCGTGTTGCTCGCCGAGGCGGCCATGATCGGGGCCGCGGCACTGGACGCCGGGCTCAACGCCGCGCCGGCGTGGCAGGAGATCACCTACGCCGCGTTGGCCGTGGTGGCGCTGCTGGCCCGCCGGTGGTGGCCGGTGCCGGTGTTCCTGCTGACGCTGCCGGCGTTGGTGGTGTCCGGCTCGGTCATCGCCACACTGATCGCCCTGTACACCGTCGCGACGCGGTACGCCAACCGCTGGCTGCTCGGCACCTGCGGGGCGTTGGCCGCGACCGCATACCTGTTTCCCGGCATGGACTTCGAGCTGCTCAGCGCCGACCTGGTGCTCGGCGTCATCTACGCGACGATGACCGCGGCCGCGCCGATCTTCCTCGGCCAGTTCGTCCGTACGCACCGCGAGCTGGCGCTGCGGCTGACCGACATCAAGCAGGCACGGGAGCACGAGCGGCGGCTGGACGCCCAGGCCGTGCTGGCCAAGGAACGCAACCAGCTGGCCCGCGAGATGCACGACGTGGTGTCCCACCAGGTCAGCCTCATCGCCGTGCAGGCCGGCGCGCTCCAGGTCAGCACCACCGATCCGGCGGCCCGGGACGCCGCGGTGAACATCCGCCGGCTGTCCGTGGACACGCTCGACGAGCTGCGGCACATGGTGAACCTGCTCCGCGCCGCCGGCACGCCGGCCACCGAGCTGACGCCGCAGCCCACACTGTCCGACCTGGAGCGCCTGCTGGACGGCAGCGGCATCGAGACCCGGCTGGTCGGCAGCGCCCCGGCCGGCATGGACGCGCCGATGCAGCGGACGATCTATCGCACCGTCCAGGAGGCCCTGACCAACGTCCGCAAGCACGCCCCCGGCGGTGTCGCCACGGTGTCGTTCTCCCGTGACGACACCGATGTGACGGTCACGGTCACCAACACGCCGCCGACCCGGCCGACGCTCACCCTGCCCAGCACGCGGCACGGTCTCGTCGGCCTCCAGGAACGGGCGGCGCTGCACGGCGGCACCGTCCGCACGGCGCCGACGTGCGACGGTGGCTTCGAACTCCAGCTGCGCCTGCCGCTGTGACGGGCGCACCAAGCGAATGCCGGCTCAGCGCGATGGCTGAGGCGGGTCAACGGCCTTGGGCCGATGGCGCGGGACTCCGTAACGGCGCTGGACGTAGAACTCGGCGGCCACCACTGCCATCAGCACGCCAACCCAGATGCTGGCGCTGGCGATGTCGTGCTGGATGGTCAGGCCGTCGCCGCGATAGCTCGGCCCCTTCGCCTGCGCAATGACGAGCAGCGCGATCACCGGCTGGACCAGCCGACTGAACAGCGAGGAGAACGTCAGCGCGTAGTTGCGGATCATCCACCGCCGGTGGTCGGCGAACCGGCGCTGCCGGGCTGCCCGGTAGCCGGCGATGGCCGTGCTGGCCCAGGCCAGGTCGACGATCAGCAGGCCGGCCTGGTTCGACACGCCGAACGCCGCCGTCAGGGCCACCGGGACGGCCAGCAGCGTGGACGGGAACACGCCGGCGAAGAAGTACGCCCGCCCAGTCCAGCGGTGCACCCGCGGATGGTTGTTCCGCAGCCACGGCCAGAACTGCGCCAGGCCGGTCACCGTGGCCACGGTCGCGGTGAAGATGTGCGCCACCAGCAGCCCGAAGAGCAGGCCGTCGTGCAGCGGCACGCGACTGGTGCTCATCTCCGGCGGGATGTACGGCGTCAGCATGTAGACGAGCAACGCCGCGCTCACCACCGCCAACAACACCAACGGCCATCGTCGCCATCGCCGCGGACTCGCGGTGGTTGTCGTCGGCTCCGGACGTGTGATCACGGACATCTGCTCGGCCCCCTCGGCTGTCTGCCTTCGGGTCGATCCTGTCGCCACCCGGCCGGCCGAGCACTGGTGCAGGGATCCGTCTGCAAGGTGGTGCTAGGTCCACCACGCCGTCGGGTTGCGTCCGGCCGGACAGACCGGACGCAACCGCGGTCAGCGGCCGGCCGGCGCGGGCCACCGCACGGCGAGCGGGTGATAATCGTTGGGACGGTGCGAGTTGCCGGCGACCCAGCCGTCGGGGCTGATGGCGTTGGCGATGGCGTCGCCGTCGGCCGGGTTCACGCCGAGGTCGGTGACCTGGCCGTCGCGGCCCCACTGCACGGCGTGCGAGGGCGTGCCGGCCGCGTTGGCGAAGCCGACGGCCACCCCGGCGCTGTTGATCGCTTCGGCCCCGCTGTTGTCGCCGCCGGCCAGCGTCGGCAGCACGGTGATGGTGCCGTCCGTGTTCCAGCGTGTGGCATGGTTCTTGCGGTCGGCCGACTGCGAGGTGCCGACGATGGCGCCGTCGGCGCTGACGCCCGCGGCCCAGCTCATCACGGCGCCGGGGGCGGTGCCCAGATCGGTCACGGTGCCGTCGGTGTTCCAGCGGATGGCGTGCTTGTGCGTGTAGCTCTCGTCCCAGGCCGAGCCCACGACGGTGCCGTCATCGGACACCGCGTCGGCCTCGCTGCTCCAGTAGCCGGCGGGCACGCCGAGATCGGTCACCGAGCCGTCGGCGGCCCAGCGCAGCGCGTGGCTCACGAAACCCTCGTTGCCGACGTAGGCGGACCCGACGACAACGTTGCCGTTGTTGATCGCCCGGCCCCGGAAGTAGCTCGCGCCGGGCAGCACGGCCAGGTCGGTGATGGAGCCGTTGGCCGACCAGCGCACCGCGTGGTTGTCGATATCCGCGGCCTCGGCGGTGCCGGCGATCACGCCGGAGTCGTTGACCGCCGCCGCTTCGCTGTACTCGCCGGCGACCAGGCCCGGCAGCGGGACCGCCTTGCCGTGGACGTCCCACACCGTGGCCCGCACCGGCCCGCTGTTGGCGTTGGCGGCCGTCCAGCCCACGGTGGTGCCGGCGTCGTTGATGCCGTTGGCCGCGCCCTCGACCCCGCCCGGCAGCAGCACCGGCTGCGCCGTGTCGGCCGTCGCCGGCAGCGCCGTGCCGATGGTCAGCGCCACCGCCGTGCCGCAGGCAGCCGCCAGCAAACCCCGTCTGTTCAAGGTGAACCCCCCTGAGTACCTGTCAGAACGGGCAGCAGCGTACCAACCGGGCACGGCTGGGCTCGTCGGACGGCTCTGCCATGATCGCCGAATGCCGAGCCGTCGGGGATCGAAGCCCCTGCTTGTCTACCCACCGGGGCGATGATGTTCTTCGCCTGGCCGCGCTGTCAGGTGCGGCACGCCTGGCTGGCCGTGCTGCGGCTGACGCCCTGGCGGCTGATGAAGTTCCTCCAGGTGGCCCGGGACGCCGGCGTCATGCGCCAGTCCGGGGCCTACCACCAGTTCCGTCACAAGATCGTGCTGGACCACCTGGGGACAGCACCGCGGCCAGGGCGGAAATGACCACGCGATAGGCGGCATCTGTGAGGTGCAGGCCGTCCTCGTGCACCGGCTCCTGAGCGTGTGGCCTGAGGACGGCATCAGTGTCCACGGCGAGCGGGACCACGTCGCGGAAGACCCGCCGATAGGTGTCAAGGACGGCATTGGTACGACCTGCCCGACCGACTCCGTCGACCTCCACCACGGACGGCGGCAGGAAGCTGATCAGCGTCGCCGGGGCGAAGGCGCCGGCGATGACGCGCAGGTTGGACGCGTAGTCGTCGAGGGGAACGATCCGGCCCGGGGCGCAGTCGTTGGCCCCGAAGGAAAGCACCACGAAGTCGGGCTCGGTCTTGGCGATCGTGGCCGCGCGGACGGCCCCGTCGGCGCTGGTCCAGCCGCCGGCGGCGCAGTTGAACACCGTGGCGTCGCCGACCTCGGACTCCAGCTGCACGATGCGGGGCTTGGTGAACCGGCCGAGCATGCTGTCACCGAAGAGCACGATCTTCGTCACCGGGCGACCGCCTTGACGGCGCGGTGCAGCCGGTCCAGGAACAATGTCACGTGCCGTTCTTCCCGGACCAGCGGCGGCGTCAGCTCGGCGTCGTCAATCGCCCAGTGCTCGTGCAGCACGGCCCGCAGGTTTCCAGCGGACAACTTCGGCGCCGGTTCGGCGAAAATCCCGGTGTCAGTCAAGCTCGCCTCGCAGGATCAGACCGTGAACGTACGGGAGCACGCCACCGTTCGAGTAGTACCCGGCCTCGCACGGAGTGTCGAGCCTCGCCCCGCCAGCGGCCTCACGCGCCGGGGAAGCGGTGCCACGGCGTGACGGAGTCGATGTAGACCATGGCATCGAAGGCGTTCGGCTCGATCGGCTGGGCTACGCCGCCGTTGACGATGTGTGTGGCGGCAACGGGCTCGCGGCGCAGATCGGTGAGGGACAAGGGAGAGCCGGCCAGTGCCGCGTCGATGGTGGTGGGTTCGAACGGACCGACGGCCTCGTTGAACAACTCGACGTGTCCGGGCGGGCCGTCCATCAGCGGGCGGTGCAGCTCCAGGGTGCCGCCGCCGAAGGCCGAGCCGATGACGACGAGGTCTGGTCCGAGGACGTGGGCCAGCTGGTGGCCGACGGTGGTCAACCTGTCGTTGATGATCGGCGGCGCCCACAGCGGACAGCGCTGCACATGGCCGTTGTGGGCGGTGATGACGATGCGCGACTCGCGCTCCAGGATCCACTGCACGGTCTCGGCCATGGCGTAGTCGCGGATGTTGGCCCCGGGATAGGTGCGGGTGGCGCCCTCGGGCATGGCGGCGGCGAAGGCGTCGGTGTGCCGGGCCATCGTCGCGCAATGCAGGGCCAGCTCGATCCGACGGCGATCGGCGCCGGCGGCGTAGTCGACGCGCATGGTGTGCAGGCGCTCGGCGAACGAGCCGACGCGCGCGGTGATCTCGTACCGGAGAGCAGGATCCAGGGCCATGTACGCCTGCAACGCCGGGGCCGCCCACGCGCGGCCGCCACGGTCGGTCGGCAGGTAGTCGAACAGCGGCAGCAGGGTTGAGCGGATCACCTTGGCGTAGCCGGGATCGACGTCGTCCAACAGCGGCAGGCAGGCCTCGATCGCCGGCACCGCCGACGCGCTGGAGCCGGAGATGTCCATGCCGTAGAAGCGAACCCCGTGCTCCCGCAGCCACAGCAGGTGCTCACGCATCTCCTCGCAGCGGCCGAAACGATAGGTGATCCCGTGCTCCAGCACGGCATCGAGGTCGCCGCCGTCACTGATCCACGAGTCGACGGCCAAGCCTTCGGCGAAGCCGGATTCCATGACAAAGGCCCCGAATCCGAGCTCCCGCACCAGGAACCGGGTCAGCCGGTGGCGCAGGTCGTAGAACTCGTGGGTCCGGTGCGCGCTCTCGCCGATGGCCACCACGCGGGCGTCGCCAACGATCTCCCGGAGCGGTTCCAGGTCGCTGAAGTCCTCGTCGGTCGGATCGAGGGTGCGGAGAATGTGCGACATTCGTCAACCGTAGGTTGACGAATGTCAGAAGTCAACCAACGGTTGACGCTCGGCGACTCCATGAGTACGGCGCAGAAGGCCAGCGGTTGGTTCTGGTCACTGGGACATGAATGCCGGTATCGAACGGGTGAATGTGTGGTCAGGTGCGGCACACGCTGACCGGTATCATCCCGGCGTGAGCAGCGAGTTCGACGACCAGGACGACATCGCCGACGACATCGGGGACGAGCTTGTGTCGGGGGAGGCCGACGACGGGCCGCGGGCGCTGCCGCGGGGGATCCGGCCGCTGCTGGTGCTGGGCAAGATCCGGCAGATCATCGAGGTGTTCGCGCCGGACCGGCCGGAGCTGACCTTCCTGGAGATCCGCAAGGCGACCGGGCTGCCGGCCAGCACGTGCCAGCGGCTGGTGGCCAACATGGTGGCCGAGCAGTTCCTGGACCGGCACGGCGACCGCTACCGGATCGGCCTGCGCTTCGGCTACTGGGCGTCGCCGGCCGGCGCGGGCATGGACGTGAGCGACGTGGTCCGCCCGGCGCTGGAGTGGCTGCGGGAGGCCACCGGCGAGACCTCCTGCCTGTACCGGCGGGAGGGCGACGTCCGGGTCTGTGTGGCGATGGCCGAGACGTACCACGCCATCCGCCGTGAGATGTACGTCGGCAAGCTGATGCCGCTGCACGCCGGCTCGGCCAGCCGGGTGCTGCTGGCCTGGGACGAGTCCATAGTGGACGAGGTGCTCGACCGTGCGCTGGAGCGGTTCACCAGCACCACGGTCACCGATGCCGCGCTGCTGCGGGCCCTGCTCGCGCAGACCCGGCAGCAGGGATACGCCGTGACGTTCGAGGAACGCGACCCCGGCGCCGCCTCCGTGTCGGCGCCGGTGTTCGGCCCGGGCCGGGTGCTCGTCGGGGCCTTGGGCATCAGTGGGCCGACAATGCGCATCTCCACCGAGCGCAGCGCGGAATGGGCCCCCCTCGTCGTGCGCGCCGCCCAACAGGCCACCCGCCTGCTCGGCGGCCAGTAGCCCCCTCTCTTTTTGCCACCTGTGGACCACATTCGACGCCTGACGTCAAATGTGGTCCACCCTCATGTGAGCGCCCACGGATGTGTGCCGGGGGATCGCACAGCGCCCTCGGCGGCCCGGCTCCGCGACGGCTCACCCAGCTGCGCGACCAAAGACTGCCCGCGAGCCACCAGTTGCCGGAATCCGGAGTGGCTGAGCCAAGAAGGCCGCAGCGCGTGGACGACGTCCTCCAAGGCGGTGTTGCCGCTGGCGCCCGGCGCGAAGGGGCAGCCGCCGAGCCCGCCGAGCGACGCGTCCACGGCGACCGCCCCGGCGCCGATGGCGGCGAAAGTGTTGGCCACGCCCAAACCCCAGGTGTCGTGCCCGTGGAACCACACCTCGTCGGTCACTGCGCGCACCGCGGTGGTGAGGCGGGTGACGTCGGCCGGCACGGCCTGCCCGATGGTGTCGCAGAGGACAACGCTGTCCACGCCGACGGTCCGGGCATCCGACACGACGGCCAGCACGGCGTCCGCCGGCGTCGCACCCTCGAACGGGCACGTGAAAGCGGTGGCCAGCGCCAACTGCACGCGAACGCCATACCTGCGGCCGAGTGAGACGGCGGCGGCGAGACCGTCGAGGCTCTGCCCGACATCGCAGCCGACGTTGGCCTTGTTGTGCGACGGCGAAACCGACAGCACGTACTGGATCTGCCGCACCCCGGCCTCGACCGCCAGCCGAGCACCTGTCGCATTCGGCACGAGAACCCAGCACCGGTCCAACTCGAAGTCATCCAGCGCGGCGACGACGTCCAACGTGTCGGCCATCGTCGGCACGCGCCGCACCACCGCGCCGATCTCCAACGCCGGCAGTCCGCAGGAGAGCAGGAACCGCACCAGGTCGACCTTGTCCGCGGTCGGCAGGAGTGTGGACACCAACTGCAAGCCGTCCCGCAACGTCACATCCCGGACGATCGGATTTCCCACGATCAGATTCCCCATGGTGACGTCGTTCACAGCACCTCCTCGGCGTAAAGACCGTCGATCTGGTCGTCGGTGAAATCGAGGAGCCCGCCCAACACCTCGCGGGTGTGGGCACCGAGATCCGGCCCCAGGGAACGGACCTCGGTGGTCCGGTCGTCGATCCTCGGTACCACACCGGGGAATCCGACGGGCCTATTGAGCCCAGGCACGTCGAACCGCTGCACCATTCCGCGCGCCAGGTACTGCGGGTCGCGGGAGATGTCCGACGCCTGATAGATCCGGCCGGCCGGCACGCCGGCGTCCTCCAGCGCAGCCAACACGAAGGCGATGTCGTGCTGCCGGGTCCACCGGCCGATGGCGAAGTCGAGCTCGTCCCGCCGGGCCCAGCGGCCGTCGTTGCTGGTCAACAGCGGGTCGTCGGCGAGGTCGGGCCGGCCGATCACGCCCATCAAGCGCCGGAAGATCGAGTCTCCGTTGCCGGCGATGATCACGGTGCCGTCCAGGCAGGCGTAGGCGTTGCTCGGCGCGACGCCCTCGATCCGCCCGCCGAGCCGTTCCCGTCGGACGCCGAAAGCCTCGTAATCAGGCAGCAGCGACTCGGTCAGGCTGAACACCGCCTCGTGCAGCGCGACGTCCACGGTGCCGCCCTCGCGGTCACGTTCGCGCCGCAGCAGGCACATCGCCGCCCCGATCACGGCGTACAGGCCGGCCACCGAGTCGGCCAGGCTGACGCCCGTGCGCGCCGGGAGCCGGTCCGCCTCGCCGGTCAGCTCGCGCAGGCCGCCGGCCGCCTCGGCGATCGCGCCGAAGCCCGGCCGGTCGCGGTAGGGGCCGCTCTGGCCGTAGGCGGAGATCCGCACCAGCACGATGTCCGGCCTGACCGCCTTGAGGTCGTCCGGCCCGAGCCCCCAGCGCTCCAGCGTGCCCGGGCGGAAGTTCTCCAGCACGACGTCGCACTGCGCGGCCAGCTCCAGCGCGATCTTGCGGCCCACGTCGCTGCGCAGGTCGAGCGTGACGGATCGCTTGCCGCGGTTGATGGTCCGGTACAGCAGCGAGGTGTCGCCCTCGACCAGCCGCCACCGCCGCAGCTCGTCGCCGCCGACCGGCCGCTCCACCTTGATCACGTCGGCGCCGAAGTCGGCCAGCAGCCGCCCGGCGGTCGGCGCCGCGATGTAGTTGCCCAGCTCCAGCACCCGAATGCCGGTCATCGGCCCCACGGCCACCTCCTAAACCACGATGTGGTGCACTCACCACAATGAAGCTACTCCGCCGCGAGTGTCCGTCCACTGTCTGTTCGGTCACCTCCTACCCGCCGCCCGGATTTTCGCCACCTGTGGTCCACATGTGGCACTGGGAGTCGAAGGTGGTCCACACGTGGCGAAGGCGCGGTGTCCAGGGGATGGGACCGTGGTTGTTCGGGCGGATGAAGAGGTTTACCGTCGCCGTCACTGGGTGGCCAAGTAATCACATCGTGGTGGTTGGAGGCGTGAAATGCTCGACGAACGTTCGATCCGGTCACGGGTGGCCCAGCGGCTGGACGACCTGCCCGTCACGCGGACGCACGTGAGGGTGGTCCTGGCGGTCGGCCTCGGCCTGTTCTTCGACATGTACGAGGTGTTCCTGGCCGGCACCGTGAGCACGGCGCTGACCTCGAAGTTCGGCCTGTCCGGCACCGGACTCGCGCTCATCCTCGCGTCCGCGTTCCTGGGCATGTTCGTCGGCGCGTTCTTCGTCTCGCGGCTGGCCGACAAGCTCGGCCGCCGCCGGCTGTTCCTGTTCAGCCTGCTCTGGTACTCGCTGTTCTCGCTGCTCGGTGCGTTCAGTCCGAACGTGGCGATGGTCGTGGTCTGCCGGTTCCTGGCCGGTGTCGGCGTCGGCGCCGAGTACCCGGTGTCGGACGCGTACCTGAGCGATGTGCTGCCGGCCAGTTCCCGCGGCCGCCTTGCCGCCTGGGCGTACACCTGCTCTTTCCTGGCCGTGCCGGTGCTCGGCTTCCTGTCCCTGGGCCTGGCCACGCAGTCGCCGCTGGGCATCGACGGCTGGCGCTGGCTGCTCGCCATCGGCGCGGTCGGCGCGGTCGGCGTGCTGGTGCTGCGCCGCCGGCTGCCGGAGTCGCCGCGCTGGCTGGAAAGCGTCGGCCGGCACGACGAGGCCGAGACCGCCTACCAGGAGTTCGCGCAGGCCAAGCCGCTGCGGCGGCAGCCAAGCCCGTCCCCGTTCACGGCGTCGAAGGCGATCGACCCCGGCAAGCCGCTGACCACCGCCGCCCTGGCCAAGACGCCGTACCGGGGCCGGATGTTCATGCTCGGGGCGTTCCACCTGCTGCAGACCTTCGGCTACTACGGCTTCGGCACGCTCGCCGTGCTGGTGCTGGCTTCGCGCGGCTTCACCGTGCAGCATTCCCTGCTCTACGCGGCGCTGTCGTTCCTCGGCTACCCGATCGGCTCGCTGCTGTCGGTGCCGCTGATCCACCGGGTCGAGCGCAAGTTCCTGGTGATCGGCTCGGTGATCGCGATGGCCGTGGTCGGCATCGTCTTCGCCGCCGCCGGCTCGCCGGCGCTGATCGTGGTCGCCGGCTTCGCGTTCACGGCCGTCAGCAACATCTTCTCCAACGCCTACCACATCTATCAGGCCGAGATCTTCCCTACGGAGCTGCGCGCGTCGGCCACCGGCTGGACGTACTCGCTGTCCCGCCTGGCCACCGGCGCGATGCCCTTCGTGCTGCTGCCGCTGCTGAAGACCGGCGGTTCGACAGTGGTGTTCACGGTGGTCGCCGGGGCGCTGGCGCTGGTGGCCGTGGACATCGCGGTGCTGGGCCCGCGGACCTCGGGCCGGTCGGTGGAGGCGATCAATCCTCGCTGAGGTGTGGTAGACGGACAGTGTGCAGATCCGAGTGCTGGGCACGGTCGAAGCCGCCGGCGGCCTGGTGATCGTGGTCGACGACCTGCACCGGGCCGATCCGGCCTCGCTGCTGCTGTTCAACCACCTCGCCCGTGGTACCACCGGTGTGCCGCTGCTGCCTCGCCGCCGCTTGCTGCGGGCGGTCCTCGGCCGCCGCAGACCACTTCCGCGCCGCCGTCACTTCCAACGCCGCCGCCGGCCTCGTGCCGCGCGTCGCCGAGGCGCACTACCAACTGGCCCTGGTGCTCCCGCGCACCGAGGCCGTGGCCCACGCCAAGCCAACGCCATCGCCGTGCGCCTCGGCATGCCCCGCCTAACCGCCCGCACTCAGGAGCTGCTCACTTCCCATGTCTGACTTGCTCGACGTCGCCGCCGCCTTGCTGCCCGGACAGTCCGTCCGGGATGCCTTTGTCGCACAGGGCGGATCACACCATGTTGTCGTCCTGCCCGACGTCGCCGTTGTCCGCATCGCCCGCAAGCCGACCGCCGTGTCGTTGTTGCCGCGACGGACCGAGTTGTTGCGGCGCTTGGCCGCCATGGACCTGCCGTTCGCCGTGCCCGCGCCGCTGACCGATGTGGTCGAGGTGGACGGTCACACCGCCGTCGCCCTCTCCTGGCTGCCCGGCGCCGGTCTGCCCCGGAGTGCCGCGGTCGACCCCAGCGAGCTGGCTGGGCTGCTGGATGTCTTGCGGGCCATCGACATTTCTCAGCTGGACGGCCTGCTCGGCGAGCCCCACGAGTACGCCGGCGGTTCCCGCTGGCCGTCGCTCATGCTCGACGAGGTCATCCCTCGCCTGCCCGTCACGGTCCGCTCCGACGCCCAACGCCGCGTCGAGGCCGCCCTGGCCCTGCCTCCCGTCGCGCCTTCGCTCGTGCACAACGACCTGGCCGGGGAGAACATGCACTGGTCGGCAGACCACCGGTTGATCGGCGTGCTCGACTGGGACCTCGCCCAGCCCTTCGATCCGGCCATCGACGTCGCCTGCCTCGCCTGGTACGGCTGGTCCACCGTCGCCTCCGCCGTCCCACCGGCCACTGTGGACCGCGCCCGCACCTGGTACCGCACGTTCGGGCTCGAACAGGTCGCCTTCGCCGTCCTCAACGGGGAATCGCCGGAGTCCGTCGACCAACGCTGCGTCACCGCCGCGGCCTGGCTCCGACGCACGGAAAACTTCCCGTCGCCGTCCTGACGGTCGGTGTCCCCGCACTGCGGCACCGGCCCAGGAGCAATCCTGGGCCGGTGCCCGTCGGCACCGCCGACTACCGCACGTTCTCCTTGATGTGGTCGAGTGCGTCGAGTACCTTGGCTGCCAGGTCGGAGAGGGTCGTTCCCTTGGCGGGCTGGGCATTCTCCGTTCCAAGGACGTGTTCGACGGTGCTGCGCCGCTGATCGTAGGTCTGACTCATGAGACTTCCTCTGGACTGCTCTCGCGCCCTCGGATCCTGGCCTCGGCGACTTTTCCGGGCTGGACTGTTCGATGTCGATACGGCGTCACTGGTGACGGTACGCCTATCGACGTGGCTACTGGTACGGGGTCCACTGGGCGGTGGTGTGGGTTGCGCGTAGCGATCGCAGCCGCCGACGTAGCTCGAAGCCGACCACCGGATTCAGGCGCGCGGTGGACATCCCGACCGCGGCGAGCTTGAGTTCCCGAAGCTCACGCAGGACCAGGAACCCCGGCCACGTGGTGACGTCCACCCCGTAGGCGTCGGCGAGCTGGCGATAGACGTCCACCGGATGGCCGAAGCGCAGCTGGCTGACCGCGATCGGGACCAAGTCCCATTCCCGCGGCCCGACACAGACCGTGTCCAGGTCGCACAGCACGGGACCGGCCGGTGTCGTGATCACGTTGCCCAGCTGCGCGTCGCCGTGGATCACGCCGGGCGGCAGCGGGTAGTCCAGCGTGGCCAGCGCGGACTCGACCGCGTCACAGCGCCGCGACAGGAAGTCGACGTCACCGCGGTCCCACCCGTGCATGTCGGTGATCCGGCTGCGCAGGTCGGCGACCGGGTTCCAGCTCGGGAGCCGAACGTCGGCGACCGGCAGTCGGTGCAGTCGGGTGAGCAGGTCGCCGAGCTGGGCGGCGGTCGGCATCGAACCGGTGTCGGTGACCTCCTTCCAGAAGCTCACCGCATGCCCGTCGACGTGCACCGGATTCGGTATGCCGAGCAACGGTCTCACCGCCGGTATGCCGTGGGCGGCCAGCATCCGGCCGGCGGCCACGGCGACGTGGGCCCGATGGGCCAGCCCGTCGATGAGGGTCACGCGGACCATGACCCGATGTCGAACCAGCCGGAACACCGCGTTGTTGACCAGGCGAACCAGTGCGGCGCCGGCCGGGTCCAACCCGACCTGCGCGCAGGCCTCGGCCAGCACCGCCCACGGCGCATGCGCGTCGGATTCGGAGTCCAACGGGTGCGGGTAGGTTCTCACCCTGGCTGCTCTCCTTTGCTCGGGCGTGGCCGGCCTGGGGCCACGCCGGATGGAGGCTTCGAGCTGCCTTGTGTTCCTGATCGGAGACGCTTCCGGGATCGCGCAGGGTCCTGGCGCGGCGTGAAGCCCGTGGAGAGCGGCATACAGACGGTACGGCGCGTCCGGGCTCCGATCTACCGCCACTCGGTCACGGCATGACTCCCACCGGCGGTGACTGCCGATTCCTGCGTGCGGCAGTCCTCGAACCGATGGCGCACACCGGAAACCGGTCGCCGGTCGCTAATCTGAAGTGCGACTGGCAGCCCGAATCGACGGTGGGTTGCGGGGTGGCGGATGTGAGCAGCGACCGGGCCGACCGGATCATGGCGGCTATCAACGATCTCGCTCAGGCCGAGGGCACGCCGGTCTCGGTCCGGCATGTGTGCCAGGCATGCGCCAATGCGATGCACGCCAGTGGCGTCGCGCTGTACGTGATCGGCGATCTGGGACTGGGCGAGCCGGTCCATGCCACCGGCCCGGTCAGCGAACGGGTCGCCGAATTGCAGGTCACCCTGGGGGAGGGCCCCGCGATGCAGGCGCTGGCCGAGGTTCGTGCGGTGGCGGTGCCCGATCTGTCGAGCTTGCCGGCGCAGCGCGACTGGCCGGTGTTCGCGGCGCAGGTGTGGGCCATGGGCATTCGAGCGACATTCGTGTATCCGCTGGCGATCGGCGCGATCACGGTGGGCACGCTGGAGATCCACCGGATTGCCACGGGCGGGTTGTCGGCCGCCGAGCGCACCGACGCACTGCTGTACGCCGAGGTGGCGATGCACCTGATACTGGACCGGGTGCACGACGTCCCCACCTTGTCGGAGCGCGAACTGTTCGCCAGCGAGTTCGGGGTGCGGTGGGCCGTGGTGCACCAGGCCACCGGCATGGTTTCGATGCAACTGCGTGCCGACCTCATCACCGCGTTCCTGCGGTTGCGCGCGCATGCGTTCAGCACCGGTCGTCGCCTGTCTGAGGTCGCCGACGACGTGGTCGATCGCAAGCTGTGGTTCGCCCCGGACTCCACCGGCGAGACCGGCCCTCCGACCGATCGGTGAATTCACGAGGCGACAGCCACCGCCGTCGCACGAGCGGGTCCCGCATTCCGCCAAAACGTGGAAAACCGGAGCCCTTTCGAGTGCGGGACCGCTCACGTCGTGGCGTCTGCTCTACGCTCGCGGAGCTGGTGTCGACGGCGACCGGTCCGACCGGCTCTGCGGGAGCAGTAGCGCGACCGGTCCTCGACGCACCGCCTGCCCATGCCCCCGGCAGCTGTGTCCATCACCCATGACGGCCAGGCTGCGGATGCGTCACCGCCGCAGGGGCTCACCGTGCAGGCAGCTCGCCAAGGGATCGCGGTCGTCTCGGCCGGCGACACCCGGGCCACGGCCGGCATGCAGCACTCCACGATGCCATGGAGGCTCAGGCCGATGCCCGCGTTCCCACACGTCAAGCGCCCCGACGACGAACCCGGCAGCTGGTTGCAGCGGACGTCGGCGGCGCTACTCGATCATTCGGTGCCACTCGATCTCGAGGACGCGCTGACGTGGGTCGGCGAGGCGGCTGCCGAGCACCGCGGCGTGCGCACGGCTGGCGCGCGGACTGCGCAATACGGTCCGCAAGACGAACAGTTCAGCGCGTTGGTCAACGCGGCCAGCGGCCGCGATCCGGTTGCGACGCACCGGGTGTTGGCGACGATCAGACCGTTCGTGCTGCGGTACTGCCGAGCTCGGCTGGGTGGCGTCGATCGGGCGTTCGCGTCGGCCGACGACGTGGCCCAGGAGGTGTGCCTCGCGCTGGTCTCGGCCCTGCCCGCCTACCGGGAGCGGGGGCAACCGTTCCTGGCGTTCGTGTACGGCATCGCCCAGCACAAGGTCGCCGACGCGCACCGGGCGGTGGCTCGCGACCGATCGCTGCCGCTGGCCGAGGTGCCGGACCGGCCGGAGACCGCGGCCGGTCCCGAGCAGCTGGTGCTCCAGGAGGATCTGCGAGTCCGCATCGACGGAATGCTCGCGACCCTGCCGGACAAGCAGCGCGAGATCGTGGTGTTGCGGGTGGTGGCCGGACTGTCCTCGGAGCAGACGGCCGATGCGGTCGGGTCCACTCCGGGGGCGGTCCGAGTGGCTCAGCACCGGGCGCTGGCCAGGCTGCGCAAGTTGGTGGCGTCGCGGGAGCCGTGACGCCGCTGCGGAAGACAGCCGGCCAGGCGTGCGTCGGCGACGCCGGAAAGCCCGCCACGTCCGCCGGGACCGCATGTGATCGCATCCGCCGCGGTGTCCTGACGGGGTGTAGTGTCAGTAAGACCGGGAGTATCTCGTGTGTCGGCAGTCAGGCCGACACCGTCCTCGGGGAGCTCCCATGTCGGTCGTGACGCGGCCGGGGACAAGGAGACCGACATGACGTCGGGCCCGAACGTCCGCAAGGTCCACACCCAGGTCACCGTCCGGCCGGCCACCGTCCGACCGGCGAAGTCCGATTCGGTCGCCGGTGGCTGGTGGCCGAGGTCGCGAGAGCTGGCGGCGAAGCCACTGCCGTCGTCCGAGCCCCTCGCGGTCCGGTCCAACTGGATCCGGGCCACCGAGCTGCGTTCGCGGTGAGCGTCCGGGCAACCGGCCCGCCGAACGCCCGTGCCCCGCTGTGTCCGATGTCCTGGCAGGCGGCGGAAAACGCCGCGACTGGCGCAAGCCGGAGGCAATTCTTGACGAGATCGGTGAACATGCTGCCGGACAAGCGGTCCATGGCCGCTCGCCCGGGGTGCCCGCATCCAGCCGACACGCAGGACGAGATCGGCGCCGGGTTCGGCGTCGCGACGGTTGCCGGCAAGTTCGACCGCGGATGTGTCTGTGTCACAGGCGAATCCACCCGGTAGCCCGGCGGCGGCCGAATCGTGCTACACGATCGGCGTCGAGGAGGAGTTCCTCCTGCTGGACGCCGTGACCGGCCGGGCCGTGTTCGGCGCGCCCGATATGGTGCGGTTGCTCGAGAACGAGCCGGCCGTCACCCCGGAGTTCATGCGGTACCAGATCGAGACGGCCACCCCGGTCTGCGCCGGGCTCGATGAGGTTCGCACGGAGCTGGGCAGGCTGCGCGGCCTGCTCGCCGACGCCGCCGGCAGTGTCGGCTGCCTGCTCGTGGCCGCCGGCGTGTTGCCGTTCGACGCCCCGTCCGGACCGGACGCGATCACCGACCAGCCACGCTATCGGGACCTCGTCGATCGATTCCCCACATTGCTGACCGACGGCGGCACGTGCGGTTGCCACGTGCACATCGGTGTGCCGTCGCGCGAACTCGGCGTGCAGGTGCTGTCACGGCTTCGGCCGTGGCTGCCGCAACTTCTCGCGGTCAGCGCCAACTCGCCGTTCACGTTCGGGCAGGACACCGGCTGGGCGAGCCGACGCCATCCGATGTGGTCACAGTGGCCGACCGCCCGCCCGCCGGAGATCTGGGCGGACCCCATGGAGTACGACGCGGCGGTGCGTCATCTCGTGGACAGCGGCGCCGCCGTCGATCCTCAGGGCGTGTACTGGCACGCCCGGCTGTCGCCGCGCTATCCGACCGTCGAGATCCGGATCGCGGATGTCTGTCTTTCGGCGGAGGACGCGGTGTTGCTCGCCGGCCTGGTCCGCGCCTTGGTGGCGACGGCCGTCGAGGAGTTCCGCGAGGGCAGGCCGGCGCCGGCCGTCCGCACGGCGACGATCACGGCCGCGTTGTCCGCCGCGGCGAGGCACGGCCTCGACGGCCCCGGCATCGACGTCTTCTCCGGCGAGATCGTGGCGCAGCAGCAGTTGTTCCAGGGATTGCTCGACCACGTGCGACCCGGCTTGGCCGTCACCGGTGACACGGACGAAGTCGACCGGCTCGCCGCCGGTGTCCTGCTCGGCGGCACCGGAGCGGACCGGCAGCGGGAGTTTCATGCCGCTTCGGCGACGACAGCTGAGTTCGTCGCCGCGCTGGCCGACGCGACCGCGGCGAGTCGAGCCGCGGAGCTCACGGTCGAGGGCAACGGCCGCTGATGCCGGCGCCGTTGTGACGGTCCATCTTGGACGGTGCGGACGCGAGGATGGTGGTACTCAGGCGCGGCGCGGGGCACGGCTGACGCGGTGCGCCGCCGGCCACCGGACCTTGGTCGCCCACCCGCACTTCTCGAACAACCAGATGAGTCGAGCGGAGATGTCGATCTGGCCCCGGCCCACGCCATGACGGGCGCAGGTGGGGTCGGCGTGGTGGGAGTTGTGCCACGACTCGCCCATGGAGACGATGGCCAGCGGCCAGAAGTTCGCCGACCGGTCGCGGGCCCTGAACGGCCGTTCGCCGATCAGGTGGCAGATCGAGTTCACCGACCAGGTGACGTGGTGCAGCACCGCGACCCGGACCAGACCGGCCCAGAACAACGCCGTCAGCGCGCCCCACCAGCTCATGGTCGCCAGGCCGCCGATGACGGCCGGAGCGAGCAGAGTGGCCGCGGTCAGCAGTGGGAACAGGCGGTCGACGCGCTGGATGTCGCGGTCCGCGAGCAGGTCCGGCGCGAACCGCACGGCATTGGTCAGGTCCCGCTCGAACAGCCAACCCATGTGCGCGTGCCAGAATCCGCGCACCAGCGCGGTGGCCGAGGCGCCGTACCGCCAGGGCGAATGCGGATCGCCGTCACGGTCGGCGAACGCGTGATGGCGGCGATGGTCGGCCACCCAGGCCACGACCGGACCCTGCATGGCCGCACTGCCGGCCACAGCCAGCGCGACCCGCAGCGCACGGGCGGCCCTGAACGCGCCGTGGGTGAAATGCCGGTGGAAGCCGACGGTCACGCCGAGGCAGGTCAGGCAGTAGAAGAACACGCCGAGGCCGATATCGAGCCAGCTCAGGCCCCAGCCCCACGCGGCGGGCACGGCCGCCGCCAGGGCCAGCATCGGCGCCACCGTGAACACGCCGACCAGGACCAGCCGGGCGGCGGACTGCCGGCCGGCCACAACGGGTTCCGGCTCGGCGACGGCAGGCGGGCGAACAGGAGCGGTCACGAGCAAACCTCCGGGGCCGATCGGTGTTACGGCCGCCGGGTCCAGGGCGATCGCTGCGGACTCTTGACCCGAGCCTACCCGGTGTACGCGCCGGTGAACCCGCGCATGTCGCGCCGGCGACATCCATGCGATCCCGTAGAGTGAGTCGCGGACGACATGGCGTGTCGACCGTCTTGGCGTGGGCCCGGACCCGCTGCACCAGGAACGTTCCTGAGTTGTCGATGTGGCGGAGGTGTCGCATGCCGGTCATACGGCTGTCGTGCGCCAGGGCAGCCCCCGGTGACTGACCTCGGCAGCCCGGTGTGGCGGGTGCGGGCGGCGGTCGCCGCGGCGATGCGGGAACACGGGGCCGATCCCGATCTGCTCACGCATGTGTGCCGCGTGTGCGCGGAGATGCTGCCGGTGGACGGGATGTCGATCTCGCTGATGACCGACACGGACCATCGGGAAGTGCTGTTCGCCAGCGACGAGCTGAGCGCCCGGATCGAAGCGCTCCAGTTCAGCCTGGCCGAGGGGCCGTGTTTCGAGGCGTTCGACAGCCGCCGTCCGGTGCTCGTGCCGGACCTGCCCGGCATGGTCGCGCCGTCGTGGCCGGCGTTCGCCGCCGAAATGGCCCGCGAACCGGTCGGCGCGATCTTCGCGTTCCCCTTGCAGAGCGGCACGGTCTGCCTCGGCGCGATGGACCTCTACCGGCGGCGGCCGGGCTGGCTGTCGACGTCGGAGCTGACCACCGCGCTGGCGGTGGTGGACGTGACGGTGCTGGTGATGCTGAGCCTGCTCGCCGAGGTGGACGACGGCGAGTGGTGGCTCGCGCTGCCCGAGCACCGCGAACAGGTGCACCAGGCGGTCGGGATGCTCGTCGCCGCCCTGGGGATCCCGGCGGACCAGGCGCTGGCCCGGTTGCGCGGATACGCGTTCGCCACTGGCCGCTTGGCCGACCAGGTGGCCCACGACATCGTCAGCCGCCGGCTCTCACCGAAGGACCTGGACACATGAGCCCCGCAGGGGCCGGCCGGTGAGCACTGGCGGAACTGGCTATCCTCGACTCAGCAGACAGGAGCGGAGCAGACCCATGAGCAGCACTGCGCCCACTGGCGCGCAACGGGAATCGCACCTGCTCCAGGCCTTCGTCCGGATGGCGGACACACTGGTCGACGAGTACGACGTGGCCGACGTCCTGCACCAACTGGTCGACCACTGCGTGCGGCTGCTGGACGCGACCGCGGCCGGTCTGATGCTGTCCGACCAACGCGGCAACCTCCAGGTGCTGGCGTCGTCGTCGGAGCAGACCCGCTTGCTGGAGCTCTTCCAGCTCCAGAACAACGAGGGCCCCTGCCTCGACTGCGTCCGCAGTGGCGAGCCGGTCATCGTGGCCGACCTGGTCGAGGCCACGCCGCGGTGGCCGATGTTCGCTCCGCAGGCGATCGCCCAGGGCTTCGTCTCGGTGGCGGCCATACCGTTGCGGCTGCGACGGGAGACCATCGGGGCGCTGAACCTGTTCGACGACGCGCCGGGCCCGCTCAACCCGCAGGACGCGCAGGTGGCTCGGGCACTGGCGGACACCGCCACCATCGGCATCCTCCAGGAACGGGCCATCCATCGCGGCGAGGTGCTCACCGAGCAGTTGCAGACCGCGCTGAACAGCCGAATCATCATCGAGCAGGCCAAGGGCGCGCTCGCCTACGCCGCGGACCTGGAGATGGAGCAGGCGTTCGAGACCTTGCGCCGACACGCACGGCGGCACGGGGTCCGGCTGAGCGACGTCGCGCGCCAACTGGTCACCGGCGTGCTTCGGCCGCAGGACGTGCTGCCGCCGCGGGACGACGTCGAGTCCTGACGCCCTGTTGCCGGATAGGGCGTCGACCCGCGCGGCACTACACTGTTCGGCAGTTCCCTCTGCCAGCAGCCGCCCGGACCCGCGGTCACCCAACCTCGCTTCCGAGGAGTGCACCGTGCGCCGAACGTCGACGGCCATCGTGCTGGATCGCCCAGCGAGCACGTGTTCCGATCGCACCCGCGACATGTAGCCATCGGCCCCGAGCGGCCGAGACCGCGGCTCCGGCACGTCTGGCCACCGCCGACCAACTCCGGTTGTCGGCACGCCGGGGCTCGACAGGTGGATGTTGGGCCAGGGCGACACCGCCTGTCGGTCGTGGTGCTTCCC
>DASWRQ010000152.1:0-1659 GCA_036403095.1 Kutzneria sp. | reverse complement strand
GACCCCGGCGGCCTTCGCGACCGCGTTCACGACGGCGCTCTCGGTGTTGTTGTCCAGCGCCGAGGTGCGCAGCAGCACGGAGTTGCCGCCCACGACCTGGGCGCTGGCCACCTGGGCGCCGGCGTCCTCGGCCGCGTGCTGGATCTCGGTGAGCTGCGAACTGGTGGCCGGCACACGGATGCTGCTGCCGCCGGCGAAGTCGATGCCGAAGTTGAAGCCCCGGAAGACCATCGAGGCGATGCAGATCAGCATCACCACGGCGGTCACCCGGTACCAGAACTTCCGCCGCCCGACCACGTCCAGGCCGGCCTCGCCGTTGTAGAGGCGGTGCGCCAGCGACGTCCGGGCCGGCGCGGGGGCCGGCTCACCCTCGGCCGGCAGACCGGCCTCGGCGAGGTGCCGGTCGTCGGCCGACGCTGCCGCGTCGTCGAGTACCGACTCGTCGACGACGACCTCGTCGGCGGAGTCGGCCGCGGGCTGACGGGACGTGCCGGTCATCGGGTGCTCCTGTCCGTGCTCGGAGTGCTGCTGCCGGCACCGACGAGCTCCTTGGCCGGGGCGGCGGCCGGGCGCCGGGCCGCGTGGTCGACCTGGCCCAGGCCGGAGAACCGGTTGCTGCCGAAGCTCTTGCCCCGGCTGAGGACGGCGAGCAGCGGGTGGGTGAAGAGGAAGACCACGACCAGGTCGAGCACCGTGGACATGCCCAGGGTGAAGGCGAAGCCCTTGACGTCACCGATCGCGAGCACGTAGAGGATCGCGGCGGCCAGGAAGCTGACCGCGTCGGCGGACAGGATCGTGCGACGGGCCCGCACCCACGCCCGTGGCGTGGCACTGCGCAGCGTCCGTCCCTCCCGCACCTCGTCCTTGAGTCTCTCGAAGTAGACGACGAAGGAGTCCGCGGTGATGCCGATGGACACGATGAACCCGGCGATGCCGGCCAGGCTCAGCGCGAAGCCGATCTCCCGGCCCAGCAGCACCAGCGTCGCGTAGACCACGACCGCCGACAGCACCAGGCTGGCGATCATGACCAGCCCCAGCAGCCGGTAGTAGAAGAGCGCGTAGACGAAGACCAGCGCGATGCCGATCGCGCCGGCGATCAGCCCGGCCCGCAACTGCTCGCTGCCGAGCTCGGTGGACACCGACTGGGCGTTGGCCTGGCTGAAGGTCAGCGGCAGGGCGCCGTACTTCAGCTGGTTGGCGAGTTCCGTGGCCGTGGTCTGGTTGAAGCTGCCGGAGATCTCGGTCTGTCCGCCGTTGATGGCACTGTTGATGTTCGGTGCGGACACCACCCGGTTGTCCAGGCTGATCGCGACCTGCTTGCCCACGTTGGCCGCGGTGAACGTCGCCCAGGCGGCCGAGCCGGACGAGTTCAGGTCCAGCGTGACGATCCACTCGCCGGTGGTGCTGCGCGTGCCGGCCGCCGCGTTAGTGACGTCGGTACCGGCGAGGACCGCCGGGCCGAGCAGGTACTTGGCCTTGCCGTCCTTGGAGCAGGCGGCGATGTAGTCCCCGGCCCGGTCGACCCGGGTGGTGCTCGCGTCACAGGTGAGCGTCGCGTACTCCGCGGCAGCCTGCTCCTGGGTGACCGACGGGGCGTTCGGGTCGGGGGCGGCGGTGTCCGTGGCCGCGCCGCTTCCGGTGGCCGCCGGGGCCGTCGTT
>DASWRQ010000151.1:0-26147 GCA_036403095.1 Kutzneria sp. | reverse complement strand
AGAGATGATCGCACGGCGGATGCGCCTTTCAGCTCAAGTTACGGGCGAAGCTGATCGGTTGCGGTGAGGTCTGGTGCAGGTCGAACACGAGGATCTCGTTGCGCCCCGGCCGAAGCCAGGACACCGGGCAGTACAGTCGGTGCTGCGGGCCGATCTCCCAGTACCGGCCCAGGTTGTGGCCGTTCACCCAGACCACGCCCTTGGTCCAGCGGGACAGGTCCAGGTAGGTGTCGCCGGTCTTGTCCAACTGGAGGCTTGCCTTGAAGAACAATCCGGGGCGTTGCGGGTCCGTGGCTATCGGCTTGAGGGTGTCGATGTTGTCCAGCGGCAGCGGGAAGATCTGCCAGTTGGTGAGCTTCTTTCCTTGCAGGGAAACCGATTCCAGGATGCCCTTGCGGTCGACGATGGCCTGGCCGTAGTTGGTCCGGCCCATGCCCTCGACCAGGATGTCGAGCGTGTCACCGGACGTCGTCAGCGTCAGCGGCGCGTTGTTGTTGGTGACGTTGAGCTTCGTCGACTCGGCGTCCGGAATCAACGTCCGGGACAGGCCGCCCTGGTAGTGCCCGTCGACAAAAACTGTGGCGTAGTCGTGCACCCAGCGGATGTCGAGAGCCCCCGGTCCGGCGATGGTCGTGCGGTACAAGGCGAAGCCGTAGTTCTGGCCCAGCATCTCGAACGGCACCGGGTCCGTTGTCGTTGTGGCGTCGGGCAGGTTGTCCCACAGCGAGGCGTAGACGGCCGGCGTGACCGGGGCGGGGACGATCGTCGGCTTCGGGTCGGGGATCGCCGGCAGGGACACGCCGTAGCTGCCGATCAGGCTGCGGTAGCGGTGGAATTCCGGCGTCGCCACGCCCTGTTCGGTGATCGGCGCGGCGTAGTCGTAGCTCGTGACATCGGGCTGGTAGGCGCCGGAGAGGTCGTTGGCGTTGGCCCCGGCGGAGAAGCCGAAGCTGGTGCCGCCGTGCACCATGTACAGGTTGAACGACAGCCCGCCGGCCATGAATGCCTTGAGGTCAGCGGAGATGTCGGTCGGGCCGGCGAAGTTCTGGTCGCCCCAGTGCGTCAGCCAGCCCGGATAGACCTCGCCGGCCATCGCCGGCACCGCCGGGTGCGCCTGCCGCGCGGCGGCGATCGACGCCGCGTCGCCGCCGCTGAGCGCGATCGCCCCGCCGGTGACGTTGCTGTGGTTGTGTTCCAGCTGGCCCAGCCCGTCCTCGGTGTAGAACGGGCCCTCGATGCCCTGCGCCACCCACAGTTGGCGGAGCTGATCGAGGTAGGTCGGGTCGCTGCCGTAGGAGCCGTACTCGTTCTCGATCTGCACCATCAGGATCGGGCCGCCGTTGCCGATCATCAGCGGGCGGATCCGCTCGGCGAGCTGGCCGACGTAACGGCGGACCGCGGCCAGGTAGCGCTCGTCGTCGTGCACGCGGAGGCGGATGTCCTTGGTGGCCAACAGGTAGGACGGGATGCCGCCGAGGTCCCACTCGCCGCAGACGTACGGGCCCGGACGCAGCAGCACCCACATGCCCTCGGCCTGGCAGAGCCGGACGAACGCCTCGACGTCGCGGCGCTCGCTGCGGAAGTCGAACACGCCGGGCCGTGGCTCCACGTAGTTCCACATCACGTAGATCGAGATGGTGTTCAGGCCCATCGCCTTGGCCAGCTGGATGCGGTGCCGCCAGTGCTCGACCGGGATGCGCGCCGGATGCATCTCGCCGGCGCGGATCTGGAACCGCTGGCAGTCGAGCAGGAATCCGCCGCCGTCCGGGGCGAAGGCGAAGCGATGGCCGCAGCGCCGGACCGGCTGGTCCGGCAGCACCGCGGCCAGCGGCGCCAGTCCGCTCATGGCCAGGAACCATCGCCGGCCCATCTTCATGGCTGCGCCCCTCCCGCCGACGTCGTCGTCGGGAACGCACACTACGACTGCACACTGCTGCGTGTCCATGCGCCAAAAGTAGGGGAATCGAGCATCTTTGCGCAGTCACGGCACTCGGGCGCGCCGACGATCACTCCTCCCACCCTGGCCGGCCAGCTGCCGCCCAGGCAGCGCGGCTACTCCGCACCGCCCCGGGCAGCCCGCCACCGGCCATGAGCTCTTGCCAGCTCGGCCGCGTCTTCGCTCGGCAGATCCACCCGCGGGGCCCGCTCGGTCACGGCCAGCTCGGGCGCGTCTTCACTCGCAGATCCACCGGCAGGGGCCGCTCGGTCTCAACCAGATCCCCCGCTCGACCAGTTCGCCGCGCCGCCGCTGAGCTCGTGGTCCGGACGGCGACGGCTAATCGCTCGGCGTCTTGATCGTCAGGTTGAAGTCGGCCCCGATGGCCAGCGGCGGGTTGAGGTTCCAGCAGTTCTTGTCGGCCAGCCCCTGCAACGCCTGCACCCGGTCGACGGCCTCGGTCCACACCTTCTGTCGGCCGGCGGTGCAGGGGTTGCGCAGGTGCTTGAGCCGGATCTTGTTGAAGGCGGTCAGGAACGTCTGCTCGGGGATGCCGGACGCGGGGGTGCCGGAGGCCTCGATGATGGACTCGGTGATCAGCCTGGGCAGGCCGTCGCAGTCGCTGCTGCTGGGGCCCATCATCAGCGCGGTGTCGAACAGGTCCTCGGCGCCGAGGCTGCTGCGGATGTTGAGCTGGTTGGCGATGGCCAGCGCGGGCGTGAGGAACAGCTCGTGGCCGACCCTCAGCTGCGTGTCGTCGAACCGGCGGTCGGCGGCGGCGGTCCGCCAGTCGTTGACGAAGGAGTCGCCGAGCTGTCCGGTGTCGTCGCTGTGCGTCTCGCCGAGCTTCTGCAGCACCGGCAGGTAGCGGCGCAAAGCGTTGTCGGGCACGGCATCGGTGTACTGACTGACCACAGTGAACAGATCGCCCCGCGCGGTGCAGAAGCTGGCCCAGCCGGCCTTGAAGCCGCAGCCGTCGTGGTCGTTGACGATGGTGGCGTACTGCGGGGTGGTCTTGCCCTGCTCGAACACGGCCGTGATGTCGTCGAGCATGATCACGACCTGGGACGGCAGGGTCGGCCCGACCGGTGGCTTGCCGGTCGGGGCGGTGGTCGTCGTGCTGCTACCGGTCGAGGAGGTCCCGCTGGTGGGCGAGGTCGAGCCGACCGGCGGCGGGGATCCGGCCGGTGGCAGCGTGACCACCGTCGGTCCGGTGGGCACGACCACCGGCGGCGCGGCGTCCGGGCTGGCCGCGGGCATCAGGGTCGCGACGGCGATACCCGCGCTGGTCAGCAGCGCGAGCACCACCGGCACGACGGTCCGCAGCGGCACGCCGCCGACCTGGGTGTCCCAGAACCCCTTCGACCGGGGCTCACCGTCCCTGGACCCCATTCGCGTTCGCCCCGTGCTCGTGCTCGATCGGATTGCGCACACCGATGGGTTTACGCAGGTAGCGGCCGTTTGGTTCAACCGATCGGGCCGCTGCCGGCCCGTTCGGGCTCAACCGACCGCCGCGACCGCTCACACATCGGATGACTAGGGCACTGTAAACGTATTCTGTATGGATACAACGGCTATAGATCGGATGTCCGGCCTTGACGTCACGGCCGTGACCGGAGTAGTCGTTCAGGGACAGCAACGAGCCTCCCGCCGCGGGCTCCATCGAGAGGAGCACGATGCCCAGCCCGCGCACGCGGGGCGGCTGGATCCGCCGGATCGGGATCGTCCTGGTCGCCAGCCTCGTCCCGATCCTGCCGGTCACGGCCACCGCCGCCCCGTCGCCGACCACCGACTGGTCCAAGGCCGTCGTCGACTCGACCATGAAGCGCTTCACGCCGGCCACGCTCGGCAGTTGGGGCTACCAGACCGGGTTGTATCTCTACGGCCAGTACCTGGTCTACAAGCGGACTCACGACAAGACCTACCTGGACTACATCAAGGCCTGGGTCGACCGCTTCGTCGACGCAGGAGGCAAGGTCAGCAACAGCTTCAACAGCCTGGACTCCATGCAGTCCGGCAACCTGCTGGTGCTGCTGTACCAGGAGACCAGGGATCCGCGGTACCAGAAGGCCGCCCAGCAGATCCGGACCCGGCTGAACACCTATCCGCGGACCGCCGACGGCGGCTTCTGGCACGCCACCAGCCGTGAGCACCAGCTGTGGCTGGACGGCACGTACATGGTGCTGCCGTTCCTGGAGCGCTACGGCGCCACCTTCAATGACGCCAAGTACGCCAACGCCGAGGCCGCCAAGCAGCTCGTCACCTACGGCAGCCACCTGTCCGACCCGTCCGGCTTCTTCTGGCACGCCTACGACGAGTCCGGCACGCAGACCTGGGCCGATCCGACCACGCACCACTCCCCCGAGTTCTGGTGCCGCTCCATCGGTTGGTACGCCATGGCGTCGGTCGACGTGCTCGACTACACCCCGCGCTCCGACCCCAACCGCGCCAAGATCATCAAGAACGTGCAGAACCTGGCCAAGGCCGTCCGCAAGTACCAGGACCCCGCCACCGGCCGCTGGTTCCAGGTGCCCGAGAAGCCCACGCTCGCCGGCAACTGGACCGAGACGTCCTGCTCGGCCATGTTCACCTACATGCTGTCCAAGGGCGTCGAGAAGGGCTACCTCGACCACAGCTACCAGGCCGTGGCGCAGAAGGGGTATCGCGGTGTGTTGGCCCAGGTGTCGGTCGGCAGTGACGGGCTGACCAACATCGCCGACATCTGCATCGGCACCAACGTCGGCGACACCGCCTTCTACCTCGCTCGTCCCCGGGCCACCAACGATCCCCACGGCCTCGGCGCTTTCCTGATCATGAACGAGCAACTGACGTCTCACGGCAAACTGGGCGATAGTCAGTTTCGGTAGCGGCCGGCCGAGTTTGTCCCTCCACTGTCCCGGAGGCCGGTGCCGCACGCCTTCCCTTGTAAAGCAACGCAAGCGTGCCGGACAGCGAGGCAGTAGGCGCTGCTCCGCGGCCGCTGCCGTGTCGAGGTTGTGACGCCGTTCCGCTGCCCCTGCGGCAATCCCCATCACCGCAGGGGCAGCGGAACGACCGGTCGCCTCTCCGCCACGGCGGAACTACTCGATGAGGTGCTGCGGGCGCTGCCGTCGGCGAGGTCCCGAGTGACTCGCGCGCGCCCGGATCACCAAGGCCTGCGTCCTCGCCTCGGCCGGCGGCTTCCTCGCGCTGGCCTCCACGATGTCCGTGCTGCACCTGGCCGGGTAGCGGTTGGTGCTTTCGCGAGGTGAATCAAACAACATCCAACGAGCACAGCTCGAACTCTTGTGAAACCGCTCACCCGGTGGCTAGATTCCCCGTTGCCTGGTCGTTTCCGTTCGGTTACGACGGTTCGCCCGCCACGAATCGCGCACGACCGAACATCGCCGGGTCCCTGCTCCCGGATGTGAGGACGATTCGATGGGCAAGAGACACTCGTCCGGCCTCGCCGGCTTACTCGCCGCGCTGCTGGTGACCGCCGCCGTGCCGCTGCTCACCGCCGGTCAGGCCGCCGCCCTGACCAACGGCCTGGCCAAGACCCCGCAGATGGGGTGGAACGACTGGAACGCCTTCGGCTGTGACGTCAGCGCCGCGCTGGTGGAGCAGACCGCGGACGCCATCGTGGCCAAGGGGCTGCAGAAGGCCGGCTACAACTACGTCAACATCGACGACTGCTGGCTGGAGAAGCAGCGCGACGGCGCCGGCAACCTGGTGCCCGACCCGGCCAAGTTCCCCGACGGCATCAAGGGTGTCGCCGACTACGTGCACGCCAAGGGCCTCAAACTCGGCATCTACGAGGACGCCGGCACCGAGACCTGCGCCGGCTATCCCGGCAGTCTCGGCCACGAGAAGCAGGACGCCGCCTCCTTCGCCGGCTGGGGCGTGGACTACCTCAAGTACGACAACTGCAACAACGCCGGCAGCAGCACCACGCAGCAGTACATCGACCGGTACAGCGCGATGCGCGACGCGCTCGCCGCGACCGGCCGGCCGATCCTGTACAGCCTCTGCGAGTGGGGCAACAACCAGCCCTGGACGTGGGGCCCGCAGGTCGGCAACTCCTGGCGGACCACCGGCGACATCAGCGACGGCTACGGCAGCATGCTGTCGATCTTCCAGCAGAACGTGTGGCTCTACCCCTACTCGGGGCCGGGCGCCTGGAACGACCCGGACATGCTGGAGGTCGGCAACGGTCACATGACCACCGCCGAGTACCAGTCCGAGTTCAGCCTGTGGGCGGCCATGAACGCGCCGCTGATCGCCGGCACCGACCTGCGCAGCATCAGCGCGGCGGACCTGGCCATCTACACCAATTCCGAGGTCATCGCGGTCGACCAGGACCGGCTGACCAAGCAGGCCGTGCCGGTGCCCGCCGGCGGCAAGCCGGCCGGTGACAACGGCCTGTGGGTGCTGTCCAAGCCGCTGGCCAACGGCGACAAGGCCGTGCTGCTGTTCAACTCCACCGGCACGACGGCCACCATCAACACCACCGCGGCCGAGGTCGGCCTGCCCCGGTCGAGCGACTACCAGCTGCGTGACCTCTGGGCGCACTCCTCGACCGAGACCGCCGGCACGATCAGCGCCTCCGTGCCCGCGCACAGCACCGTGATGTACCGCGTGTCCGCGGGCAATGTCGGCAACCAGGTCGGGCCGAACGTGGTGCTGACCGAGAGCGGGCTGGGCAGCGCCGTTCCCGGCACGCCGACGACCGTCACCACGTCGTTCACCAACAACGGCAAGACCGCCGTCCGCCAGGCCGACCTGTCGCTGAAGACCCCGACCGGCTGGACCGCGACCGCGTCCGGCCCGACGCGGTTCACCAACATCAGCACCGGCCGGACCGTGACCGCGAAGTTCACCCTGACGGCGTCGAATCCGAGCGCCCCCATCGAGAACGACACCGTGACCG
Organism: Kutzneria sp.; assembly: GCA_036403095.1. GTDB lineage: Bacteria > Actinomycetota > Actinomycetes > Mycobacteriales > Pseudonocardiaceae > Kutzneria. Next base: position 19,302 of record DASWRQ010000151.1, on the reverse strand, counting down.
CGACCGCCGACTACTCCTGGCGTGACCAGCGCGGCGCGATTTCCACCAGCCAACAGGCACAACTCGTCTCACCCTTGCAGGCGCCCTACCTGAGCTACTCCTCGGCGACCGACGCGCCCGCCGCGTACGGACAGGTCGGCGCCGACCTCGCCATCTCCGGCGCGGGCCAGGACGTGTGGAGCGGCAACGACAACTACTCGGCCATCTACCGGCGTGGTGTCGTCGGCACGACCGCGACCGTGCAGACCGAGGTCACGTCGACCAGCGGGCTCGGCGGCTACGCCAAGGCCGGCATCATGGTCCGCAACACCATGACCGCGGCCGGGACCGGGCCGGAGGGCGTGATCCTCTACGTCTCGCCGTCCGGCGGCATCCAGCTGGAGTGGAACAGCGACGGTGACGCCTACATCGACTCGGTGACGCCGGGCAACGGCGCCATTCCCGCCACCGTCCCGGTGTACCTGAAGCTCGTCCGCGCCGGCTCCGGCTACACCGGCTACTACTCCACCGACAACCAGAACTGGACCACCGTGGGCACCGCCACGGCGCCCGGCCAGGCGGCGACGCAGGATGCCGGCTTGTTCCTGGTGTCCGCGTCCAGCGGTTCGCCGGCGCTGGTCGCATACCGCGGGTTCACGGTGAGCTGATCGGCCACGCGTGGGTCCCGGCCGCCGCCGGGACCCACCGCCTCGGCAGGCCGGCCTCGGCGGCTCAGCGCGTGAGATCCGCGTGCATCTCGCAGACAGACACGCGACGGCCTGATGGCGGCCGCGCTGGAGTTGATCGCGGGCTGCGACCGACATGTGAGGCAAACGCGGTGTCCCTGCTGTGCGTGCCCGCGGGGCACCCCTTCGGCGCGTGGTGTCGCCGCCGAAAGCGACGATCCCCGTGGACGGGCCCTGGTGCGGCAACAGGTCGCCCGTCGGATGCGGCCGTCACTAGACTCCGCGGGATGACGGGCGTGGCGGGGCTGGTGCTGGCGGCCGGCGAGGGCCGGCGGTACGGCATGCCGAAGGCGCTGGTCCGGCACAACGGCCGGCTGTTCGTGGAGTCGACGGTGGATCGGCTGCGGGCGGCGGGCTGCGCGCGGATCGTGGTGGTCGCGGGGGCGGCGGCCGACCAGGTCCGGCAGGCCGATCTGGGTGACGCCGAGGTGGTGGAGAACCCGGACTGGCCGAGCGGCATGGGGTCGTCGCTGCGTCGGGGAATCGAAGCCCTGCAAGGAGAAACGGCCGTCGCGGTGATGACCGTGGATCTGCCGGGCGTCACGACGGAGGCGATCGCCAGGGTGCTCGGGCACGCGAAGCCCGACGCACTCGCGGCGGCGACGTACGCGGGCAAGCGGGGGCATCCGGTGCTGATCGGCCGCGAGCACTGGCAGGGCGTGCACGCGCTGGCGCAGGGCGATGCCGGCGCGAGGGCGTACCTCAAAGGGCACGAGGTCACGGAAGTGCCCTGTGAAGATGTCGCCGACGGGCACGACGTCGACCGGCCGGCGGACCTTCCCGGGTGAGGTAGCGTCCGACCGATGAGGTGGATCACGGCAATCGTGGCGGCGCTGCTCCTGGTGGTCACCACGGCGACGGCGGCGGACGCGACACCAGGGCCGACCTGGCGACTCCACACGACGGGAAGCGACGCCCGGCTTCGTGGACTGAGCGCCGTGAGCCCGCTGGTGGCCTGGGCCAGTGGCAGTGCGGGCACGATTCTGCGCACCACCGACGGCGGCCGCAGCTGGGAGCAGAAGGCCCCGCCGGGCACGTCGACGCTGGATTTCCGGGACATCCAGGCGTTCGACGCGCAGCACGCGGTGGCGCTGTCGATCGGCGAGGGCGACAGCTCCCGCGTCTACCGCACGGACGACGGCGGCAAGTCGTGGCAGCAGACGCAGACCAACCAGGAACCGACCGGCTTCTACGACTGCATGGCCTTCTTCGACCAGCGGCACGGCCTGATCGTCGGCGACCCGGTCAACGGCCGGTTCGAGGTGCTGTCCACCGATGACGGCGGTCGCAGCTGGCAGATCCTGCCCGGCGTGGGCATGCCCGAGGCCCAGCCGGGCGAGGCCGGTTTCGCGGCCAGCGGGCAGTGCGTGGCCACGAGCGGCTCGAACGACGCGTGGATCGGCAGCGGCGGCGGGGCGCAGTCCCGGATCTACCACTCGAGCGACCGCGGCCGGACCTGGCACGCGACGGCCACTCCGCTGCCCAGCAACGCGTCCTCCGGCGTGTTCGCGGTGGCCTTCCGCGATCGCAACCACGGTGTGGCGGTGGGCGGCGACTACTCGCCGCCGAACGCGGGCGCGGCGGCCACCAGCCGGGACGCCGGGCGCAGTTGGCAGGCCAGCACGATCGCCGGCTACCGGTCGGGCGTGGCCTGGCTGTTCGGGACCGCGGTGATCGCGGTCGGCCCGACCGGCAGCGACCTGAGCCTGGACGCCGGCCAGCACTGGCGGACCTTCGACACCGGCAGCTTCGACACCGTCTCCTGTCCCGACGTCTGCTGGGCGGCCGGCGAGCACGGCCGGATCGCCACGCTCGGCATTGGTTGATCGCCCGCAAGCCGGCCAGCATCGATTGATCCGCCCGCACGCTCGCGCAGCATCAACTGATTCGCTCGCAAGCTCGCTCGGCATTAATTGATCGCCCGCAAGCTCGCTCATGCCTTGACAAGCATATAGCCGGTGACGTACTCCAAGCAGGTGGCCACGACCTTCGAAGTGCTCGCCGAGCCGAGCCGGCGCCGGATCCTCGACCTGCTGCGGGACGAGGAACGCTCCGTCGGGCAGCTCGTCGACCAGCTGGCGCTGAGCCAGCCCGCGGTGTCCAAGCACCTGCGCGTGCTGCGCGAGGCCGGCCTGGTGACGGTCCGGGTGGACGCGCAGCGCCGCTGCTACCGGCTGCGCCTGGACCCGCTGCGCGAGCTGGACGACTGGCTCGCGCCCTACCGACGGCTCTGGTCGGACAGCCTGGACGCGCTGGAGCGCCACCTGGACAACATGGCCGGCGACGAGCAGGGTGGTATGGACCAATAGCGCGAGGTCGCGCGGGCAACGACACGGAGGCATGCATGACCGAGGACTACGGCACGTTCCTGCGCGCGGAGCTGGGCCGGATCGAGCAGCACAACGCCGACCCGCTGGACAAGATCGCGGACGTGCTGCTGGCCGCGATCAAGGCCGACGGCACGGTGCTGGCCGCGGGCGCCGGGCACTCGCTGGCCGCCGTGGCCGAGACGTTCTACCGCGCCGGCGGCCTGGCCTGCGTGCGGCCGCTCTACCACCCGTCGCTGCTGCCCATGCACGGCGCGGTGTCCAGCACCAACGCCGAGCGCCGGTCCGGCCTGGCCGCCGAGGTGCTGGCCGGCGTCGAGCTGACCGAGCGGGACGTGCTGGTCATCTTCTCCACCTCGGGCATCAACCCGTACCCGGTGGAGCTGGCCCGGCAGGCCAAGGCGGCCGGCACGCCGGTGGTCGCCTTCACCTCCATCCCGACCAGCTCGGTCGCGCCCAAGCGGGCCGGCACGACGCTGGCCGAGGAGGCCACCTTCGTGCTGGACAACCTGGTCATTCCGGGCGATTCCGCCTATCCGCCGGCCGCGCCGGTGACCGCGCCGAGTTCCTCGCTGGCCAACGCCTTCCTGTGGAACCTGCTGCTCGTGCGCCTGCTGGACCGGGCCAACGCCGACGGTTTCGACCTGCCGTTGTGGCGCAGCGCCAACGTGGCGGGCGGCGACGCGGCCAACAAGGCGCTGCTGGCCAGGTACACGCCCCGGATCGACGTCCTGGCGTGACGGAACAGACACCACGAGTGCGTAGAAATACCGAGGAGCCGAAGTCGGGGAAGGTCTAGCGTCCGTCCGAGACGCTCAAGGGGGGCCTGAACTTCATGCAGTCGAAGACCAGATGGTGGATCCTCGGCACGGGTGGCACGGCCGTGGTTGTCGTCCTGTCCATGGCCGGCTACCTGCTGTTCGCGCCGGGTCCGGCGTACGTGCCGCAGAACTCGCCGGCCACGCAGCCGAAGGCCTTGACGGCCAGCGACGTGGCCCACGAGTACGCCCAGGGTTTCGAGTCGCTCGACGCCGCGTCCGCGGCCAAGGTGACCGACGACCCGACGGCGGCGTCCGCGGCGCTCGCCCTGGCGTTCAAGAACATGAGCAGTGCTCGACTGACCGCCAGCCTGGCCGGTGACGCCGTCGACAGCACCGCCAACCTGAGCGTGGACTGGCACGCCGGCCAGCTCGACCTTGCCTACCAGGTTCCGCTGAAGATGGTGCAGAGCAACGGAAAATGGGTCGTGCACTGGTCGGACGCGAACATCTGCCCGGACCTGGCGAAGGGGCAGTCACTCGCGCTGCGGACGACGCCCGGCGGCGCGCCGCTGACCGATCGCAACGGCCAGCCGATGACCATGGACTCGGTGCCGAAGTCGGTCAAGGCCGGTGTGCAGCAAGCGATCGGCGGCGACACGAAGTCCGTCGACGGGCACTCGATCACGGTCGTGGACGCCGCCGGCGCTGACGTGAAAACGTTGCAGCAGCAGGAAGGCACCCCAACGGCGGCCTACGCGCTGACCATCGACGGCAACACCCAGGCGGCGGCCCAGAAGGCGGTCGACGGCTTCCAGGGAGCGGCCACGATCGTCGCGTTACAGGCGTCCACCGGCGAGGTTCTCGGCATCGCCACCAACGCGGCGTTCGACAGCGCCAGCCTGAGCCCGCTCACCGGCACGTTCCCGCCCGGCTCCACGATCAAGATCGTGACGGCCACCGCCGCCGTCGAGCACGGCCTGACCGCGAACTCGCCCGTGAGCTGCCCCAACACCGTCCACATCGGACCGCGTACGATCCCCAACGAGGGCACGCTCGAGCTGGGCGACACCCAGCTGCACCAGGCGTTCGCGCAGTCGTGCAACACCACGTTCGCCCAGCTGGCGGCGAATCTGGGCACGAACGACCTGCCCACCGCCGCCCGGCAGCTCGGCCTCGGCGTGGACTTCGACATCGCGGGCATGACCACCAACACCGGACGCATCGACGCGGCGAGCGACGAGGTCGATCGCGCGGTCGACGGCTTCGGCCAGGGCACCGACCTGGTCAGCCCGTTCGGCATGGCGGTTGTCGCCGCCACCGTCCACAACGGACACGCGACGACGCCAGTTCTGTTGCGGGGCCAGCAGACCACCGCGACCGGACAGGTCGCGGCGCCGTCGGCGGGCGTGCTCAACCAGGTGCGCACCATGATGCGTGAGGTGTGCACGGTGGGCACGGCTCGCGGGCTGGCGTCGCTGTCCGGCACGTACGGCAAGACCGGCACGGCCGAGGTCGGCGACGGCGCCGCGCACGGCTGGTTCGTCGGCTACCGCAACGACGTGGCCTTCGCGGTGCTGCTGCCGCACGCGGACTCGTCCGGCCCCGCGGTGAACGTGGCCGGCACGTTCCTGCGCGCGATCGGCTGATCCAACTGATCACCCGGACGGCGATGATCACCCCATCGGACCAAGGGGTTCAAGGCGTGAAACGGTCGTCCGGGTGCAGCCTCGCCCTACTTCTTCTTGGTCCTGGTGGCACCGCCCCGGCCCCGAAGAGTGACGCCGGACTCGGACAACACCCGGTGCACGAAGCCATAGGACCGCCCGGTCGACTCCGCGAGCGCGCGGATGCTCGCGCCCTTCTCGTACTTCTTCTTCAGGTCAGCGGCCAGCTTGTCCCGCGTGGGCCCCGTGATCCGGGCGCCCTTCTTCAGGTCAGCCACCTTGTCCCGCCTTCCGTGGGAGTGCAGGTCGGGCCGTGTTCGGCCCCTGTCGTCGCAATGATCGAACACGACGGGCCCGAACGCCAGACGATCAAGCAAAATCATCTCTCGGTGATCGTTGAGTTACGTCTGGCTGATCACCGGAGTGATTCAAGTGATCAGTGTTTCCATTGTGGCAGATCAGCGCCTCGACCAGCGGATCAGGCCAACTCGATGAGCTCGAGGTAGTCGTCGGACCAGTGGTCCTCGGTGCCGTCGGGCAACAGGATCACCCGCTCGGGTTCCAGTGCCTGGACGGCCCCCGGGTCGTGGGTCACGAGCACGACCGCGCCCTCGAAGCGGCGCAGCGCGTCCAGCACCTGCTCGCGGCTGGCCGGGTCCAGGTTGTTGGTTGGCTCATCCAACAGAAGGACGTTGGCCGCGCTGGACACCAGGCCGGCCAGCGCCAGTCGGGTCTTCTCGCCGCCGGACAGCGTGCCGGCCGGCTGGTCCAGCTGCTCGCCGCTGAACAGGAACGTGCCCAGCAGCGAACGCAGCTGCTGCTCCTGGGTGTCCGGCGCGGCGTGCCGGATGTTGGCCCACACCGACGCGTCGTGGTCGAGGGTCTCATGCTCCTGCGCGTAGTAGCCGATCCGCAGGCCGTGCCCGGGCACGAGCCCGCCGGCGTCGGCCTTCTCCATGCCGCCCAGCAGCCGCAGCAGCGTGGTCTTGCCGGCGCCGTTGAGCCCGAGCACCACGACCTTGCTGCCCCGGTCGATGGCCAGGTCGACGCCGGTGAAGCTCTCCAGCGAGCCGTAGGACTTGCTCAGCCCCTCGGCCACCAGCGGCGTCTTGCCGCACGGGGCCGGCTGCGGGAAGCGGATCCGCGCGACCTTGTCGGCGGTGCGCTGGTCCTCCAGACCGGACAGCAGCTTCTCGGCCCGCTTGGCCATGTTCTGCGCGGCGACCGCCTTCGTCGCCTTGGCCCGCATCTTGTCGGCCTGGGCCATCAGCGCGGACGCCTTCTTCTCGGCGTTGGCCCGCTCGCGGCGGCGGCGCTTCTCGTCCGAGGCCCGCGCCTCGAGGTATTTGGCCCAGCCCATGTTGTACATGTCGACCTCGCCGCGGGTGGCGTCGAGGAACCAGACCTTGTTGACCACGTCGGCCAGCAGCTCGACATCGTGGCTGATCACGACCAGGCCGCCGGTGTGCTGCTTGAGGAACGACCGCAGCCAGGAGATGGAGTCGGCGTCGAGGTGGTTGGTCGGCTCGTCCAGCAGCAGCGTGGTGCCGGCCTTGCCGCCGACGCCGGATTCCGAGGCGCCGAACAGGATCCGGGCCAGCTCGACCCGGCGGCGCTGGCCGCCGGACAGCGTGCGCAGCGGCTGGGCCAGCACGCGGTCGGCCAGGGCCAGGTTGGCGCAGATGCGCGCGGCTTCGCTCTCGGCGGCGTACCCGCCGAGCGCGCCGAAGCGCTCCTCCAGCCGGCCGTACTTGCGGACCGCCACGTCCAGCGCGTCCTGGTCGACCAGCTCGGCCATCGCCGTCTGCGCCTTCTCCATCTCGCGCAGCAACTGGTCGAGCCCGCGGGCGGAGAGCACGCGGTCCTTGGCCGTGACGGACAGGTCGCCCTCGCGCGGATCCTGTGGCAGGTAACCGAGTTCGCCGCTGCGGCGGACCTCGCCCGCGTAGGGCTGGCCCTCGCCGGCCAGCACCCGCAGCGAGGTCGTCTTGCCGGCGCCGTTGCGGCCGACAAGGCCGATGCGGTCGCCCGGCTGCACGCGCAGGGTGGCGTCGGAGAGCAGGATGCGCGAACCCGCGCGCAGTTCAAGGTCAGTGACGGTGATCAAGGCAGACTCCGGGTCGATGTGATCGCGGGCAGGGCACGTCCGCCCACCGGCTCGAAGCCGACGGGCCCGGGGGCCGCCTAGCAGATCAGCTTGATCACGGAGATGAGTTTACGTGCCGGCGCGAGCGGTTTTCGCCAACCCGGGCACTTCGCCGCGCGGTTGTGACACGACACACAGCTACAACCCGTCAAATGTGAATGTCTTGACTACTCCATTCGAGCTATGCCTACACTCCGCCGGACGCAGGAAGTTGCTAGATCAACAACTTTCCGTGATCACCAGCAACCATGTGAGATCACGTTCCGCCGCCAATGATCTCTTTCCGGGGTAAGCGCTTTCCCTGTGTGCCCTCGCGCGCCCGGAATCCGACCGGTGAGGGGAATTCCTTGCTCCGAAAGCACAAATGGCTGCCGTTGGCCGCCGCGACCCTGCTTGCCGCCGTCGTCACGCCCGTCGCCGCCGCCGCACCGGCCGACCCGATCGGGGCCGGTGGCTCCAACTACGACTTCTACTCCCTGAGCGGCGGCTGCGACCGCGAGCCGTACGGCACCGTCGACAGCTTCGACCGGGGCCGGGACACCATCACCGCGCAGCTGGGGCAGATGCACGACAACGGCCAGCGCCGGCTGCGCATCGGCATCTTCCACCAGCACGCCGCCGATTCCGGCACCGTCATGGACTCCAGCGCCGGCGATCTCTCCCCTGTCGATCGCCAGCAGCTCGTCGACCTGCTCGCGGCGGTGAAATCCGCCGGGTTCCAGGAGATCGAGGTGGCCTTCCACCCCATCGGCGACGACGACCCGCACGGCTGGAGCGCCATGGACGAGGCGGCGTACCAGGAGGACTGGGGCGTCATCTCGAACCTGCACCCGCTGATCGCCGCCGCCGGCATTCCGTACCGCATCGACCTGCTCAACGAGGGCATGCCGATGTCCACCGAGCCCGTGCTCCGCTCTTACGCCCAGCGCCTGTGGGCCGACTACACCTCGCGCTTCGGCAGCGACGACACCGTCGGTTTCTCCATGACCGTGTGGATCGCCGACCGCGCCACCCAGCTGTCGGCCGTCTACGGCTCCAACCTGCCGGACGTGTTCGACGTGCACCTCTACGGCGACAGCTGGAACGGCGACGAATACACCCAGTTCGTCGACGCCGACAAGAAGATGACCTCGCTCGGCTACCACCAGCCGTGGATCATCGGCGAGGCCTACTTCGACGACGGCACCGCCGCCGACGGCATCCGCCGCGCCATCGCCGACACCGGCCGTCCGGTCCGCTACCTCACCCAGTGGCCGCTCACCCGCGCCCAGAAGTGCTCCGACGTGGACCAGGCCCCACCCACCTCCTTCGCCGCCTACACCGCCGCCGGCTTCTAGTCAACCCTTTGACGCCGTGAAGGGGGCATTCCCGCACTCGGAGTGCGGGAATGCCCCCTTCCCAACCGCAGACCCTTGGCTCTGCCAATCTGACGAGCGTGAATGGGCGTTCCTTGCGTCAGTGGTTGCCCGTGGTGTTGGCGATCCTGGTGGTGGTCGTGACGACCGTGGTCCGCCCGGAGGGCGGGGCGCTGGCGGCCGGTGGCTCCAACTACGACTTCTACGGCCTGGCCAACGGCTGCAACCGCGAGCAGTACGGCACGGTCGACAGCTTCGACCGGGGTCGGGACACGATCACCGCACAGCTGCGCCAGATGTACGACGCGGGCCAGCGCCGGCTGCGCATCGGCATCTTCCACCAGCACGGGCGGGACACCGGCACGGTGATGGACTCCAGCACCGGCGACCTCTCCCCCGCCGACCGCCGGCAGCTGACCGAGCTGCTGGCCGCGATCAAAAATGCGGGTTTCCAGGAGATCGAGGTGGCCTTCCACCCGCAGGGCGACGACTCCCCGCAGGACTGGGACGCCATGGACGAGTCGGCGTACCAGGAGAACTGGAGCCTGATCCGCAACCTGCACCCGCTGATCGCCGCCGCCGGTCTGCCGTACCGCATCGACCTGCTCAACGAGGGCATGCCGATGACGTCCGAGCCGGTGCTCCGCTCGTACGCCCAGCGGCTGTGGGCCGACTACACGCGGGAGTTCGGCAAGGCCGACACCGTCGGTTTCTCCATGACGGTGTGGATCGCCGACCGGGCCACCCAGCTGAGCGCCGTCTACGGCTCGAACCCGCCGGACGTGTTCGACGTGCACCTGTACGGCGACTTCTGGAACGGCGACGAGTACTCCCAGTTCGTCGACGCCGACAAGAAGATGACCTCGCTGGGCTACCACCAGCCGTGGATCATCGGCGAGACCTACTTCGACGACGGCCGGGCGGCCACCGGCATCAGCCAGGCCATCGGGGCCACCGGCCGCCAGGTGCTGTACCTGACCCAGTGGCCGCTCACCCGCGACCGCCGCTGCGCCGACGTCGACACGGCCCCGCCGACCGGCTACCTCGTCTACAACCGAACCGGCTTCTAGTCGACCCCTTGAGGTTGGGAAGGGACCATTCCTCCACTCCGAGTGGAGGAATGGTCCCTTCCGAACTTGGCTCGACGGCCTCTAGGGCACCAGGGGGCGTAGCTGCTCGGCGACGAAGCGGACGAAACCGACCGGGTCGGGCTCGTCGCCGGTCGGCTGGATGATCACGGTGTCGGCGCCGGCGTCGACCAGCTCACGGACGGCGGCGGCGACCGTCTCGGCGTCGCCGGCGACACCGGCCTCGGGGTTGCTGCGACGCAGCCGCTCCAGCGCGCCGGGGCCGGTGGCCACGTGCAGGGCGGCGATGATCTCGTGGTCGACGAACTCCCGGATGCGGCGGACGCCCTCGACGGTCTCGTCGGCCACCAGCAGCGTGCCGTCGGCCGCCTCGGCGGTCAGCCGCAGGGTCTTGGGCCCCTCGCCACCGGCGTAGATCTTCACCGGAGTCGACGGCGGCCAGTCGAGCCGGACCTTGTCGAGCTGCACGTACCGGCCCTCGACGGTGACCTCCTCGCCGCGCAGCAACGCCCGCAAGGCGTCGAGGTACTCCCGCAGCAACGTCATCGGCGACTCCACGCGTGCCCCGGCCTGCCCCATCCAGCCCTGCACGCCGTGCCCGACGCCGAGGATCACCCGATCGGGGAACAGCCGGTGCAGGGTGGCCACCTCCATGCCGGCCAACGCGACGTTGCGCAGCGGCACCGGCAGCAGCCCGATGCCGACACGCAGCCGCTCCGTCCAGGCCAGGGCGGCAGCCGCGGCGGCGATGCCGCTCTCCGAGAAGCAGTCCTCCCACACCCACAGCTGGTCCAGACCGGCGGCTTCGGCGGTCTCGGCCATGGGCCGCAGGGTCTCCGGCGGGAACTGGGGGCGGAACACGGTGCCGAGGGCAGTCATGCCGCCTTCCTACCAGCCGCCGGTCCGGTTGATCACGTCCAGCAGCGTGCCCGGTTCCTCCACGTGCAGGTTGTGGCCCAGCCCGGCCAACACCTCGACGTGCTCGGCCAACGCCCGGACCTGCTCGGGCGAGCTCATCGGGTCGTTCTCGCCGGTCACCATCAGCACCGGGCACTTGGCCGCGGCCAGCAGCCCACGCATGTCCGGCCGGCCGACCGCGAACGTCGCCGGGTCCAGGGCCAGCCGCCAGCCGTCGCCGGTCGCGGCCAGGCCGTCCGGATCGGCCGGCATCAGGCCGCCGAGCCCGGACACCTTGAGGTAGCGCTGCGCGGCCTCTTCCTTGCTGCCGAACATCTTCACCGGCCGCTGGGCCATCGCCGCCGCGCCGGCCAGCTCGTCGTCGGTCCACTCGACCTTCACGCCGACGGCCACCGCGCGCCGCACCTCGACCCCGTACCAGCCGCTGGCCAGGGCGATCGCCAGCACACCGCCGAGCGAGTGGCCGACCACGGTGACCGGCTCGCCGGCCGGCAGGTGCTCGGCCACCGCGCCGGCCATGGCGCCGAACGAGTACCGTTTCAGCCGGCCGGATCTGCCGTGTCCGGGCAGGTCGGGGGCGATCCAGCGGCGGTCGAGCCGCTCGGTGAGGCCGTCCCACACCGCGCCCGTCGCGCCCAGCCCGTGCAGCAGCAGCACGGTCGGTCCACCGGTTCCACCCGTTCGCACCCGCAACGTGTCCACCGGCCGGATCTTTCCCCACCACGGCCCCGACGGGCTAGCGTCGTGGCCGTGGACGCGCGCGTGATCAACGATCCGGAGACGTACGTGCACGGTGTGCCGCACGAACTTCTCGACTCGCTGCGGGACCGGGCGGCCGTGGTCCGGGTGGACGACTTCTGGCTGGTGCTGCGGCATGCCGAGGTCCGGCAGGTGCTGCGCAACCCGCAGCTGTTCTCGTCGCATCTGGGCGGCACCCAGATCCGGGACCCGCTGACGGCCGAGGATCTGCGCTACGTGCGGCGAATGATGCTCAACATGGATCCGCCGGACCATCCCCGGCTGCGCGGGCTGCTGGCCCGGGCCTTCACGCCGCGGGCCGTGGCCCGGCTGACCGAGCGGATCACCGTATGGGCGGACGATCTCGTGGCCGCGGTGCAGGGCGACGGCGGCGCCGATCTGGCCAAGCAGCTGGCCGATCTGCCGCTGCTGGTGCTGGCCGACGTGTTCGGGGTGCCGGAGCAGGACCGGCGGCTGATGTTCGACTGGAGCAGCCGGGCCATCGGCTTCCAGGACGCCGACTACGCGTCGATCGACACCGTCGACCCGGCCGGCGTGACGGAGATGGCCCGGGCCGCGCTGGCCGTGCGCCCCAAGCCCGGTCCTGACGGCACGATGCCCGATCCCCGCAGCCGCCATGGCATGCCCGACCTCTACGCGTACGCCACGGCTTTGGGCGAGCACAAACGTCTTCAACCCGGCGACGACGTGATGAGCAATCTCATGCGCCACGTGGACGACGACGGCGGGCGGGTGTCGATCGAGGAGTTCGAGAATCTGTTCTGGTTGTTCTCGGTGGCCGGCAACGAAACCCTGCGCAACGGCATCCCCGGCGGGCTCATCGCGCTGATGTCGCATCCGGCCGAGTACCGGCGGCTGTTGGCCGACCGGTCGCTGCTGCCCACCGCCGTCGACGAGATGCTGCGCTGGTGGACGCCGGTGATGCACTTCCGCCGCACGGCAACCGCCGACACCACACTGTCCGGAGTGGACATTCGCGTCGGGGACAAGGTGGTCGTGTGGTTCTCCTCGGCCAACCGGGACCCGCTCGTGTTCCCCGACCCGCACCGCTTCGACGTCGGCCGCACGCCCAACGACCACCTCACCTTCGGCCACGGCCCGCACTTCTGTCTCGGCGCCCAGCTGGCCCGGGCCCAGATGGCTGCGGTGTTCACCGCCGTGTTCGACCGCCTCGGTGAAATCCGCCCCGCGGGCGACCCGGTGCGGCTACGGTCGAGTTTCCAGAACGGAGTGAAGAGCCTGCCGGTCACCTGGTGACCTACCTTTGGGGGTTGAGCTGTGCTCAAGTATGTCGTCGGGGCCGCACTCGTCGCCGTGGTCGCCGGATGCGGGGTGAATCCGACGCCGGCTCCCGGCGCGCCGCCGCCCGTGACGACCACAACCGCGGCCACCGGCACGTCGACTTCGCCGGCCATCCATCACTGGACCATGCCGAACATGGTCGGCTCCGGCCTGCAGGACGCCCAGGACACCATCCAGAAGCTGACCGGCAACGAGATCTTCTTCACCGGCTCGCACGACGCCGGCGGCCGCGGCCGGCACCAGGTGCTGGACCGGGACTGGAAGGTGTGCGACCAGAACATCGCCGCCGGCCAGCAGATCCAGGCCGGCGTGAAGATCGACTTCGGGGTGGTCAAGCTGGCGGAGCGCTGTCCCTGAGCAACCGGACAGCCACCCGGTAGTCCCGCCACATCGCCACCGTGGCCACGACAATCAGGCATATCCCGGCCAACATCAGCCAGAACCCGGCCTGCCCCATCGGTCCTGGATCGATGAGGACGCCACGCAGCCCGCCGGCGAACACCGGGATCATCAGGATCGGAATCCACACCTGCCCTCGGCCCAGCAGCTGGCGGCGGGCCCACTGCCGGGCCACGCCCCGGTACTCGGCCGGCACCGGCTCACCGCGGCGGATGGCGCGCATCAGCGACCGCCGATCCGGCCGCGGCACGGACCGCAGCGGCTCGGCCGAGAAGAACCGCATGCCGTGCCGGCGAAGCACGACGACCAGACGGATCAAGATGAACACGAAGGCCGCCTCGCAGACGAAGTCGACCACCACAAAAAACGCCCCCCACATGGGCGCGGATGCTACGCCGCCGTGCCGCGCAGGAACCGCCGGGCCGCGAGGTAGTACCGCCCCATCATGACGCCGACCAGGGCCAGCACGACCAGGCTGACGACCAGCACCCAGACCATGTCCGTCAGCACCGGACCGGCGGTCGAGACGGCGTTGAGCAGCAGCATGAGCAGGGCCACCGCGACCCAGAGATAGGCCCATCCGTAGCGGCCGAGCACCAGGATGAACCGGGCCCAGTGGTGGGCGTGGCCCTGGAGCTCGGGCGGCACCGGCTCACCGCGCTGGATCGCGCGCAACAGCTGCTTGCGCACCGGTTTCGGCAGATCGGCCATCGGTTGCCGGCGCGGCATCGTCGAGTATCCGCCGCGGCGCATCGCGATTTTCGCCCGGACGTAGCTGACGACCGCCAGGACCATGGCGACCAAAGCGACAAACAGCAGAATTATCCCCCACATGGGGCGGCATTCTAATGTCGAGGACGCCGGCGGGGCACCGACTTTAAGGTGATCGCTGCCTACCTGGAGGGGACCCTGATGGACTTCGAGCGCCACTGCGCCGAGATCGTGACCCAGACCGAGCTGCTCGCCGAGGGCGTGACCGGCGCGGATCTCACCGCGCAGGTGCCGTCCTGCCCCGAATGGACACTGGGTGGGCTGCTGCGCCACCTGGGCGGGGCGCACGCGTGGATCGAGGGGATCGTCCGCACCCGGGCGCAGGAGCCGGTGCCGGACCCGTCGCGCGACGTGAACGGGGACGACTCGGGCGAGCCGCCGGTGGCGTGGCTGCTGGACGGCGCGAAGCGGCTCGCGGCGTCGATCCGCGACGCCGGCCCGGACACCAAGGTGTGGACGCCGCTGGCGCCGATGCCGGTGTCCTTCTTCGCCCGCCGGATGGTCCACGAGACGCTGGTGCACCGGGCCGACGCGATGCTGGCCGCCGGCCGGGAGTTCGTGGCCGGTCCCGAGGTCGTGACCGACGCGATCGACGAGTGGATGGAGCTCGACGCGCTGCCGCAGCACTTCGAGTTCAACCCGGCCAAGCGGGACCTGCTGGCCCCGGGCCGCACCCTGTCCTTCCGCGCCACCGACGCCGACGTGGCCTGGCACGTGGACCTCACCGGCGACGCCATCGTGAACGGGCGCGGCCGGCACGACGCCGCCGTGACGGTCGAGGCCCCGCTGACCGAGCTGCTGCTGATCATCTACCGCCGCCGGGAGCCGCTCGGCGTCACCGGCGACGCCGAGCTGCTGGCGTTCTGGTCCAAGCACGTGACCTTCGGCTGACGGCCCTGCTTTTTGCCACATGTGGCGTTCGACTAAGGGGCGACGGCCACCCAGAGCGGTAGGGGGTGGCCGCTCTCCTTGGGGGTGAGCCGCTGCACGGCGGCGAAGCCGGCGGCGGTGAGGCCGGCGGTGACCTGCGCGCCGGTGATCACCTGATGCCGGGTGGACACCGCCCGGGTCAGCTCCCACTGGCTGCCCGAGCGGGCCAACTGCAACACCTCGAGGCCGTAGGACTGCCCGTCGTCGGCCCAGTCCCACAGCTGCACGGTCACCTGGCGCTGGTCGCCCCGCCCGGACACCCGCGGCGGCGGGGCGGTCGGGCGCAGTCGACGCAGCTTGTCCAGCTCCGGCACGGCGGCGATGAACAGGCCGCCGGGCCGCAGCGCCAGCCGCGCGGCCGACAGCGCCGCGTCGAGGCCGTTCTCATGGGCCAACCGGGGCAGCAGGTCGTCATTGGCATGGACCACGTCCACCGGATCGGGCGGCATCTGCGCCAGCACGTCGAGCAGATCGACGAATCGGTGGTCGCCGGGACCCAGCACAGCGGTGGCCACGTCGATGAACACACGGTCGCCCGCGGGTCTCGGTGTGGTCACCGAACAAGCCTACGGGTCGGCCACCTGGCGGCTTGCCGACGGTCCGACACTAAGGTGAACCAACTCGAACGCGGGACCGTCGAAACGGCTATAGCTGGACACTCGGCGACTCCAAGTAATACTTTACGCCATCAGGAGTACACACAGCCTCCGTTCAGAGGTGCCACGGTCACGTGCTCACCCAGTAGTGTCACTGCTGCGTGACAAGTTGACAGCGAGGAGTCACTATGACGATCGCTGCTGGTCATCCGGACCTGTCGTTCGTCGACACCGTGCCAGCCGACCGGGACGAACTGGTCGGCCTGCTGGCCACCGGTCCGTTTCCCGACGCCTTGCGCGCCGCGATCAAGACCAGCCGGTTGAGCCTGGACCGCATCCAGCACCGGCTGGGGCTGCGCGGCATCACGATCAGCGTCGCCACGCTCAGTTACTGGCAGTCCGGGCGGAGAAGGCCGGAGCGGCCGGAGTCCCTGGAAGCCCTGCGTCACCTGGAAGCCGTGCTCGGCGTGCCGCCGAGCTCGCTGACCGCGCTGCTCGGGCCGCCTCGGCCGCGCGGCCGTCGCAGCCGGCCCACCCGGGTGCTGCCCATCGACGCGCTGTGGTCCCGGCGGGAACGCCTGGCCACCCTGCTCAACCGGGTCGACACCAGCTCCGACTGCCGGCTCGGCCGGCTCAGCCAGCACGACCGCATCGAGGTCGCCCCCGACGGCGGGCAGCGCTCGCTGTGGGTGCGCCAGGTGCTTCGGGCCGAGCAGGACGGCGCCGATCGCTGGGTGCTCGTCTACGACGCCGAGTCCGGGCCCGGGATGATTCCCGAGCTGACCAACCTGAGCAACTGTCGGGTCGGCCGGACCGCCGTGGACGAGGAGTCCAGCATCCTGGTGGCCGAACTCGTCTTCGACCGCAGCCTCGCGCGCGGCGACACCGTGATCATGGAGTACCAGCTCAACAACCCCGGGCCGCAGTATCCGGCCAGCGGCAACGCCTACTGTCGCAAGTTCCGGCTGCCCGTGCGGGAGTACGTCATCGAGGTGCGGTTCGACCAGTCGCACCTGCCGGCCCGGTGCCAGCAGTACGCCGTGCCGGCCGGCGAGGAGGGCCCCTCCCGCCGCCGCAACCTCACCCTGGACCCCTCCGGCGGTGTGCACTCGGTCGCCCTGGGCTTCGGCCCCGGGGTCTTCGGCATCCGCTGGGACTGGCCCAGCCGCTAGCAGCCCGTCCCGACAAGCCCGTCGCCAAGCCCCGGCGACGGGCTTTTTCGTGGCTGCTCCGTTCTCCTAAATTAGGAATAATTATTGACATCGTGGGGGCCGCGCGGGCAACCTTCGGACCGGCAGCAGCGCAGCCGCCAGGAACGAGGTCATCGATGTCCCGCTTGTTACGCAGACTCACGCTCGCCTGCGCGATCGCGCTCGGCCTCGGCACGCTGGCGACGCCCGTCGCGATGGCCGACGCCGACCACCACGCGTCGAGCGTCGTCTCCCCCACCCCGTACATGGGCTGGAACTCCTACTTCGGCGTGGGGCGTCCGACCGAGGACAACGTGCACAGCGTCGCCAACTTCCTGGTGTCGAGCGGCCTGGCCAAGGCCGGCTACGACATCGTGTGGCTGGACGGCGGCTGGCAGGCCGACAACACGCCGCGCGACAGCTCGGGCAACCTCGCCGTCGACCCGGCGCGCTGGCCGCACGGCCTGGACAACCTGGTCAAGTTCATCCACGGCCTTGGCCTCAAGGCCGGCATCTACACCGACGCGGGCGCCTACGACGGCAAGAACTGCGGCCTGGGCAGCGGCGGCGGCTACTACCAGCGCGACGCCGACCAGTTCGCCCGATGGGGCTTCGACGCAGTCAAGATCGACTTCCTGTGCGGCCTGGCCCAGAAGCTCGACCCGGCGGTGGTGTTCCAGCAGTTCTCCGACGCGGTGGCCAAGTCGGGCCGCACAATGATCCTGAACCTGTGCGATCCGGTCACCGGCGAGTGGGGCGTGCCGGACTGGCCGTCCACCCGGCAGGCCGGTTACGCCTACACCTGGGGCCCGGGCGCGGCGACCTCCTGGCGTACCGACACCGACGTCGCGTTCGGCAACCCGACCCCGGGCGAGTGGCCGGCGGTGCTGCGCAACATGGACGACAACGCGGCGCACCCCGAGGCCCAGAGCCCCGGTCACTACAACGACCCGGACTACCTGATCCCGATGCGTCCCTACTCCAGCGGCGGCACCGAGCTGACCGAAGAGGAGTCGACCACGCAGTTCGTGATGTGGGCGGAGATGGCATCGCCGCTGATCATCGGCTCCGACCCGCGCACGCTGCCGCAGTCCATGCTGAACACGCTGAAGAATCCGGAGATCCTGGCCGTGGACCAGGACCCGCTGGCCATCCAGGGCGTGCGGATCGGCGATTCGGGCACCGGCAATGTGTACAGCAAGGTGTTGTCGGGCAAGGGAAATCGCGCGGTCGTGCTGCTGAATCGCGGCACCGCGCCGTCCGAGGAGACGGTGGACTTCGCCAAGGCCGGTCTCAGCGGCACGGTGAAGGTGCGTGACCTGCGCGCCCGCGCCGACAAGGGCACCGCCACCGGCTCCTACACCGCGACGGTTCCGGCGCACGGCACCGTGATGCTGAAGCTGTCCGGCACGGACCTCGCGCCTGGCCAGGACCTGGGCGGCAACGCCAGCGACAGCCCGGCGGTGGTCCGCTTCGACGACACGCACGCGCACGTCTTCGTGCGGGACGTCTCCGGCCAGCTCGCGGAGAGCACGGTCGGCAGCGGCAAGTGGGCCAAGCTCGGCGGCCCCACCAACAACCAGATCGTCGGCCAGCCGGCGGCGTACGGGTCCGGCACCGACCGGGTGGACGTCTTCGTGCGCGGCACGGACAATGCCGTGTACCAGCGGACCTTCGAGCACGGCTGCTGGGGTCGCTGGATCAAGCTCGGCGGCAACGTGACCGATTCCCCCACGGTCGCCTTCACCTCGCCGACGCAGTGGACGGTGGTGGCGCGTGGCACGGACGGCAAGGTTTGGCAGCGCGGCACGACCGGCGGCTGGACGTCGCTGGGCTCGCCGAGCGACAAGCCGATCTACGGCCGTCCCAGCGCGGTCGCCGACGCCAACGGCACGCACATCGTGGTGCGGGCCTTCGACGACAGCGCCTGGCTGTGGGAACAGGGCACCGGCTGGACCGGCCTGGGCGGCGTGATCAGCACCGCCCCGACGCTGTTGGCGACCTCCGGCCGGCTGTACATGTTCGCCCGAGCCAGTGACTACACGCTGTGGCAGCGCAACTTCGCCGACGGCTCGTGGGGAGGATGGTTCCCCCGCGGCGAGTACGCCAGCAACGCCATCGTCGGCACCCTGGGTGTCGCCGCCGGCGCCAACGGCTCGGCGTGGGTGGTCGTTCGCGGCGTGGACGATCACGTGCACCAGACCGTGCTGTGACTAGGAGTTTCTTTGTCTGAAAGAGTTGCAGTCGTGACGGGGGCCGCGTCGGGAATCGGCGCGGCCACCGCCCGGCGGCTCACCGCGGACGGTTACCGGGTGGTCGGCATCGATATCGCCGACGGGCCCGAGGTTGCCGTCCGCGGCGACGTGAGCGC
>DASWRQ010000150.1:0-3565 GCA_036403095.1 Kutzneria sp. | reverse complement strand
GTCCGGGTCGCCGGCCGCGCGCACGCCCCACTCGGTCGCCGGGAGCGCGTCGGCGACGCGCTGCACGAACACCGAGAACGGCTCGGCGGCCGGCAGTATTCCGATGCGGCCGATGCCGGTGCGGCTGCCCGGCTCGTGCGGGTCGAGGGGCCGGTCCACGGTCAGGCCGAGCGCCGCGGCCAGCGCGTCGGAGACGCCGGGGTCGGCGGAGTCGGCGTTGGTGTGGGCGCAGAACAACGCGACGCCTGCTCGGATGAGCCGGTGCACGATCCGGCCCTTGGTGTCGTTCGCCGGGACGCCGTGCACGCCGCGGAGCAGGAGCGGATGGTGCGCGACGATCATCTGCGCATCCTCGTCGAGCGCCTGCTCCACCGTCGCCTCGACGACGTCCACGCAGAACATCACCCGCCGCACCGGCTCGGCCGGGTCGCCGCAGACGAGGCCGACGGCGTCCCACGACTCGGCAAATCGCGGCGGGTACGCGGTTTCTAGCGCGGCGACGACGTCACCAACGGTGGCGGTCATGCGAGTACCTCACGCAAGGCGGTCAGGAGGGGCTCGGACTGGTCGGGCGGACGGACGGCGATCCGGAGGTGGTCGGCGTCGAGCCCGGGAAAGGTGTCGCAGCGCCGCACGGCAATGCCGCGTTCGCGCAAGGCGGTCCGGACGTGCAGGCCGTCCTTGACGGTCAGCAGCAGGAACGGCGCCGACGCGGGTTCGTTGACGTGCACGCCCGGCAGCTCGTTGAGCGCGTGGATCAGCGTTTGCCGATTCGTCGCGAACTCGGCGGCGGCCCGTTCGGCCTCGGCCACGGCGTGCGGTTCGCTGCACGCGCGGAACGCTTCGAGCGCGAGCGTGCCGATCGGCCACTGTGGCCGGTGCGCGCCGAGCCGCGCCAACAGGTCCGGCGCGCCGAGCACGTAGCCGGCGCGCAGACCGGGCAACGCCCACATCTTCGTCAGACTGCGGAACACCAGCAGCCCGTCGGCGTCGTTGCCGGCCAACGACTCGCGCTCGCCCGGCACAGCGTCGACGAACGCCTCGTCGACGACCACGACGCGGCCGGGCCGGGTCAGCGCCAGCAGGTCGGCCGCCGGGTGCAGCACCGAGGTCGGGTTGGTCGGATTGCCGACGACCACCAGATCGGCGTTCTCCGGCACCAGGTCGGGGTGCAGCCGGTAGCCGTCGTCCGGCGACAGGTGGACGCGGTGCACCGGCACGCCGGCGTCGGTCAGCGCCACGTCGGGCTCCGTGAACGACGGGTGCACCAGCGCCGCGAGCCGCGGGCGCAACTGCGACAGCAGGGCGAAGCCCTCGGCCGAGCCGTTCAGCAGCAGCACCCGATCGTCGGCCACGCCGTGTCGGTCGGCCACGGCGCGCACCGCGGCGGCGTGGTCGGCGACGGACGGGTAGCTGCCGATCCGGTCGAGCGCGGCGGCGAGCCGGTCGCGCAGCCAGCCCGGCGGGCGCGGCAGCCGCACGTTCACGGCGTAATCGACCAGGCCGGGCTCGGCGTCGACGTCCCCGTGGTGGCGCAGGAGCGCACGCGAGATCGATTGGCTGGTCATCGCGTGGAAGTCTAAGGGTGTGATGGTCAGCTTCATCTGCACAGGCAACATCTGCCGGTCCCCGATGGCCGAGCTGGTCTTCCGCGAGCACCTGCGCGAGGCCGGGCTGGCGGACGTGGTCGAGGTGAACAGCGCCGGGACCGGGCCGTGGCACGTGGGCGAGCCCGCGGACGACCGGGCGCGGGAGACGTTACGGCGGCACGGGTATCCGACCGACCATGTGGCGACCCAGGTGGACAACCGGCACCTCGGCGCGGATCTGCTGGTGGCGCTGGACAGCGGGCACGCGCGGACGCTGCGGCGGATCGCCGACGACCCGCACCGGGTGCGGCTGCTGCGGTCGTTCGACCCGGCGGCCGGCGAGGACGTCGACGTGCCGGACCCGTACTACGGCGGGCCGGAGGGCTTCGAGGAGGTGCTGGCCATGATCGAGGCCGCGTCGCCGGGATTGCTGGCATGGGTTCACGACAATCTGTGACCGAGGCCGTGGCGGAGATCACCGGCCTCGAGCCGGTCGCCGTGCACGGGCTGTCGACCTCGGTGTGGGAGGTCGAGCTGGCCGACGGCGACCTGGTCGTGGTCAAGCGGACCGACGGGGCCGAGGCCGAGGCGGCGGGCCTGGCGTGGCTGGCCGAGTCGGGCACGGTGCCGGTGCCGGGCGTGCGCGGGCACGACTCGCGCTGGCTGGTGATCGAGCAGATCGAGCCCGGCCACGCTTCGAGTGAGGCCGCCGAGCGGTTCGGGCGTCAGCTGGCGGCGCTGCACTCGTCGGGTGCAAACGCTTTCGGGGAGGCGCCACCGGGGGCTCCGGCCGAGGGCACGATCGGATCGGCGGCCATGGACTACGCGTCGGAGGCGAGCTGGCCGCGCTGGTACGCGGAGCATCGGATCGCCCCGTACCTGGCCCGGGCGACCGCCCTGACCAGCGCCGAGAAGGCCGTCATCGAGCAGGTCCGTGACCGCATCGAGGAGCTGGCCGGGCCGGCCGAGCCGCCGGCGCGGCTGCACGGCGACCTGTGGAGCGGCAACGTGCACTGGGCGGCCGACGGCCGGGTCTGGCTGATCGACCCGGCGGCGCACGGCGGGCACCGGGAGACCGATCTGGCCATGCTCCACCTGTTCGGGTGTCCGCACCTCGACCGGGTACTTCTCGGCTACGTCGCGGAGTCACCCTTGGCCGACGGCTGGCAGCGCCGGATCCCGCTGCACCAACTCTTTCCGCTACTGGTGCACGTCGAGTTGTTCGGTCGAACCTACGCTCATCAGGCCGTGACAGCGGCGCGCCAGGCCCTGCGACTGTGAGGATCGAGCCATGATCGATGTGACCGGCTGGCAGTGGCTGAACGAGCCGAAGTCGTGGTCGGCGGGCGATGCGCTGACCGTGCGCACGGACCCGAGCACCGACTTCTGGCGCACCACCCACTACGGATTCATCCGCGACAACGGACACGTGCTGGCCCGCGAGGTGAGCGGCGACTTCACGCTGCGCACGAGGTTCGCCGGCGTCTACACGCACCAGTACGACCAGGCCGGCGCGATGCTGCGCATCGACGCCGAGAACTGGATCAAGACCGGCGTCGAGTACGTGGACGGCCAGCAGCAGGCCAGCGTGGTCGTCACCCGCGGCCTGTCGGACTGGTCGGTCACGCCGATCGAGGCCGCCGCCCAGGTCACGATCGAGATCGAGCGATCGGGTGATGCCGTGACCGTGCGCTACGGCGTGGACGGCGACGAGCCGACCACCATGCTGCGGCTGGCCTACTACCCGCCGGCCGTGCCCACGCTGGCCGGCGTGATGTGCGCCTCCCCGGACGGCCCCGGCTACACCGTCGCCTTCGACCGGTTGGAGCTCACCACCGGCTGAGGCATACCGTGGGGTGGTGCGGTTCCGGTTCCTGTTCCAGCCCAACTGGCTGCTGCTCACGCTGGTGGTGTTCGTGTTCGCCGCCGCGTGCTACGGCGTGCTGGCCCCGTGGCAGTTCAGCCGCAACGCCGAG
>DASWRQ010000149.1:0-1784 GCA_036403095.1 Kutzneria sp. | reverse complement strand
AGCCGTTGGAGCCGCGGTCGTACACCCGCATGTCGGTCCGGGCCAGCGCCCCGGTCTTGGCGAAGCCGACGAGCTCGAACGGGTCGATGGACAGGTCCACCCCGCCCGCGACGGCCACGTCGACGTCCCCGTCGATCAGCGCCTTGCTGGCCGTGGCGATCGAGAGCAGCGACGACGAGCAGGCGCCGTCCACGGTGAAACCGCCGCCCTTGAAGTCGAAGTAGTTGCAGATCCGGCCGGCGATCGTGTTGGCCAGACCGCCGGCGAGGGAGTCCTCGTTGATCGGCGGGAACGGCTGCTTGTACCGGGCTTCCAGTTGGTCGAGGAACGCGCCCAGCTGGGCGTCGTCCCAGCCCTGCTCACGCAGCGCCGCGCCGACCGTGCGCCGGACGTAGGGCCAGCGCAGCCGCAGGTTGTTGGCCCGGCTGAACTCGCCGGTGAGCGTGTTGCCGATGATGACGCCGGTGCGTTCCTTGGGCAGGCCCTCGCCGGCCGGGAAGCCGGCGTCGATCAGGGCCCGGGCCGCGGTGTCCAGCGCCAGCCAGTGCGTCAGGTCGGTGGACCGGTAGGTGCTGCCGGCGATCCGGTAGGCGACGCGGTCGAACTCCCAGCCCTCGATCACCGCCGCCGTTGCCGAGTAGAAACGGTCCGGCGCCTGGGGATCCGGCGAGTAGTAGTCCTCGGCCCGCATCCGCTCGTCGGGCAGCCGGCGGAAGGCCCGCCGGCCGGCCAGCACGTTGTCCCACAACTGGTCCGGCGACTCGGCGTCCGGATAGCGGCAGGACAGGCCGACAACGGCAATTCTGTTGGCGCTCATGCGCTCGCCGCCTCGACTGCCGGGGCCTTCAGGTCGACGACCGGGCCGGCCGCGGCCGGCGTGCGCTGCTTGGCCCGGAAATGCGCGACCCACCAACCGATGCCGCGGATGGCGCAGACGATGCACACCGCGAAGAACAGCGTGTACACCACGTTGAAGACCATCAGGATGCCGTACACGGTCGCCACGGAGGCGCCGAACATGAACTGGTTGCGCGCCTTCACCGGCGTGGTGCCGGGGTCGGTGATCATGTAGTTGGTGAACAGCACGAACGCGACCCCGGTCATCGGGCCCAGCGCCGAGTACAGCGACACGTCGAACAGCCCGTGCCGGACGAACGCCTGGATGGCGAAACCGCCCATCCAGCCGACGATCAGCGGCACCCGCCCGGTGAGCAGCCCGTTGATCACCGTGCCGGCGGTGGCGATGACCAGCGGGATCATCACCCGCCAGAAGGTGTTGGCGATCTCGGTGAACTCGTACGGCGGCGCGATGCTGGCCCAGCCGCTGAACACCACGAAAACCGCCGTGATGCCCAGGTTCGACGGGTTCATGAAGTGCCGCATCCGGCCGTAGACCGGGGCCTGGAGCACGTGCTTGGCGCTGACGCCGAGGATCACGCCGAAGGCGACCGCCCAGAACTGGTTGTTGACGTAGATGAGCATGTTGACGGCCAGCGCGGTGATGTGCGCCGGCAGCAGGAACTCGTACAGGCCACGGAAACCGCGGCCACGGAAGCGCGGCTCCCGGCGGTTGGCCCACGCGCTGACCATCTCGAAGACGAGCTCGGTGGCGTAGCCGGTGAGCACCGCGAGGATCGGCCACAGCCACGGCTGCTCGAAGCCCAGCAGGGTGTAGCCGAAGATGTTGAACACGCTGATCGAGATGGCGAAGTTGCGCAGCGCGAGATAACGCTTGTCCGGCTTCGGCTTGCTCGCCGGCGGCGCGGCCGTCTCCTGCTTGGCGC
>DASWRQ010000148.1:0-5393 GCA_036403095.1 Kutzneria sp. | reverse complement strand
ACGATGCCGAGCAGGGACAGGCCGATGGCCTCGACCGGCACGGTGAAGGACAGCAACTCCTGCCCGAGCATGGCGTGCTGCATGACCGCACCGACCGCGACGCCGACCAGGATGCCCAGCGCCGCCCCGAACAGGGAGATCACCAGGCTCTCCATGGTGATCATCCGCCGGATCAGCCGGCGGTCGGCCCCGACGGCCCGGGTCAGGCCGATCTCCCTCGTCCGCTCCAGCACGGCCAGCACCAGCGTGTTGACCACACCGAACACGCCGATGACAACGGCCACGCCGAACATGGCGTCGATGACGACAAAGGCCAGGGCCTGCTCGGCGACGTCCGCCGCGACAAGGGCGTCCCGGTCGGTGACCAGAACGTCAGGCCGGTTGCGGAACGCGGCATCCACCACGCTTCGGTTGCCGGCGACGTAGATCGCTGAAGGCTGGATGTCGGCCGGCGCCTGGGAGACGTCGAAGTACAGGCTGGACTGCAATTCGGTGGCCACGTACACACCGGCGATCTTGGTGCGGACCGTGCTGGGGCCGAGCCCGATGGTCAGGGCGTCGCCGGTGCTGACGCCCATCATGTCGGCCTGGTTCTGCGAGATCACGACGCCACGGCGCAGATCCGCGGTGCCGGCGGTGAGCTGCGGCGTGAGCACGGTGCCCAGCGCCGACGGCTCGATGGCAGTCACCTTGAACCTGGTGCTGCCGCCGGCATAGCCGACGTCGGCGAGCACGTTGCGGGCCGCGGCCGCCTCGGTGACGCCCGGCAGCCTCCGGACGGTGTCGAGGTCGGCGGCGTCCAGCGTGGCCGACTTGCCGGCGGCCGGTTCGAGAATCGTTGTGGTGACCGGGATGTTGGCCCGATCCGCGGACCCGATCAGGGCGGTCAGGGTCGCGCTCAGGGTACCGAAGGCACAGACCAGCCCGAGGCCGACGGTGATCGCCGTGGCGGTGCTGGCGGTGCGCCGGGGATCGCGGGCGGCGTTGCGCACGCCCAGCCTCGTCGCCGGGCCGGCCCATCGGCCGGACAGCGAGATCAACGGCCGGAGCACAAAGCCGGCGATAGCCGGTGCCAGCAAAAGGATTCCGAGCGCGCCGACGATCGCGCCGAGGAGTCCGACGATCCGCGCGGTGGTGTCCGCGCTGGGATCGAGTGTGGCGATCACCGCGATCACGCCGACAAACACCGCCAGCAGGCCGAGAAAGACCGAACGCCGCGGTGGTTGGCCAGCGTCTCGCAGCGCGGCGATCGGCGGCACTGCGGCGGCCCGCCGGGCGGAGCTGTGGGCCGACAGCATCGTCACCACCAGCGCGACCAGGTAGCCGAGGCCGACAGCGAGCGGCGTGATGGTGTAGTCGATCTCCTGGGCGGGCCGCAGCATGGCGATCATCAACGGTCCCAAGGCAATGCCGAGGATCTCCCCCGCCGTGCCGCCGACCAGCCCGAGCGCCGCGGCCTCGACGAGCACGCTGCGCCGCACCTGGCGGCGATACGCGCCGACCGCCCGTAGCAGTGCGT
Source organism: Kutzneria sp. (assembly GCA_036403095.1). GTDB lineage: Bacteria > Actinomycetota > Actinomycetes > Mycobacteriales > Pseudonocardiaceae > Kutzneria. The sequence continues at coordinate 3,874 of DASWRQ010000148.1, read as the reverse complement.
ACTGGCGCGTCCGCTGCGTGATCAGCATCGTAAAGGTGTTGGCGATGACGAAGGTTCCGACCAGCAGTGCCACGGCGGCGAACGGCAGCAGCGTCTCGCGCAGGTCCTCGGCGTCGCCCGCCGCCTGCTCCCGCGCCGCGGCGGCCAGCTCGGCACCGGTGATTGCCTTCGGGTAGAGCGCCCGCACGGCATTCACATCCGCGCCGGTGACCTCGATCCGTTGGTAGGTCCCGCCGAGCACCGTGGACGACGGCTCGAACGCCACGACCGGACTCGGCTCGTCCGGTCCGAGCGTCCGATACCGGAACACGCCGACGACGGTCACCGGGTTCTGCTGCCCCCTGGTCAGCAGAACCCGGGTCCGGTCGCCCACGGCGACCCCCGCGGCCGCGCTCACGGCGACCTCCCCGGCCCGCGTCGGCGCGCGCCCGGTGGCGAGCACGAACCGTCCGCTGTCGTCCCAATCCGTGCCGGCCTGCTCGGGCAGCGTGCCGGCATCGACCAGCTTCCCTTGCGGGCCAACGAGTCCGGCTCGGCCGACGAGCACTCCGGCGGCCCGCGTGACGCCGGGCAGCGCGGCCAGCCGGCCGCGATCCGCAGCCGTCAGTGGCCTCGGCACGGAGATCCCGACATCGGTGCGGGTGTCGGCGTGGACCAGCGTCGCCGCGATGGAGTCGCTGACGATCCAGCTCGCGACGGTGGCCGCGACGCCCAGCGCCACGGCCACGATCGTCATGGCCACCCGCCCCTTGTGCGCGAACAGATCGCGCAACGTGGCCCGCAACATCAGCGACCCGCCTTCACTCGGTCGTCCACGATCACGCCGTCGGCCAGCTGGACCACGCGGTCGGCATACGCGGCCGCGGCCGGATCATGCGTCACCATCACCACCGTCTGTCCCAACGCATCCACGCTGTGCCGCAGGAAACCCAGCAGCTCGGCCGACGCCACGGAGTCCAGCGCCCCGGTCGGCTCGTCCGCGAACACCACGTCCGGACGGGTGGCCAGCGCGCGGGCGACCGCGACGCGCTGCTGCTGGCCGCCGGAGAGCTGGCTCGGCCGGTGGCCGAGACGGTCGCCGAGGCGCACCACGTCGACCACCGCTCGCACCGCCGCCGCGTCCGGGCGACGTCCGGCCAGGTCGAACGGCAGCGTGATGTTCTCCAGTGCGGTCAGCGTCGGCAGCAGGTTGAAGGACTGGAACACGAAGCCGACGCGGTCGCGGCGCAGCGCGGTCAGCGCGTTGTCGGCCAGCCCGGTGATTTCCGTGTCACCCAGCCAGATCCGGCCGCCGTCGGGCCGGTCGAGTCCGGCCACGCAGTGCATGAGCGTGGACTTGCCGGAGCCGGACGACCCCATGATCGCGGTGAAGCCGCCGCGCTCGAACGTCACGTCGACGCCGTCGAGCGCGACCACCCGGGCATCCCCGGCCCCGTAGATCTTCGTCAGTCCCGCCGCGCGCACGGCGGCGGTTGTGGTGTCGGCCATGGCAGTCATCGTGATGGCCCGACCGGGCACGACACGTCGGCCGAAGTGCGACGGCCAGGCCCTACTTTAGTTGTAACGCTATGGTGTTCGGTGTGACCGAAGGTCGGGGGGCGGTTTCACGCATCAAGGCGATGCTGGGCGCCAGGGCGATCCTGGCGGCGCTGGTGTTCGCCGGCTCGCTGCTGCCGGCCACCGCCCGCTCCATCACGTACTTCCACCTGCCCGGGCCAGATCTCGGGCCGGGCATCGTGCTCGGCCTGCTCGGCGCAGGTGCGGTGTTGCTGACCCCGCGCCGGCTCTGGCCGCTGCTCGTGGTCGCGATCGCGGCCTGGCTGCTGCGGTCGACCTGGCCGACACTGTTGATCACGTCCTATCTGGCCGCGTCGACCTATCGGCGCTCGCCCCGGATCATCGGCTACGTCATCGCGGCCAGCGCGTTGGTAGTGGCGCCGGTCACGCCCTCGCCCGATCCGTACGGCCTGGTCGGCGGGGCGGCGCTGTTCGTGTGGCTGCCCGTGGCCGTCGGGCTGTGGCTGGACGAACGGGCCGCGCAGCTGGAACGCGAGCAGGTCGCGCGGGCCGGTCGGGCCCGGGCCGAGGAGCGGGCCCGGATCGCCCGGGACATGCACGACGTCGTCGCGCACCGGGTGTCGCTGATGGTGCTGCATGCCGGCGCGCTGGAGTGCAACGCCAAGGACGACTACATCGCCGCCGAGGCCGAGTTGATCCGGCTGACCGGCAAGGAGGCGCTTTCCCAGCTGCGCCAAGTGCTCGGCGTGCTCAAGTCATCCGAAGTGGACGGTTCGCAGGCGACCGTCGAGGATCTGGGCCGACTGCTCGACCAGTCCCGGTCGGCCGGCGTCCCGGTGACGCGGCGGGACGAGGGAACCCCGCGCGAGCTGTCCCCGATGGCCGCCGCGACCGTGTACCGCGTCGTGCAGGAGGCGTTGACCAACGTCCACAAGCACGCCGGTCCCACGCCGACCACGGTCGTTCTGGGCTACCGGCCCGACGCCGTCGAGGTCTCTGTGACGAACGACCGTCCATCCCGGCCGCCGGATCCGTTGCCGGGCAGCGGAATGGGCCTGGTCGGTCTGCGGGAGCGGGTGGAGCTGATGGGCGGACGGTTCACCGCGGGGCCACGGGACGGCGGTTTCGCCGTCGTGGCGCAGTTGCCGGACGTCAGGGAGGCAGTGTGATCCGGGTGCTGCTCGTCGACGACGAGGAGTTGGTCCGGGCCGGGTTCCGGATGATCCTCCAGCCGGTCGACGACATCGAGGTGGTCGCCGAGGCCGGCGACGGGGCCGCGGCGCTCACGGCCGTCCGCGCACACCGGCCCGACGTCGTGCTGATGGACGTGCGGATGCCTGGCCTGGACGGTCTCAAGGCGCTCGCCGCCCTGGCCGAGTTCCCGGTGCCGCCGGCGGTCGTCATGCTGACCACGTTCGACATCGACGACTACGTGCACACCGCGCTGCGCCACGGTGCCGTCGGTTTCCTGCTCAAGGACACCTCGCCGCGGGATCTCGTCGCCGCCGTCCGAACGGTCGCCGCCGGCAGCGCCATGCTCGCACCCACTGTGACGAAGCGGCTGATCGACGCCTTCGCCGGCCAGCGCCGTCCCGACGCCGGCAAGGCCCGCGCCCGCCTGGCCGTGCTCACCCCGCGTGAGGGCGATGTCGTGCGGGCGGTGGCCCGTGGCCTGTCCAACGCCGAGATCGCCCGCGAGCTGGTGATGAGCGAGGCGACCGTCAAGGCTCACGTCAGCCGTTGCCTGACCAAGCTGGACCTGGCCAACCGGGTCCAGGTCGCGCTGCTCGTCCGCGACGCCGGCGATCAGCCAGCAGCGCCGTGACTCGGGCAGGCGCCGCGCTCCTGGGCCATCACCCGAACGGCTGATCAAACGATCTTGTACGGCGCGTCCGCCGTGAACGCTCACGGGCGGTGCGCTGCACTGCGGGCATGCCTATGTCACCGCTGACCCGCACCCTCGCCGCCTTGACGGTGGCCTGTGCGGCACTCACCGTCACGCCCGTCATCGCCTCCGCCGCCCCGGTGGCCGTGCAGGCACCGGCCAAGCACAAGCTGAAGGTCCAGGCCCAGGCGGCCAAGGGCAAGGTCAAGAAGAACGAGAAGACCCAGGTCAAGGGCCGCATCGACGAGCTGGCGCGGTCCGGTGCCAGCGGTGCCGAGACGCTGTACGTGCAGCAGCTGCGGGCCGGGATCTGGGTCGACGTGGTCGCCGGCACCTGCCGCCCCAACGGGACGTTCTCCATCGACGTCAGCTTCGACGTGTCCGCGACGCTGTCGCTGCGGGTATTCCACCCGGAGAGCTCGCTGTACGTCTCGGCGGTCTCCGACGTGTTCGCGCTCGTCGTGATCTGAC
>DASWRQ010000147.1:0-2714 GCA_036403095.1 Kutzneria sp. | reverse complement strand
ACCTGGTCCGGCCGGACCACCGTGCCGTGCTCGACCCGGTTGGGGACTCCGCGGCGGCCGTGCCGGCTGATCGCTTCCTCGATCACGCTGAGGGCGACGTCGAGGGCAGCGTCGCCGACCGCGTGCAGGGCGACCGACCAGCCGGCGGCGTAGGCGTTCAGCACACGGCGGCGCAGCGACTCCGCGTCCTCCTGGAGGTAGCCGTGGTTGTCCGGGCAGCCTTCGTAATGCTCGGTCATCTGGGCGGTGCGGCCGAGGATCGACCCGTCGGTGAAGACCTTGACCGGGCCGAGCTGAAGGAAGTCGTCGCCCCAGCCCGTCCGGACGCCGGCGCCGAGGCCGAGGCGGGCGGGCTCGTCCGCGTGCCCGTCGATGCCGGCCAGGGCGTCGATGACCGGCATGACCTGCATCCGGGTGCGCAGCACGCCGTGCTCTCGGGCGTTCTGGTACGCGGCCAGTTCGCCCGGGGCATGCCCGATCCAGCCGCCGGCGACGCCGGCGTCGGTGACGCTGGTGAGCCCCTCCCGGGCGTACTGCGCGGTGGCCAGGTCCAGCGCCCGCTCGATCACGGCCAGCGGGTACGGCAGCAGCACGTCCTGCACGAACGCCATGGCCCGCTCCTCCAGGACGCCGGTGGGCCGGCCGGCGTCGTCCAGCACGATCCGGCCGCCGTCGATGGCGTCGTGGAGGTGCTCCCCGACGGCGGTGCGCCGCAGGCCCTCGCCGTTGAGCTGGCAGGAATGGCCGGAGGCGTGCTTGATCCAGACCGGCCGGCCGCCGCTGACTCGGTCCAGCACGTCACGGTCCGGGACGGCGCCGTGCAGCCGGACGGGGTTGAAGCCGGCGGCGATGATCCAGTCCTCCGACCCGCCGTCCGGCGCACGATCCTCGATCGCCCGATACACGTCGTCCACCGATGTCACGCCGGACAGGTCGGTCTCCAGCAGCGTCATCCCGAACCAGACGCTGTGCGCGTGCGCGTCGTTGAAACCGGGCAGCACGACTTGGCCGCGCGCGTCCACGCGCTCTCCCGCCTCGAGACCCTCGACGTCCCGGCCGATCGCGAGGACCCGGCCGTTGACGACCGCGAGAGTGTCCACGACGGGCACTTCGGGGTCGCCGGTGTGGATTCGCCCGTTCTCGACGATCAGGTCGACCTTCATCCGCCGTCAGTCCTCTCGGAGTAGCTGCCGCGTCAACAGGAGGACCCACATCGTCACCTCCTCGGGTGTCAGCGTGCCACTGACCAGCGCCATGCCACGGCGGCGGGTTTCACCAAGCCCGGTTGTGGATACCTCTCGTGTCACGCCCTGTCCACACCCCACCACCAGGACGGCCATGAGTCCTTCGCAGGAGACACCCGACGCCGAGCGGGTCTTCGACGTCCGCCAGGAGGCCGTCGGGCCGGCCACAGTCCTCCACGTCACCGGGGAGATCGACACCGACACCGCTCCCCTGCTCCGCGGCTATCTCGCCGTGGCGCGTCATGACACCACGGCCGCGGCGCCGCTGATCGTCGACCTCAGCGGCGTCACGTACATGGCCTCCCCCGGCCTGTCGGTCCTGATCGAGGCCCACAACGAGCACCGACGGCTGGACACCCGGCTCCTGGTGGTCGCCGGGTCCCGCGCGACCCGGGTCCCGATCATGACGACCGGTCTGCACGCGCAGCTGAACGTCGTCATCACCCTGGCACAGGCGCTGCCATCGGCCATGTGAGTCAAGCCGTCAGCACTGTCCACAGTGGAACACCCGAGGCGCCGACCGGTCGGCGCCTCGGGCCCGTGCGTCAGCAGTACAGGTTGTTGCCGGCCGGCACGCCGAGCACGCCGACGATCCGGTTGTAGTTGTCCACCCGGCTCTGCACCTGGCCGGGATTGCGGCCGTCGCACTCCAGGCTGCCGTTGATGCTGCGGATCGTCTGGCCGAAGCCGGCCCCGCTGACCATCGCGTTGTGCGGGGTCATGGTGCCCGGGCCGCTCTGCGTCATCCAGTACCAGAGCCCGGTCTTCCACGAGATCGCCGAATCCTGCTCGACCAGCCACGGGTTGTCGAGCAGGTCGACGCCCAGCACGTCGCCGGCCGCCTTGTAGTTGAAGTTCCAACTCAGCTGGATCGGGCCACGGCCGTAGTAGTTGAAGGTGCCGGCCGGGCAGCCGTAGGACTGGCTGGCGTCGCAGTAGTTGCCCGACTTGTCGATCTCGGTCACGTAGACCAGGTTCCCGGTCTCGTGGGCCACGTTGGCCAGGAAGGCCGCCGCCTCCTGCTTCTTCACGGTGTCGCTGCCGGTGGTGGCGAACGTCGGGAAGGCGCTCATCGCCGCGACCAGTCCGCTGTAGGTGTAGAAGCCGTTGCGGCCGGGGAACAGCGAGTTGAACTGCGACTCGCTGACCACGAAGCCGCCACCGCCACCACCACCCGAGCCGGGGGCGTTCCACTTCTGGTTCGCGCCGCCGGAGCAATCCCAGATCTGCAGCCGGGTGCCGTTGGCCGAGCTGTTCCCGCTGGCGTCAAGGCACTTGTTGGCGGCCACGTTGACGATGTCGTTGGCCGCGGAGACCGTCCAGTTCTGCGCGCCGCTGCCGTTGCAGTCCCACAGCTGGACGACGGTGCCGTTGGCAACGCCGCCGCCCGACACGTCCAGGCACTTGCCCAACGCCTGGATCTGGCCGTTGCCGACCACGTTCCACTGCTGGGCGCCGGTGCCGTTGCAG
>DASWRQ010000146.1:0-29001 GCA_036403095.1 Kutzneria sp. | reverse complement strand
GTCCTCGGACACGCTGTCCTCAGCGGGCTCGGTCTCAGGCTCGGCCACGGGTTCGGCGACGGCTTCCTCAGCCTCGGCCGGCTCCTCGGTCTCGGGTTCCGCGGCCTCGGCCGGTTCTTCGGTCTCGGGCTCCCCAATCTCAGGTGCCTCAACCTCGGCTGCCCGCTCCTCGGGCTCCCCAGCCGTCTCGGGCCCGGGCTCCTCGGCCTCGGGTGCCGGATCCTCGGTCGCCGCCGGTTCGGCCTCCTCGGTCTCGGGCTCGACCTCCGCCGGCGCGGGTTTGGCCGCGCCGCCGCCCGCCGGTCCCTCGAACTGCTGCTCGCCGCTCTCGTCCTCGGGTTCGGTCACCCGTACTCCTCCTCGTCGGCGAACGCCCGATCCACCTCGGCCGCCGCCCGTGCCTCCTCGAGACTGCCGCCGGCCCATCGCAGCGTCAGCTCCCCGAGCGCCTCATCCTGCTCGAACAGGACAACGGTCTCGCGGTAAAGCTCCAGCAGCGCGAGGAACCGCGCCACCACCTCGATCGTGTTGTCGCAGTCGGCCACCAGCTCGCCGAACGTGGCCACGCCGGCCTCGGCCAGCCGCACCCGCAGCACGGCCGCGTGCGCACGGACCGAGACGGCCCCCATGTGCAGGTGGGCCAACGACACCGTGGGCGGTGGCTTGGGCCGGAACACGGTGGCGGCGAGCTCGGCGAACCGCTGCGGGCTCATGCCGATCATGACCTCGGGCAGCAGCGCCGTGTAGCGGTCCTCCAGCGACACCGACCGCGGATACCGCCGCAGCGCCCCGGCCTCCAGCTCGCCGAACAGCGCCGCGACCTGCTTGTACGCCCGGTACTGCAACAGCCGCGCGAACAACAGGTCCCGGGCCTCCAGCAGCGCCAGGTCGTCCTCGTCCTCGACGTCGCCGGCCGGCAGCAGCCGGGCCGCCTTGAGGTCGAGCAGGGTCGCGGCGATCACCAGGAACTCGGTGGTCTCGTCCAGGTCCCAGTGCTCGCCGAGCGTCTTGAGGTGGGCGATGAAGTCGTCGGTGACCCGGCTCAGCGCCACCTCGGTGACGTCCATCTGGTGCTGCGAGATCAGCTGCAGCAGCAGGTCGAACGGGCCCTCGAAGTTGGTCAGCTTGACCGTGAACCGGCCGCCCGCTGGCGATTCGGTCGGGGACCCGGGGTCCACATCAGTCATCCCCGGTGATGCCCTTGACCAGCTGCGAGTCGGCGCCGTGGCGGCTGAAGTCGGCCAGCAGCGCGGCGATGGCGGCGCGCACCACCCGACCACGGTCCACGGCGATGCCGTGCGCGGCGCGCAGCGCCAGCCGAGCGTGTTCCAACGCCAGCAGCTCCTCGTCGGACAGGTAGACCGTGATCTTCGCATCGTGCTTGCGGCGACCGGTGCCCGCCGAGGATACGGGTTCGTCGGCGACACGGCCCTCGTCGGGTAGCACTGTCCTGGGCGTGCTGGTGGACCGGAACAACTCGGCCGCACCCGGTAGCTGGACGCGGCGAGTCACCTGGCGATCACCTCGCGGGCCAGCGCGCGGTAGGCCTTGGCGCCGGAGGAGCGCGGCGCCCACGTGGTGATCGGCTCGCCGGCGACCGTGGTCTCCGGGAAGCGCACCGTCCGGTTGATCACGCTGTCGAAGACGGTCTCGCCGAACGCCTCCACCACGCGCGCCATCACCTCCCGCGAGTGCAGCGTCCGCGGGTCGTACATGGTGGCGAGGATGCCCGTGATCTCAAGCTTGGGGTTCAACCGTTCCTTGACCTTCTCGATGGTGTCGATCAGCAGCGCGACCCCGCGCAGGCTGAAGAACTCGCACTCCAGTGGGATTAAGACACCGTCGGCCGCGGCCAGCGCGTTGACGGTGAGCAGCCCCAGCGAGGGCTGGCAGTCCACGAGCACGTAGTCGTAGTGGTCCATCACGGGTCGCAGCGTGCGCACCAGGGTGTGCTCGCGGCCGACCTCCGACACCAGCTGCACCTCGGCAGCGGACAGGTCTATGTTGCTGGGCAGCAGGTCCATCTCCGGGACGCAGGTCTGCATCACGACGTCCTCGATGCCGACCGTGCGCTCCATCAGCACGTTGTAGATGGTGCGGTCGAGCTGGTGCGGCTGGATGCCCAGTCCCACCGACAGCGCGCCCTGCGGGTCGAAGTCCACCAGCAGCACGCGGCGGCCGTACTCGGTCAGCGCCGCGCCCAGGTTGATGGTGGAGGTGGTCTTGCCGACGCCGCCCTTCTGGTTGCACACGGCCAGAATCGTGGCCGGGCCGTGGCTGGCGATCAGCGACGGCTCCGGGACGTGCCGCACCGGTCGGCCGGTCGGGCCGATCTGGCCGTCGCGGGCGACGTCGGGCTCGTCGTTCTCGGGGCGGGCGTGCGGCGCCAGGCTGAGTTCGACGGACGGTCCACGCACGAGCCGCTCCCCGGATTCCCCGGAAGGCTGCGGTGTCGACATGGCTCCAGTCTCCTCGTGGCCTGACTCTCCCTGAGCCGCAGCGTAAGGCGCTGCGGGGACCGCGGCAACGCGGCTCGCCGTGGCGTGTCGCACGCGTTTGAGCTGCGCCGATTGCTACGAACGGCCTAAATCAAGCCCGCGGGGTCGCGCGGGGCCCGGAACCGATCGCGGCTTTCCGCCGATCGACCTGGGGCAAGGGAAGGCAGCGGCTGAGCGGCGAGCGGGGCGAGCCCATCAGAACACAGCCCTGGGATGTGCGGTGGCGTAGACCTCGCGCAACGTGGTGACGGTGACCAGCGTGTACACCTGGGTCGTGGTCACCGAGGCGTGGCCCAGCAGCTCCTGCACCACCCGCACGTCGGCGCCGCCTTCCAGCAGGTGGGTGGCGAAGGAGTGGCGCAGGGTGTGCGGCGAGACCTCGACGTCGATGCTGGCCCGATCGGCCGCGTTCTTCAGCGCCTGCCACGCGCTCTGCCGCGACAGGCGGCCGCCGCGCGAGTTCAGGAACACCGCCGGGGTGCCACGGCCGTGGCGGGACAGGTCCGGCCGCGCGCGGACCAGGTACGCGTCCACCGCCGCCAGCGCCGGTCGCCCGATCGGGACCAGGCGCTGCTTGCCACCCTTGCCGTCCAACAGGACCGTGCGCTCGGCGCGGTCGATGTCGTCCAGGTCCAGGCCCACCGCCTCGGAGATGCGGGCCCCGGTGGAGTACAGCAGCTCCAGCAGCGCCCGGTTTCGTAGCGAACGGGGATCCTCGCCCGTGGCCGTGTCCAGCAGGCGCAGCACTTCGTGCACCGGCAACGCTTTCGGCAGCCTTCGCGGCGGCACCGGCGGGTGCACCTCCCGGGCCGGATCCTGCTGCGCGATGCCCTCGCGGAACGCGAACTTGTGCAGGCCGCGCACCGCCACCACCGCCCGCGCCGCCGACGACGCCGCCAGCGGCGGGTGGTCCGGGTCCCCTTCGCGCAGCGCCGCCAGGAACTCCGTGACGTGCGGCTCCGTGACCTCGGCCAGTGAGCTCACGCCCTTCGACGCCAGGTGTTCGCCGTACCGGCGCAGGTCGCGGGCGTAGGAGTCGAGCGTGTTGCGGGCCGTCCCCCGCTCGACGGCCAGGTGGTCCAGGTAGCTCGCGGTGGCTTCGCGGAGTGCCACGGGCAGCTCGGTGACGTGCGGCGCGCTCAGCGGGAGTTCACCTCATTCCGGGCCGGCTCACGCCGTAGCCTAGCCCGGCGATCAAGCCCCTGCGCTATGATGAACACGTTTATTATAAGTGCGGTTATCATTGGAGCTCCATGGATCGTCCCGCCGAGATGTTCGACCGGAACTTCGAGTGGTCGGAGCTGTCCCGGTTCGTGTCCTACCAGGGCCCCGAGGCCACCCTCGGTGTGGTGTCCGGGCGACGCAGGCAGGGCAAGACCTTCCTGCTCGACGCGGTATGCCGAGCCACCGGCGGCTTCTTCTTCGCGGCCAGCGAGGCGACGGAGTCCGAGTCGCTACGGCAGTTCGGCCAGGCGTTGGCTCGATTCCGGGGTGACCGAGCGCCGTACCACCTCCAGACCTGGGACGAAGCCGTCGATGTCCTGATGACAGTCGCGACCGACGGGCCACTGCCCGTTGTGATCGACGAATTCCCGTTCCTCGTGCGGGCGTCGCCGGAGCTTCCGTCGCTGTTGCAACGGGCACTCGGCCCCCAGGCTCGTGACGTGACCACACCCGTACGGCTGTTGCTGTGTGGATCCGCGCTGCCCTTCATGGGAAACCTGCTGTCCGGCACCGCCCCGCTGCGCGGCCGGGCCAGCCTGGAGCTGGTCGTGCCGACGCTGGACTACCGGCTGGCCGCCGAATTCTGGGAACTGACCGCCGATCCGCAGTTGGCTCTGCTGGTGAACTCGGTGGTCGGGGGCACCCCCGCGTACCACCGCGAATTCACTCTCGGCGACGTGCCCAACGGCATCGCCGACTTCGACGACTGGGTCGTCCGCAACGTCCTGAACCCGTCACGGCCGCTGTTCCGCGAGGCGCGCTTCCTGCTCGCGGAAGAACCGGACCTTCGGGACACCGCCCTCTACCACGGTGTTCTCTCAGCGATCGCCACCGGCAACCATTCACGCGGAGGTATCGCCAACTACCTGGGACGGAAGTCGACTGATCTGGGTCACGCACTCACCGTCCTCGAGGACACCGGCATGATCCACCGTGCGCCGGACGCGTTCCACAAGAAGCGGTCGGCCTACCGGATCGCCGAGCCGATCGTGGCCTTCTACCACGGGATCATGCGCCCCGAGTGGACGGATCTGGAACGTCCGGGCAACGCCGAGAGGGTCTGGCGACGGTCGGCGCAGACGTTCCGCAGCAAGATAGTCGGGCCGCACTTCGAGAGTGTCTGCCGGGACTGGATTCGCTGGTACGCGGACCCCTCGTCGGTCGGTGGGCATCGCACCGCCGTGGCCTCGGCGGCCGTCGCCGACCCGGGGCTGAAACAGAATCACGAACTGGACGTGGTCGTGTTCGGCCGGGACGACGCCGACCGCCAGACACTGCTCGCGATCGGCGAGGCCAAGTGGGGCGAGACGATGACGTCCGGCCACGTCGAGCGGCTGCGGCACATCCGCCGGCTACTGGCCGACCGCGATGTTCCGGGCGCGGCGGACTGCCGGCTGCTGTGCTTCAGCGGCGCCGGCTTCGCTAACGAACTGCTGGTGGCCGCCGACAACACGGGTGAGATCGAACTGGTCGACGGCCACCGTCTCTACAACGGCGCGTGACGCGCGCGGGGAGGGCTCAGCTGTCGCGGTTGCTCATGGCGGCCGCACCTCCCCTCGCTGATCCATCCAGGTCACGGTGGCTGACCTGGCTCGCTCGGTGTGATTGGCTGACCGGGTCAGGTCAGTCGCCGCAGGGAGTGCCGGAGCACGATTATGGACGACACGGGGCCGGTAGCCGGTGCCTCGGTGCACGTCCGTGACCTCCTGGTCACTCCCCGTCGCTGGGCCCTGTGGCGGCAGCGGCCCCGGCTGATCGTCTTCTGCCTGCTCACCGAGGCCGTCGCGGTCGGGAGTACGGCGCTGGCCGCCGGCTGGGTTCACTCCAACGGCAAAGACGTGCTGGTGATGCTGACGCTGGCGGTGCTGGGCGTCGCGCAGGCGGAGCTGGGCCGGCAGGTGGAGCGGGTCCGCCGCCGGGTGAACGGCACGCCGCACATCAACATGACCTCGGTGTGGACGTTCGCCGGCGTGCTGCTGCTGCCGCCGTCGCTGGTGGCGGCGCTGGTCGCGATCCTGTACGCCCACCTGGCGCTGCGCAGCTGGTACCGGCTGCAGCGGGTGCCGGCGTTCCGCAGCGTGATCAACGGGTCGGTGGTGGTGCTGACCTGCTACGTGGCCCGCCTGGTGCTGGAGCTGTTCGGCGTGCACGGCATCGAGGGCGCGCTACTGAACGGCTGGCTGGGCGTGGGGGCGATCGCCGGCACCGTGGCGGCGTACTTCGTGGCCAACGCGCTGCTGATCCTGGGCGCGCTGAACATGACGTACCACTCGATCCGCGAGCTGTTCGGCGGCTGGGCCGACAACCTCGTCGAGCTGGCCACGCTGTGCCTGGGCACGCTGACCGCCCTGGCCGTCACGACGCAGCCCGTGCTGGTCGTGATGGTGGTGCCGCCGCTGCTCGTGCTGCATCGCGGCGTGCTGGTCAAGCAGCTGGAAGTGGCCGCCACCAAGGACGAGAAGACCGGCCTGTTCAACACCCTCGGCTGGCACAACCTCGCCACCAGCGAGCTCGTCCGGGCCGGCCGCAGCAACCAGACCACGGGCGTGCTGATGGTCGACCTCGACCACTTCAAGCAGGTCAACGACACCTACGGGCACCTGGCCGGCGACCTGGCGCTGAAGGCCGTCGCCGACACCATCGCCGCCCAGGTCCGCTCCTACGACTCCGTCGGCCGCTTCGGCGGCGAGGAGTTCGTCGTCCTGCTGCCCGGCGTCGGCGAGGAACACGTCGTCACCGTCGCCGAACGCATCCGCCACGCCGTCAGCGAGCTCGTCGTCCCCGTCGACTTCGCCGACGACGGCCGCATCATCCGCGACCTCTCGGTGTCGATCGGCGTCGCCATGTACCCCACCGCCGGCACCGTCGTCGACCGCCTCCTCCACGCCGCCGACACCGCCCTCTACAGCGCCAAGAACACCGGCCGCAACAAGGTGGTCAGCTTCTGACACCCGCGGGGGTCAGGCGGTGCGTTCGCGCGCCGCGGCCACGACCCGGCTTGCCAGCACCGTTCGGTTGCGGCCCTGGCGCTTGGCCTGGAAGAGCGCCCCGTCCACGGCCAGCAGCAGGTCGCTGAGCTCGGCCCCCGACCCCGGGTACACCCCGGCCCCGATGGACACCGTGAGCCCCTTGACGGTGACCTCCTGGCCTTCGAGGTCGTGGATGTCGACGGTGAGGGCCTGCACGGCGGCGCGCACGCGCTCGGCGGCGGCCTGCAGCTCGTCGACGCCGACGGCCGGCACGAGCACGGCGAACTCCTCACCGCCCCAGCGTCCGACGAGGTCGAGGGAACGCACGGAATGGCGCACGGTCTCGGCGACGGCGGTCAGCACCTGGTCGCCGGCGAGGTGCCCGTAGCAGTCGTTGACCTCTTTGAAGTGGTCGAGGTCGATCATCAGCACCCCGACGGTGCGGGCCAGCCGCCGAGCCCGGTCGAGCTGGTCGGCGGCGCGGTCGGACCACCAGGCGGCGTCCACCAGCCCGGTCTTGGAGTCGGTGTGCGCGGCGATCCGGAACTGCGGCAGCAGCAGGCCCATGTGCAGCGCGAGCACGGTGACCAGCAGGATCGGCATCGACCACGGCCGGTCGACGGTGAACACGCCGACGGCGTAGCCGAGCCCGACACTGGCGGCGATGATCAGCTGGTCGGAGGCGTGCCCGAGGGCCTTGCGAGCGGGCTGCTCCGGGTTGGAGGCGACGATGGCGCCGACCACGAGCGCGTAGTTGACCAGGCGGTACGCCAGCCCGGCGACGATGACGGCGACTGCGCCGAGCGGCCCATCGAGCTGGGCGGCGTACGGCGGCCCGTCGGCCGGGAAGAACGCGGCGAACGCCAGCTGGCCGGCGCCGACGGCCAGCACCACGGTGGCGGCGGAGAAGACCTTCCGGTACGCGATCGCCTGGCCGCGGAACACCCGGTACCACTCATGGGTGAACGACAAAACGATCAACAACGCCAGCAGCGGCAGCGGCAACAACAGCACGCCGGCGAAATACCAGACGCTCTGCATATGTGTGTACGGGCTGCCCTCGGCCGAGACTTCGCGAATACGTTCGATTCCTTGGGCGGCCTCGAGATGAATCACGGAAGCGCCGAGCAGCAGACCGAACCAGAGCCAGGCCGAGGGCGTAATCGGGGTCAGGTTGGCCGTCGTGACCAGCATGAGTACGGTCGCCAACTCCACCATGAGGACGTACGCGAGTAGTCCACGTGGGAGGGACCATAGACGCCAGCGGCGTGGGTCGACCCGATTCACGACGCGGCACCCCCCGTCCCGGAAAACAGTCACTGTAATCAGGGATCGACACAGTGTCGTGCTCCGCTCGGGGGAAACGAAAATCACGTTCCACCCCCACACGGAGGCACAGCATGATCAAGCGCAGCGAATCCCCCCGCACCGGCCGCCCCTCCGAGTGGCGCCGCGTCGGCCGTCCCAGCGAATGGCGCTGACGGCTTAACCGGGGGCGGGCGTCGGCCGTGTCGAGGGCACGGCCGACGCGCCACCGGCCCCTCGCCACAGCCGGCCGGCGCCGGCGGCCGCCGCGACTCCGACCACGCCGGCCAGCGCGACCGTGCCGTGCGGGCTGAGCTGCTCGGCGACGATGCCGGCCAGCCCGACACCGACGCCCTGGGACACCTTCAGCGCCGTCACGGCCAGCCCGAACGCCTGCCCACGACGGTCGTCGGGCACGCTCCGCATGAACGTCGTGCTCGCGGTGACCTGGTAGCCGCTGGCGAAGCCGCTGAGCACGAACAGCAGCACCACGATCGGCGCCGGCGGGTCGACCAGGCACAGCACCAGCGGCAGGCACGAGCCGATCGCCAGCAGCGGCAGCACGCGTAACTGCGCCGGCCCCGGCAGCCGCGTCAGCACGAGCATGCCGGCGACCGCGCCCGCGGCGAAGCCGGCGAACAGCAGGCCGACCAATGTCGGGCCGCCGCCCAGCTCGGCCGCGTACGGGGCGGCCAGCGCCTCCCCCGCGATGTAGATGCCGGAAATGCAGGCGAACGCGATCAGCGCGCGCAGCCGGGGTGTCGTCGCCACCAGCCGGGCCCCCTCGACCAGGTCGCTCCCCCAGCCGCGCTTGACGATCCCGGTGTTCTTCGCCGACGCCTCGCGGGGTCGGATGCCCAGCAGCACGAGCGCAGCGGAAGCGGCGAAGGTTGCGGCATCCGCAACCAGAACGCCGCTCGTGCCGATCGCGACGACGAGCGCCCCGCCGCCGGCGAAGCCGGCGACCTGGGCCGCCTGCCCGGCCGAGGACAACCCGGCCTGCCCGGCCGGGTAGTCGTCATCGCCGAGGATCTGCGGGAGTAGCGCCCCGCGAGCCGCATTGGCCGGCGCGCCGGCCAGCTGCACGATCACCAGCAGCACCGCGATCACCGGGAACGACGTGCCCGGCATCGCCATCACCGCCACCAGCGCCGCCCGCAGCCCGTCCGCGGTGATCATCACCGTCCGCCGCGGACACCGGTCGGCGATCCCGGCCAGCAGCGGCCCGCCGACCAGGTCGGGCAGGAAGGTCAGCGCGTAGGTCAACGCCGTCAGGGCCGGCGACCGGGTCCGCTCGAAGATCAGCACCGACAGGGCCACCCGCGCGAACTGGTCGCCGGCCGTGGAGATCGCGTACGCCGACAACAGCGCGCGGTACTCACGGTTGGCGAACACGGCCATGCACCACCCCCAGGTGACCCACCGCAGCAAGGATGTGACGCAAGGTACACCGAACGGGCCACAGGCCGACCCCGCCGATGGGGTGCATCCCGGGCCAGGTCTCGATCGCATGAATCGCGCCGACGGAGGGGATGGATCTGGCCACCGGTGTCGTTCCACCGCACATGAGCGATTTCAACACGCAGGTCATCGAGGAGTTCCGGGCCAATCACGGCAAGGTCGGCGGCAACTTCGCCGGGGCGAGTCTGGTGCTCATGACCACGGTCGGCGCCAAGAGCGGCGTCGAGCGGACGAACCCGGTCGTCTGCTTCACCGACGCGGACCGGATCTACGTGATCGCCTCGGCCGGCGGCTCGACCAAGCACCCGGCCTGGTACCACAACCTGATCGCGCACCCCGAGCTGACCCTCGAGATCGGCGACGAGACCTACCGCGCCAAGGCCGACCCGGTCACCGACGACGCCGAGCGGGATCGGCTCTACGCCAACGCCGTGTCGCAGATGCCGGGCTTCGGCGAGTACGAGAAGACGGCCGACCGCCGCATCCCGGTGCTGTACCTGGACCGCGTCTGAGCAGCGGCTAGGCGTCGTCGCGATCGAACCGCAGCCGCCCCTCGATCACGTCCTCGGCCACCTCGGTGAGGCCCCGCCCGGTGAGAAAGGCGTAGCCTCGCAGGCGAAGGAACGCCTCGCTCAGCCCGCTGCACAGCTGCACGGAGATCACGCCGGTGGCCTGGTGCACCACGTCCCAGCGGTTGCCGAAGCCGCCGGCGAACAGGTCCTCCTCCCGCCGGCTCGGCTCGTCGTCGACGTGCTCGAGCAGCAACGCCATCGCGGCGTCGGCATACAGCAGCGCGTCGCAGTACTCGACGGTCGTCAGGTCGCCGGGCACCGAGCGATAGATCTCGAGCACGCCCACGGCGATCGAGCCCATCTGCAGCGGGAAAGCAAACACCGCCCGCACACCGGCCTCGACGGCCGCCGGCGCGAACACCGGCCAGCGCGACGGCGCGGTCAGATCCGTGGACACCGTCGGCCGTTCCTCGGCCAGAGTGTCCACCGCGGGCCCTTCGCCCAGTGTCACCTGGAGTTCCGCGATCTGCTCGGCCGCCAGGTCGGTGGCGTACGCCGGTTCGCCCTGCCCGAGATCCGACACCACGTACTGGACGACACCGACCGCGTTCAGCCGCTCCGCGCAGGCGCGGCACACGTGACGGATGGCGACCGGCACCCCCTCGTCCTGCGCCATCTTGTTGATGGACACGGTGACCTCGCGCGCCCAGCCATCCTCCACGTCCCACCGTCCCCGGCCTTCAGGCCCCCGCGTGCAGCCGTACCACGTGGTGCCCCAGGCCGGGAGGGCATTTCGGCCTCGGTCGACGCCACCGTAACAGCGGCCACTACAAAGCCCGTGTGAGCGTCGGTATTGTCAAAACGCGTCGAGTCCCCGCGCCTTGGGTAACCCCTGTTCGGCGGAAGGGGGCACGATGCTCACCGGTGACCACACGGACGTCAGGTCGGTGCTGGCCCGGGCCTGCGCCAGTGTCGGTCTCGACGACACCGGCGCGCGCATTGTTCGGTGTGTCAACAACGCCGTGTATCGGCTGGCGCGTGATCCCATCATCGTGCGGATCACGCTCACGCCCGGCCTGCGCCGTCGCGCCTACGCCGCCGTGGAGGCCGCTCGGCTGCTGGACCGGCATCGTGTTCCCGCCGTGCAGCCCGCTCGGGGCGTGCCCCAGATCGTGCATGTGGAGCAACACGTCGTGACTTTTTGGCTTCGTGCCGCCGATACCGGTCGCACGCCGACCATTTCCGAGCTGGCGCGGCTGTTACGGCGGCTGCACCGCGTGCCCGCGGCCGGGGCCGCGCTGCCGCGCTGGGATCCCGTCACCGATCTGCGGACCCGGATCCACGACGCCCGCACGCGCGGTTGGCCGGACGCCGACCTGGATCTGCTGGCCCGCCGGTGCGACGCCATCGAGGACGCGCTGTCGACCGTTCGCTACCAGCTGCCGGAGAGCGTCATCCACGGCGACGCCCAGGTCGGCAATCTCATCGCCACTCCCGGCGGCGCCATCTGGTGCGACCTCGACACTGCCTGCGTCGGGCCCCGCGAATGGGACCTGGTGCCCGTCGCCGTGCGCCAACTCCGCTTCCGGCCCATAACCAGTCAGCACCGGTCCGACCAGCACCGCCAGCTCGCCGAGGCCTACGGCTTCGACGTCACCCGCTGGCCCGGATTCGCCGTGCTACGCGAACTCCGGGAGCTCAAGCTGGCCGCCGTCGGCCTGCCCATCGCCCGCGACACCCAGTCCCGCACCGAACTCCGCCGCCGCCTGCACTCCATCCGCACCGGCGACACCACAACCCGGTGGACCCCCTACCGGTAGCACGGATGTGAACCCCCGCGAGTCGCGCTCTCGGGCACACCGAAATACGGTTTCCGGCATACCCCCGCGAGTCACGCTCTCGGGCGCCTTGGCGAGTTCCGCCCTCGGGCATGTTTGAGGGTGGGTGCGTGGGTGGGTGGGCCCGAGGACGGAACTCTCCAGCCCGAGAGCGTGACTCGCGTGGCTACCTGGCGGCGAACCTTGTCGGGCGGTCGATCCACGGGGTTTCGGCCGGACGGGGCTGCGCCGCGCCGGACAGGACGGCGTGGGCGGCCAGGATGCCGCTGACCGAGGCGCCGTTGACGATCTCGCCGGCCAAGGCCATGCGCACGGCCTCGGAGAGCGGGAACTTCCGTGCCACCAGGTCGGTTTCCTCGTCGCCGTCGGGGATGTCGCGGCCCACCGAGGAAAGATCGCGGGCCAGGAACACCCGCACGACCTCGTCGGTGAAACCGGGTGAGGCGGCGACATCGACCAACGTCACCCACGACGAAGCGGCGAGGCCGGTCTCCTCGGCCAGCTCACGCTGCGCCGCAAGGACCGGCTCCTCGCCGACGACGTCCAGCAGACCGGCCGGCAGCTCCCAGATCCGACGCCCCAACGGATGCCGGTACTGGTGGATCATCGTCACCTGGCCGTCGCCGTCGAGCGCCAGCACGGCAACGGCGCCGAGATGCTCGACGACCTCACGGGTCGCGACACCGCCGCCGGGCATCACCACGGAGTCGGCCCGCAGCGCGATGACCCGCCCCTGGTAGATGTCCTTGGAGGAAACGACATCGAAGACATGGCTCTGCTCGGGAGAAGTCACGCCGTCACCTCGGCCAGCTCGACGGGCAGCCGCTCGGCGGCGACGTAGTCCAGGGCCGCGCGGATGAACGCGGCGAACAGCGGATGCGGCCGGGTGGGCCGGGACTTGAGCTCGGGATGGGCCTGGGTGCCCACGAAGAACGGGTGCGCCTTGGCCGGCAGCTCGACGAACTCCACCAGCCGCCCGTCCGGCGACGTGCCGGAGAACACCAGGCCGGCCTTGCTCAACCGGTCCCGGTAGGCGTTGTTCACCTCGTAGCGGTGCCGGTGCCGCTCGGACACCTCGGTCGTGCCGTACGCCTTGGCCGCCTGCGAACCGGCCAGCAGCTTGGCCGGGTACGCCCCGAGCCGCATGGTGCCGCCCATGTCCCGCTCGCCGGCGACGACGTCGGTCTGGTCGGCCATGGTGGAGATCACCGGGTTCTCGGTCGGCTCGCCGAACTCGTCGGAGTTGGCGTCGGCGATGCCGGCCAGCCCGCGCGCGGCGTCGATGACCATGCACTGCAGGCCCAGGCACAGGCCGAGCACCGGGATGCCGCGGGTGCGGGCGTAGCGGATGGCGCCGATCTTGCCCTCGATGCCCCGCACGCCGAAGCCGCCGGGCACCAGCACACCGTCCACACCGGACAGTGCGTGGGCCGCGCCGGCCTCGGTCTGGCACTCGTCGGACGGGACCCAGCGGATCTCGACCTTGGCCCGGTGCGCGAAGCCGCCGGCCCGCAAGGCCTCGGTCACCGACAGGTAGGCGTCGGGCAGGTCGACGTACTTGCCCACCAACGCGATCCGGGCGGTCTCGCCGGGGTTGTGCACCCGGTCAAGCAGGTCGCCCCACACCGTCCACGACACGTCGCGGAACGGCAGGCCGAGCCGCCGCACCACGTAGGCGTCGAGGCCCTCGGCGTGCAGCACCTTGGGAATGTCGTAGATCGACGGCGCGTCCGGGGCGGCCACCACGGCGTCGGTGTCCACGTCGCACATCAGCGCGATCTTGCGCTTGAGGCCGTCCGGGATCTCCCGGTCGGCCCGGCACACGATGGCGTCGGGCTGGATGCCGATGTTGCGCAGCGCGGCCACCGAGTGCTGGGTGGGCTTGGTCTTGAGCTCGCCGGACGGCGCCAGGTACGGCACCAGCGACACGTGCAGGAAGAAGCAGTTGTCCCGGCCGACGTCGTGCCGGACCTGCCGGGCGGCCTCCAGGAACGGCAGCGACTCGATGTCGCCGACGGTGCCGCCGACCTCGGTGATCACCACGTCCGGCGCGGCGCCGGACTCGTCGGGCTCGGCCATGGCCCGGATCCGCGACTTGATCTCGTCGGTGATGTGCGGGATGACCTGCACGGTGTCGCCCAGGTACTCGCCGCGGCGCTCCTTGGCGATCACGGCCGAGTACACCTGACCGGTGGTGACGTTGGCCGACCCGGACAGGTCACGGTCCAGGAAGCGCTCGTAGTGGCCGATGTCCAGGTCCGTCTCGGCGCCGTCCTCGGTGACGAAGACCTCGCCGTGCTGGAACGGGTTCATCGTGCCGGGATCGACGTTGAGGTACGGGTCCAGCTTCTGCATGGTGACCCGCAGGCCCCGCGCGGTGAGCAGCTGGCCGAGGCTGGAGGCGGTGAGCCCCTTGCCCAGCGAGGAGGCCACACCTCCCGTCACGAAGACGTGCTTGGTCATGCGTGCCTGTGACAAGAGTGGCTCCCGTGGTGACTGGTCCGTACGTAGGCGATCGGCTGGGCCGACCGGCCTGTCCACGGGATTTCACAGTAGCAGCTCACCCCGTCTGCTGAACGGGTGCCGGGGCTTGCGCGTTGCCCGCGGTCCCGTAGTTGCCGGACCGGCCGGCCGCCGCGTCGCGCAGCGCGAGCACGGTGACCACCTGACCGGCGGCGATGTCCAGGTCGTCGACGGTCGACAGCACCGACGTCGTCGCGCCGTCGGCCCGGACGACGGCCAGCGGCCCGAAGTTGTCGGCCGAGCCGGTGCGTCCGGCCAGCACGGTGCCGCCGCCGGAGCGCTGCACCTGCGTCGCGAAGCGGGCGATCACCGCCGCCCGGTCGGCGGCCGCGTTGCCGGCGACGGACCCGCCGGTCAGCACCAGCGCCAGCTGCGCGGCGTGCAGGCCCTGCCCCTGCCGCACGTAGCCGCCGCTGGCCAGGCCGGTCAGCGCCGCAGCCGTCTCGTCGGCCGACGCCTGCGGCTTGCCGGACGTCTTGTCGAGCAGCAGCAGCGGGCCGATCAGACCGCCGGCCAGGGTGCCCGGATCCGACGCCGTCGGCAGCTGCACGCCGGCCGGCAGCAGCCGGGTCACCAGCGACCGCAGCTGGTCGGACTTGGTCGGGTCGGTGAACGCGTCGGTGAGCTGGAGCTCGCCGGTCACGGTCGCGCCGGCCGCCCTGAGCAGGGCGGCGACGCCGTCCCGGTCGGTGGTCTTGGCGTCCGCGGTCGTCACGAGCACCACCGACTTGCCGTCCAGCGCGCCCCGCACCGCCAGCGGACCGGTGGCCAGCGCGTACCGGTCGGCGTCGGTGAGCCGGCCGGACAGGTCGGTCTGCCGGGACTGCAGGTCGGTCACCTGTTTGCTGAGGTTGGCCCGGTCGTCGGCGAGCCCGCCGAGCACCCGGTTGCTCAGCGACGTGGAGCCGAGCACGACGCCGACGGCGAGCGCGAGGAACACCGCGGCGATGGAGATGACGTGGTTGCGCAACGAGATCACTGGAACAGGCCCCCAAGCCAGCTGACGAAGTTCTGCCCCGCGCCGGCCAGCAGCGCCGGGTAGACACTGCCGACGTCGGACACCAGCAGCGCGACCGCGACCACCGCGGCCACGGCGAGCACCAGCAACAGCACGGTGCCCGCGGACACCCGTGAGCGGTGCAGCTCGGCGACCGCGTGCGAGTCGACCAGCTTGCTGCCCAGCTTCAGGCGGGTGAGGAAGGTGGACGGGATGGACCCGCCGGTGCCGCGGTCCAGGAACTCCCGCAGCGTGGCCTGGAAGCCGACGGTGACGACCAGGCTGGCGCCGTGCGCCTCGGCCAGCAGCAGCGCCAGGTCCTCGGCGTTGCAGGAGGCGGGAAAGGTCACCGCGCCGATGCCCAGGTCCTGGATCCGCTCCAGGCCCTGCGCGTGCCCGTCGGGCTGCGCCGGCAGCACCACCTCGGACGCCGCGCGCAGCGCCTCGGTGCTGATGCCGTCCGGGTCGCCGACGATCACGTCCGGGTTCAGGCCGGCGTCCAGCAGCGTGTCCGCGCCGGCGTCGACGCCGACCAGCACCGGCCGGAACTCCTTGATGTAGCGGCGCAGCCGGCGCAGGTCCTCGACGTGACCGAAGCCCGGGGCGACCACGAGCACCTGCCGGGCGCGCATCGGCACGTACAGCTCGGGCACGCCGTGGCCGTCCAGCACGAGGCCGCGCTCGCGGCGCAGGAACTCGATCGTGTTGGCGGAGAACGCCTCCAGCTGCGCCGACATGCCGGCCTTGGCCTCGATCAGCTGGTCGGCGACCGATTCCGGGGTCTGCTCGACACCGCGGGCCAGCTCTCGCTCGTTGTGGAAGACGACGCCGTCGTGCAGGCGCAGCTTGGTGCCGTCCTTGATCGAGGACAGCACGCCGGAGCCGACGTCGTCGATCAGCGGCACGCCGGCGTGCAGCAGCGCTTCGGGGCCGAGGTTGGGGAACCGCCCGGAGATCGAGGGCGACGCGTTCACGACGCCGACCACCTCGGCGGCGATCAGCGCCTCGGCGGTGCGGCGGTCGAGGTCGAGCGCGTCGAGCACGGCGATGTCGCCGGGCCCGATCCTGCGCAGCAGGTCGTCGGTGCGTCGGTCCACCCTGGCGACACCGGTGACGCCTGGCAGCACTTCCTGTGTCCGCGACAGCAGTCCGGTGAGCTTCATGTCCTCGATGGTCACTCAGCCCAACGGGTTGACCCGTTCGCCACGCCGCACTGGTGCCGGCAGGTCAACCGGTACGGGTGAGTTTTCACCGGGACCGCACGCAAGTTGCACGCACAGCAACGGACACCGCCTGACACAACCGACACCGGGAGAACGCTCACATTCGGCCGGGCGACCGGCCAGCCACATTGGACTTTATGGCCGTTTCATGATCACTCTTTCCAGCGGTACCAGAGTGGACGGTCGGCGATAGCGTGTCTACCGTGGTCATCGGGACGCCGTTCGTGGGCCGTCGGCGCGAACTGGATTTGTTGCGGGGCAAGCTGTTCGCCCCCGGTCTCGGCGCCGCGCGCTTCGTCGGGGTGACCGGCGAGCCGGGCATGGGCAAGACCCGGCTGCTGGCGGAGTTCGCCGCCGCGGCCGCCGACGCCGGCGTGCTCGTGGTGGCCGGGCGGGCCGGCGAGTTCGAGCGCCACGTGCCTTTTGGCGTACTTTCGGGCGACACATTGTCCACCGTGGACATCCACGGCGCGATCGATGTCGAGCGCTACCAACTGCACCGGGCGATCCGCGCCCGGTTGGTCGAGCTGGCCGCCCCGGCCGGGCTGGTGCTGCTGCTCGACGACGTGCATTGGGCCGACGACGCCTCCCTCGAGCTGCTCGACCACCTGGTCCGGCACCCGCCGCGGGCCCGCGTGGTGATCGTCGCGGCGTACCGGCCGCGGCAGGCGCCGCCGCGGCTGTCGGCCGCACTTTGCGACGGTGTCGAGGAGATCGAACTGACCGCGCTCACCTTCGCCGAGGCGCGGGAGCTCGTCGGCGACGATCTCGATCGGACGCGCTACGACGCCGCCGGCGGCAACCCGCTGTATCTGGAAGCGCTTGCCCGTCACCCGGATGCGGAAGGCAATGGCGCGCTGGCCGCGGAACTGGCCACTCTCGGCCACATCGACCTTCAGGTGGCGCGCGCTGTGGCCGTCGTCGCCGAAGTCGCGGAGCCGACGCTGGTCGCCGCGGCGGCCGACCTCCCACTGCCGGAAACGCTTGCGGCGCTTGATCGCCTCACCGAGCGCGACCTGCTTCGTCCACTGGGGACCGGGGGCGGCGTGCGCTACCGGCACCCGCTGCTGCGAAGCGTCGTCTACCAAGGAATCGGCAGCGGCTGGCGGTTCGCCGCGCACGCCCGCACCGCCGCCGCACTGGCCGCGAGCAAGGCCCCGGCCACCATTCAGGCCCACCACGTCGAGCAGTCCGCTGTCCATGGCGACAAAGCCGCCATCGACGTCCTTGTAGAAGCCGCTGTCGCATATATGAACACTGCTCCGTCCACGGCGGCACACTGGCTGCGGACCGCGCTGCGGCTGCTGCCGGCCGAGCCGGGCCAGGAGCCGATGCGGCTGGTGCTGCTGGGAATGCTGGCCAAGGCCCTCGGCGTGACCGGCGAGTTCGAGAGCAGCCGCGAGGCGCTGCACGAGGTGCTGACGCTCATGCCGGCCGAGCCCGCCGTGCCGCGGGCCCAGATCGTCGGCTTCTGCGCGCAGATCGAGCGGCTGCTCGGCCGACACGCCGAGGCGCATGCGTTGGTACTCGGTGAGCTGAATGGACTGTCCGATCCGGACAGCGCCGCCGCCGCGGTGCTCAAGCTGGAGCTGGCCACCGGCACGCTCGTCGGCGGCAACTTCGCCGACGCGCGCGACTGGGCCCGCGAAGCGCTGGCCACCGCGCGCCGGGTCGGTGACGCCCCGCTGCTCGCCGCGACCATCGGAGCCTGCGTGCAGCACTCGTACGTCAAGGGCGTGCTCGACGACGAGGTGCTCGGCCTGTTGGACGAATCGACCACGATGGTGGACTCGTTGCTGGACAACGATCTCGCTCGTCACCTGGAGGCCGTGGTCCTGCTCGGCTGGAACGAGCTCGTCCACGAGCGTCTCGACGGCGCCCTGCGGCACCTCGCCCGCGGCCTGCACCTGGCCCGGACCACCGGCCAGAACCACCTTGTGACGTATCTGCGGATCGCCCAGGGCACTTCGTACGGGCTGCTCGGCCAGCTGCACGAGGCCGCCGCGTGTTTCGAGGACGCCGCCGAGGCCGCGGTGCTGACCCGCAGCGACGAGCTCCGCACCATGGCGCTCGCGCAGCAGTCGTGGATCGTCACCTGGATGGGTGATCCCGCCGAGGGCGTCCGGCTCGGCGCCGAGGCCGTGCGATTGGCCGGGCCGGTGCGCGACTGGTTCTCCGGGGTGGCGCACGGCATGCTGGCCCAGGCCAAGATGTATGCCGGCGATGCGGCCGGGGCCGTCGAGCTGCTGCGGTGGGCCGGCGGCGACGCCGAGCTGTCCGGCTTCGAGCCCGTCACCCGGGTGAGTTACCTCCAGCTGCTGGCCGAGGCCGAAGCCGAACGCGGTCGATGCGCCGACGCCCTGGGCTGGGCCGAGCTGGCGCAGCAGGTCGCCGCCACCGTCGGCCGACAGCTCCCGCTGGCCTTCGCCGCGCTGGCCCGGGCCCACGCGCTGCGGGCCGGGTCGCCGCTGGAGGCCGCCGAGCACGCCCTCGCCGCCGCCGAGAGGTTCACTCGCATGGGCGACCGCGTCGACGCCGGGCGGGCCCGGCTCGTCGCCGCCGGCGCGTTGGCCGCCGCCGGCCGGGCCAAGGCCGCCCAGGCCGAGGGCGAACTGGCCAACTCACTGTTCCGCGCCTGCGGCGCGGCGCTGTTCGAACGCATCGCGGGCCGGTTGGCCCCCGCCGCGCGGGTCCTGCTGACGCCTCGCGAGCTCACCGTGCTCGCGCTGGCCGCCGAGTCGCTCACCGCCGAGGCCATCGCCCGGCGGCTGGGCATTGCGACCGGGACCGTCCAGAAGCATCTGGAGAACTCGTACCGGAAGCTCGGCACCGGCGACCGGCTCACCAGCGTGCTGCGAGCCCAGGCGCTCGGGCTGTTGCCCCGCGCATGACGCTTGACCCTGACGTTACGTCAACTTCTACCGTGGTTTTCACACCGAACGAGATCAGGAGGGCAGCGGTGGAGTGGTCGATCCAGGACATCGCCCGCTCGGCCGGCACCACCAGCCGGACCCTGCGCCACTACGGCGAGATCGGGTTGCTACAGCCCAGTCGCGTCGGCAGCAACGGCTACCGCTACTACGACCAGGACGCCCTGGTCCGGTTGCAGCGGATCCTGCTCCTGCGGGAGCTGGGGTTGGGGCTGCCCGCCATCGCCGAGGTGCTCGAGGGGCAGCGGGACACCGCGGCCGCCCTGCGCACCCATCTCGACCTGCTCGAGCAGGAGCGGCAGCGGATCACCCGCCAGATCGCTTCGGTGCGGACGACGTTGGAGAAGACGGAAGGGGGCCAGCAGTTGACGGCCGAGGAGGTGTTCGACGGGTTCGACCACACCCGGTTCAAGGAGGAGGTGGTCGAGCGCTGGGGCAAGGACGCCTACGACAAGGGCGACCAGGGGTGGACCTCGCTGAGCGAGGAGGACAAGCGGGCCCACCAGCAGCGGCAGCTCGACATCGCCGCCGACTTCGGCCGGGCGCACCAGGCCGGGCTGGCCGCCGACAGCGAGGTCGTGCAGGCCATCACCGAGCGGCTGCACGCGTGGATCGCCGCCGCCGCGACCGTGACCAAGCCGTACTTCATCGGGCTGGGTGAGATGTACGTGGCCGATCCCCGGTTCACGCAGAACTACGACCGGCACGGGGCCGGGACCGCCGAGCTCGTGCGGGACGCGATGAAGGTGTACGCCGAGCAGCACCTGTGACCGAGCTTGCGAGGCAGGGACCTGGGTCGCAGACCCGCCGAGCGCCAGCGAGGTGGGCCTGTGACCACAGCGCGGCCGTCGTGGCGACTTTGATCTCCTGCCATCGGCCGCGGTGAGACTGGTCGAGCGCGCTCGGCGTGGCCGTCGCCATCACGGCGACCAGCAGGGCGACGCCGAGCGCGTAGCCGAGCATTCCTCGGGCCGTGCTCGGTGAGCGACTGGCCCGCGGTCAGCCCCGATGCCCGTACAGGTCTCGAAGCAGGGCCGCCTCGGCGCCGTGATGGATGAGCTCGTCCAGAATGTGCAGCACAAAAGACCGCCGGGTGTCCCCGGCGTAGAAGCCGCCGCGCGGGCCGACGGGCCGGTCGAGGGACTCGTCGGTGCAGGAGGCCAACACCTTGCGCCACAACGCATACGAGGCGTCGAGCAGCTCCAGCATCGGCACGGCCCCGCCACGCCCCTCCGGCAGCTGCCCGGACGACGGCGTCTGGTCCAGCCACAGGGCGTTGCGGTCCTCGGACAGCAGGGTGGCGATGTGCTTGAGCCGCCACTCCAACGAGATGTCGGCATCGGCCGGCGCGGGCCGCCACCGCAGCTCGGCGTCCATGAGGCCGCCCATGCGGTTGCGCAGGCGCTCCCACGCGAAATCGGAGAGCGACACCAGATCGTCGACGGTCCCCACCCGTGCTCCCCCTAGGACTTGGCGGCCTTCTTCCGGGTCTTGCGCACCGGCTCGTCGGCCTTCTTGTCGCTACGGGCGGCGTCCAGCAGCTCCTCGGCATGGGCCCGGCCGGTGTAGGTGAAGTCGAGCCCGGCGAGCATGCGGGCCAACTCGACGACCCGCTCGGACTCGTCAAGCACCTTGACGCCGCTGCTGGTCAGCCCGCCCTCGGCGACCTTGTTGACCACCATGTGCCGGTCGGCGTAGGCCGCGACCTGCGGAAGGTGGGTCACGACGATGACCTGGTGACTACGGGCCAGCCGGGCCAGCCGGCGGCCGACCTCGACCGCGGCGCGGCCGCCGACACCGGCGTCCACCTCGTCGAACACGAGCGTCGGCACGGGATCGGCGTGCGACAGCACGACCTCCAGCGCCAACATCACCCGGGAGAGCTCGCCGCCGGACGCGCCCTTGTTCACCGGCAGCGCCGGCGACCCCGGGTGCGGCATCAGCCGCAGTTCCACGTCGTCGACGCCCTCGCGGCCGGCGTGCAGACGCTGCCCGTCGACCAGCAGCGCGACCGGGTCGTCGGCCTCGGCGACCCGCGCCAGCACGGCGACCTCGACGGTGGCCTGGGCCATGGCCAGCCCGGCCAGCTCGTCGGTGACGGCCTTGCCCAGGTCCTCGGCGGCGGCGGCGCGTTCGGCGCTGACCTCCTTGGCCGCCTCGGCCAGCTGCCCGGCCAGCTCGTCCTTGCGGCGGGCCAGCTCGGCCAGCGCCTCCTCGGACGTGTCCAGCCCGGTCAGCCGCTCCTGCGACACCCGCGCCCACTCCAGCACGCCGTCGATGTCGGCGGCGTACTTGCGGGTCAGCTGCTTGAGCTCCTGCTGCCGCGCCAACACCTGCTCCAGCCGCGCCGGATCGGCGTCCAACGACTCCAGGTAGCCGACCAGCTCGGTCGCCACGTCCGTGAGCAGCACGGACGCCTCGGCCAAGCGCGGCTCCAGGTCGCGCAGCTTCGGGTCCTCGCTCGAGGAGAACCGGCGTCGCGCCTCGGCGATCATGCCCAGCGCGCCGATGGCCTCGACTTCCGTGTCGGCCGCGCCGCTCAACGAATACTGGGCGCCGGAGGCGACCTCGCGCAGCTGGTCCACGTCGGACAGGCGGCGGGCCTCGGCGTGCAGGTCCTCGTCCTCGCCCGGCTTCGGGTCGACGGCCTCGATCTCGGCCAGGCCGTGCTTGAGCAGGTCGGCCTCGCGGGCCAGCTCGCGCGACTTCTCGGTGCGCTCGACCAGCTCGTTGCTGACCTGGACCCATTCCTCACGCAGCGCGCGGTAGCGGCCCAGCGGCTCGGCGACGGCCTCACCGGCGAACCGGTCCAGCACCGCGCGCTGCTCGGCCGGGCGGGTCAGCCGCAGCTGGTCGTTCTGCCCGTGCACGGCGATCAGCTGCTCGGACAGCTCCGCCAGCACCCCGACCGGCACCGACCGGCCGCCCAGGTGCGCGCGGGACCGGCCGTCGGTGCTGACGGTCCGCACCGCGATCAGGCTGCCGTCCTCGTCCGGGTCGGCGCCCGCGTTCGCCGCGACCTCCGCGGCCGGACTGCCCGACGGCGTGTGGAAGCGACCCTCGACCACGGCGCGGTCCACCCCGGTGCGCACGCGCGAGGCCTCGGCCCGCCCCCCGCTCAGCAGGTGCAGGCCCGTGACCACCATCGTCTTGCCGGCGCCGGTCTCGCCCGTGACCACCGTCAAACCCCGGTGGAGTTCGATGCTGGCCTCATCGATCACGCCCAGACCCTGGATACGCATCTCGATCAGCACAGGTCGAACACTAGTGCCAACCCCTGACGTTCCACGACCGGGGCGGGCCAAACCGGTCAGCGCCGCCAACCCGAACGGGCTGGTCAGTCGAGACCGGTCAGTCGAGCACAGGGCCGCGCCATCCCTGCACCGGCAGCGCGAACTTGGTCACGAGACGGTCCGAGAAAGGATCCTGCTTGAGCCGCACGAGCTTGACCGGCGTGCTGGAGTGGGCCACCTCGACGCGGGTGCCGGCGGGCAGCTCGACCAGCCGGCGGCCGTCGCAGCACAGCACCGCCGGATGGCCGTGCGGGTCGATCTCGAAGGCCACCACCGAGTTCGGCGACACCACGAGCGGCCGGGCGAACAGGGCGTGCGCGTTGCTCGGCACGACCAGCAGCGCGTCCAGGTCCGGCCACACCACGGGGCCGCCGGCCGAGAACGCGTAGGCGGTGGACCCGGTCGGTGTGGCGCACAACACACCGTCGCAGCCGAAGGACGACACCGGCCGGGCGTCGACCTCGACGACCACGTCCAGCACCCGCTCCCGGCTGCTCTTCTCCACGCTGGCCTCGTTGAGCGCCCAGGTGTGGGCGATGACCTCGCCCTGCACCGACGCCGCCACGTCCAGCGTCATCCGCTC
This sequence comes from Kutzneria sp., assembly GCA_036403095.1. Classification (GTDB taxonomy): domain Bacteria; phylum Actinomycetota; class Actinomycetes; order Mycobacteriales; family Pseudonocardiaceae; genus Kutzneria. Next base: position 5,645 of record DASWRQ010000146.1, on the reverse strand, counting down.
CTCGACGTGGTAGTCGCGGTCGATGACCCGCTGCACGGCCTCGTCCAGGTCGTCCATCTCGGCCTCGACCAGGAAGCCGACCCGGCCCAGGTTGACGCCGAGCACCGGGGTGCCGAACGGGCGGGCCAGCTCGGCGGCCCGCAGCAGCGTGCCGTCGCCGCCGAGCGCGAACACCAGCTCGGTGCCCACGGCGGCGGTGCTGGCCGGCGCCACCTCGGCGTAGCAGGAGCGGTCCAGGTCGGCGGCCTCGTCCTCGACGACCCGCAGCCGGATGCCGGCTTCGGCGAACCGGCCGGCGACCTTCTCGGCCAGCCGCAGGTTGGTCTGCCGGCCGGTCTTGACGACCAGCAGGATCTCGCGGTCGCCGTTCACGTTGAGCTGCGTCATTTCGGCCCCTCACGTACCGCGGTGGCGACCAGCTCCTCGGCCTGCTCGGCCGGCAGCGGCTCGCCACGCCGCAACCACACGAAGTACTCGACGTTGCCGGACGGGCCGGGCAGCGGGCTGGCGACCACGCCGTGCAGGCGCAGGCCCAGCTCGGCGGCCTCGCCGACCACGCCGAGCACGGCCTGCCCGCGCAGCCGGTCGCCGCGCACGACGCCGCCCGGTCCGACGTTGTCCTTGCCCACCTGGAACTGCGGCTTGACCATCGGCACGATGTCGCCGTCCTCGGCCGTGCAGGACAGCAGGGCGGGCAGCACCAGGCCGAGCGAGATGAAGGAAAGATCGGCAACCACGAGATCAACGACGCCACCGGTCAACTCGGGGTTCAACGCCCGCACGTTCGTCTTGTCCAGCACCACGACGCGGTCGTCGGTCTGCAGGCGCCACAGCAGCAGGCCGCGGCCCACGTCGGCGGCCACGACCTCGCGGGCGCCGCGGCGCAGCAGCACGTCGGTGAAACCGCCGGTGGACGCGCCCGCGTCCAGGCAGCGGCGGCCGTCGACCGAGATGTCGAACGCGTCGAGCGCGCCGACCAGCTTGTACGCGCCGCGGGAGGCCCAGTTCGGGTCGTCGTCGTCCTCGCGCACGATGACCGGCGTGTCGGCCTCGATGGCGGTGGCCGCCTTCGTCGCCACCGTGCCGCGGACGGTCACGCGGCCGTTGGCCACCAGTTCCGATGCGTGCGCGCGCGACCTGGCCAGTCCCCGACGGACCAGTTCCGCGTCCAGCCGCGCCCTGCGGGTCACCGGATCAGAACCCGTCGATGGCCGACAGCGCGTCGGTCAGCGTGGCGTGCACGGCCTCGAACCGCGCCGGGTGCTCGGCGACGTCGAGCGTGTCCAGCTCCGCCAGCCGGGCGACGGCGTAGTCGATGGTCGCCGTGGGTGAGCCGGCGGGTTGGGGGGCTGGCCCCCCGGTGTTGACGACCGGCCACATCGGTCCAGTCGGTCCGGTGGACACACTGCGGCCAGTGGTCGGCGGTGGACCCGGGATTGGCGGCTGGGTCATCTCAGGCTCCTGGATGGAGTAACTCGTGCGGCTCGGTATAACGCTAGCCGATATTCAGCGCGCCCAAGGCGGTCATCGAGGCCTCATCGCCGGCCCGGACGGTCACGGGACCGCCACCGGCCGGCCACCAGGCCGCGCACAGGCCGCGCAGCAGCGCCAGCGGGTCGCCGGTGCCGGTGACGACGAGCGTGTCGGCGTCGACCTGCACGTCCCAGCCGGGCTGCTTGCCGATCTCCACCTCCGACACCGGGGCCAGCAGGCCGGCCAGGTCGGCGGAGATGTAGCGGGGGCGCAGCTCGGGATCGGCCTGCAGCACCTCGGCCGGCGTGGCGACACCGGTGAGCACCAGCAGCGCGTCCAGCTCGGCTGCGGTGGCACCGGCGATGTCGGTGTCCAGGCGGTCGCCGACGACCAGCGGCCGGCGCGCGCCGGCCGAGCGGATCGCCTGGTCCATCAGCGGCCGTGCCGGCTTGCCGGCGACGACCGGCTCGGAGTCGGTGCCGGTGCGCAACGCGGCGACCATGGAACCGTTGCCCGGCAACAGACCCCGCTCCGTCGGCAGGGTCGCGTCGACGTTGCACGCGACCCAGAGCGCCCCGGCGCGGATGGCGATGCCGGCCTCGGCGAGGTCACGCCAGCCGGTGTCCGGGGAGTGGCCCTGGACGACGGCCGCGACCTCGGGCGTGTGCTCCCGGGTCGTGGCCAGGCCGACGGCGGTGACCTCGTCGGCCAACGCCTGAGTGCCGATGATCAGCACGAGGGCACCCTGGTCGAGCCGGTCGGCCAGCACCGCCGCGGCGGCCTGCGAGCTGGTGCTGACCTCCTCGTCGGTGGCCTGGAAGCCCAGCTCGTTCAGGTGCGCGGCGACACTGCCCGGCTTGCGCGAGGCGTTGTTGGTGACGTATCGGATGCCGACGCCGCGGCCCCGGCTCGCCTCGATCGCCTCGACCGCGCCGGGCACGGCCTCCCCGCCGCGGTAGACGGTGCCGTCGAGGTCGAGCAGCAACGCGTCGTACGCGGCGAGCAGGTCGTCCGGCTGGGTCACTCCCGCTCCTCGCCGACCGGGGCCAGGTCGCCCTTGCTTTCGGTGTCGCCCTGGCTGTCGCTGTCGGTGTCGCCGCCGTCGGTGTCGCCCTCGCTGTCGGCGTCGCCCCGGCTGTCGCTGCCGCCCTCGCTCAGCTCGACCGCGCGCTCCGAGGCGTCGGTCTCTTCCTCGTCGTCGAACTCGGCGGCCTGCATGAACCAGCGGATGGCCTCCTCGGTGCGGCCGACGGCCGCGAGGTTGTCCGCGTAGGCGTAGAACAGGCGGGCGCTCCACGGCTCGTGCTTGGCCGGGTCGAGGTCGTCGCCCTGCAGCGCCACCACGGCGGCGTCCAGCTGGCCCATGTCCCGCCGGGCGCCGGCGGCGACGATGCGCAGCTCGATCTGCTCGGCCTTGGTCAGCTGCCGGACGTCGGCCTCCTTGGCCAGGTCCAGGGCCCGCTCCGGGCGGCCGAGGGCACGCTCGCAGTCGGCCATCACGGCCAGGTGGCCGGGGCCGGCGCTCATGCGGCGGGCCGCACGCAGCTCGGACAGCGCCTCGGCCCATTCGCCCGCGTGGTACGCGGTCAGGCCGGCCGCTTCGCGGACCAGGCCGACACGGGCCGCCTTGGCCCGGGCGAACCGGGCGTGGGCCAGCGCCTCCTCCGGCTCGTCGTCGACCAGCATGCCGGCGGCGACCAGGTGTGCGCCGACCATCTCGGCCAGGGCCTTGGGCAGGCTGCGCAGCTCGACGCGGGCGTCGGCGTCCAGCGCGGAGAACACAGCGCCCTCGGGCAGCTCCGGCGCACCGGACCTGTCCCGCGGCCGGTCCTGCTCGTCGCGCTCCGGCGTCGTCTCGGCGGCCGACTCGTCGCGGTCCTCGGCTACATCACCCTCGGCGACATCGCCCTCAGTGCCGGCAGCCTCGGTGTTGGCAGCTTCGTCCGAGGACGCCTCAACCGACGCTTCCGCGGTATCGGCGGCGTTCTCGGTCTTGGCGACCTCGCCGGCGACCGCGGCCGCTACGGCCTCGGCCTGCTCGGCGATCTCCAGCTCCTCGAGCGGCTTGTCCTCGACCGCGCGCAGCGGGGCACGCTCCTCAAAGGCACGCGGACGCTCGTGGCGCTGCTCGCGCCGGGTCTGATTGGCCCGCGGCTTGCGCTCGCCATCGAACTTGCGCTCGCCGTCGGACCGCTTGGGGCGGTCGAACTTGGACGGCCGCTGCGGACGGGTGCTGGCGCCGTCGCGGACGTCCTCGCGGTCCCGGTCGTTGAGGCGGTTGTCGCTGTTGTAGCGCGGGCGGTCCCCACCACGGTCATTGTCGTAACGGGGGCGGTCGCCCCGGTCGTTGTTGTAGCGCGGGCGATCGCCGTCCTGGTTGTTGTACCGGGGACGGTCGCTCGAGCCACTGCGGTCGGAGCGGTAGCCGCCAGTGGAGCCACTGCCGGAGCGCTGGTTGTCCCGGTTGCCGTAGCTCGGACGGTCACCGCCGCGCTGGTCGTTGCGATCGTTGTTGTAGCGCGGCCGGTCACCCGAGCCAGAACGATCGGACGAACCGGAACGGAAGCCACCGGCCGAACCACTGCCGGAGCGCTGGTTGTCCCGGTTCCCATAGCTGGGACGGTCACCGCCCCGCTGGTCGTTGCGGTCGTTGTTGTAGCGCGGGCGATCGCCGTCCTGGTTGTTGTACCGAGGACGGTCGCCACCGCGGTCGTTGTTGAAGCGCGGACGGTCGCTCGACCCACTGCGGTCGGACCGGTAGCCGCCGGTAGAACCGCTGCCGGAGCCAGAACGGTCGGAGCGGTAGCCGCCAGTTGAACCGCCGCTGGAGCCGGAACGGTCGGAGCGGTAGCCGCCAGTGGAGCCGCCGCCGGAGCGCTGGTTGTCCCGGTTCCCATAGCTGGGACGGTCACCGCCCCGCTGGTCGTTGCGGTCGTTGTTGTAGCGCGGCCGGTCACCCGAACCAGAACGATCGGACGAGCCCGAGCGGAAGCCACCGGTCGAACCGCTACCGGAGCGTTGGTTGTCCCGATTGCCGTAGCTCGGACGGTCGCCGGAACCGGAGCCACTGCGGTCGGAGCGATAGCCGCCACCGGAGCTGCCACCCGAACGCTGGTTGTCGCGGTCGCCGTAGCGCGGGCGGTCTCCACCGCGCTGGTCGTTGCGGTCGTTGTTGTAGCGCGGCCGGTCACCCGAGCCAGCGCGGTCGGACGAGCCCGAGCGGAAGCCACCGGCCGAACCACTGCCGGAACGCTGGTTGTCCCGATCGCTGTTGAAGCGCGGGCGGTCGCCACGGTCGTTGCTGCGGTCGCTGTTGAAGCGCGGCCGGTCACCCGAGCCGGAACGGTCGGAAGAGCCCGACCGGTAACCACTGCTGGAGCCGGCGCGGTCACTACTGCCGCCCCGGTAGCCACCGCCGGAGCCAGCGCGGTCGCTACTAGCGCCACGGTAACCACTACCGGAGCCGGCGCGATCGCTGCTACCTCCCCGGTAGCCGCCGGAGCCGGCGCGATCGCTGCTGCCACCTCGGTAACCGCCGCTGGAACCAGCGCGGTCGCTGCTGCTGCCGCGGTAGCCGCCGCTGGTGGACCCGGCGCGGGTGCCACCGCCGGACGAGCTGCCGCGGTAACCGCCGCCGGTGGAACCACCGCGGTTGCCACCGCCGGCGGAGCTGCCGCGGTCGTTGTTGTCACGCGACCAGTTGCCGCGGTCCTGGCGGGGCGCACCACCCTGCTGACGGTCGCCGAACGACCGCCGCTCGCCACGATCGCCGCGCTGACCCCGGCCTTCACTTGATCCCTGGCCGCCGGTGCGCTGCTGACGGTCACCCTGACCGCGCTCACGATCGCCGGGACTCTGCCCGAACCTGGACACAACAACCTCCTAGAACAACATGACAAGAGCCCACGAAGGGATAGCGGCGCTCTCGGGTACCACGGTAGCCGTCACGCGGCACCGGGCGCCTCTTCGGGGCACATAGAAGAAGGCCCCTGCATCGTGTCGCCACGACGCAGGGGCCTTCCCCAATTTTAGTCCGGCGGCGTCCTACTCTCCCACACCCTCACGAGTGCAGTACCATCGGCGCTGGAGGGCTTAGCTTCCGGGTTCGGAATGGGACCGGGCGTTTCCCCTCCGCTAACACCACCGAAACACTATGAAGATAACCCACAGCC
>DASWRQ010000145.1:0-6311 GCA_036403095.1 Kutzneria sp. | reverse complement strand
CCGAAACCGGCCACCGGCGGACGTGACGGAACGTCAACTCCCGGCCGGTCCCAGTCGTCCACCGGGACCGACACGAACACCGGACCTTGCGGCGGCTGCGTCGCCATCTGCAGACCTCGGGCCAGCGCCGCCGGCACGTCCGCCGCCCGTGCCGGCTGTGCGCTCCACTTCACGTATGGGCGGGGGAACTCCGGCGCGTCGACGGCGCCCAGGAACGGCTCGCCGTTGAGCAGCGACCGCGCCTGCTGGCCGGCGATCACCAGCAGTGGCGACCGGTTGCGGAATGCCGTCACCAGGCTGCCAAGGCCGTGCCCGACGCCGCCGGAGGAGTGCAGGTTGACCACCGCCGGACGGCCGCTGAACTGCGCATAGCCGTCGGCCATCGCGACGACCGACGACTCGTGCAGGCCCAGCACGTACCGGAAGTCGTCCGGCCAGTCGGCCAGGAACGGCAGCTCGGTCGAGCCGGGGTTGCCGAACACCGTTGTGCAGCCCCAGCTTCGCAGCAGATCCCGGGTCAGTTGCCGCACGTTCGCCATGATCGCCAGTCTAACCCCGGCCCGTGCTGCGCTGACTACCTTCTGTCACCGGGGTGAGCGGCCCGGGGGACGGGCTCATCCGGTCAGTCGTGTGGCGCGGTCGGCCGCGGTGAGCCAAGCTGATCACCGTGCTGCTGGACTCGGCGACGCCGCGACGGATCCTGATCCTGTCCGCCGACATGGGCGAGGGCCACAACGCCACCGGCCGTGCGCTGCGCGCGGCCGCCGGACGGCTGTGGCCCGATGCCTCGACGCACTGGCTGGACACGCTCGACGTGATGGGCCGCGGCGTCGGACCGGTCTTTCGGCGGATCTACGTCACGAACGTGGAGAAAACGCCCTGGCTGTACGAGTTCTTCTACGACTCGGTCTGGCGCTACCGGTGGTTCGCGCGGGCGTCCAAGCGCTTCGTCGGCGAATGGGCCGGCCGGCGGCTGGCGGCCAGGATCGACCAGATCCAGCCCGACCTGATCCTGTCCACGTACCCGCTGGGCACGGCCGGCCTGGACTGGCTGCGCCGGCATCGCGGCCTGGAGACGCCGATCGGGGCCTGGGTGTCGGACTTCGCGCCGCACCCGTTCTGGGTCTACCAGGGCATCGACCTCAACCTGGTGATGCACGAGGTCGCCGTGCCGGTGGCCGCGCGCAGCGCGCCCGGCGCGACCGTGGCGATCTCCGCGCCGACCGCCGACGAGGTCTTCCATCCTGGTGATCGCGGCGCCGCCCGGACCGAGCTCGACCTGCCCCATGACAAGTTCATATCGCTGGTCGCCTGCGGTTCGCTCGGCTTCGGACGGTCCGAGGACACCGTCAAGGAACTGCTGGAGGGCACCCCGGACGGCGTCGTGGTGGTGGTCTGCGGTCGCAACGATCGGCTGCAGGCCAGAATCCGCTCTGCCGTCGGCGACGACCCGCGGGTGCGGGTGCTGGGCTGGACCGACCGGATGGCGGCGCTGATGGTGGCCGCCGACGTGGTCGTGACCAATGCCGGCGGGGCCACCTCGCTGGAGGCGCTCGCGGTCGGCCGGCCGGTGCTGATGCACCGTCCGATCGCGGCCCACGGGCGGGCCAACGCGCAGCTGATGGCCGACGCCGGGATCGCCGTGGTGTGCCGGCGGGAGGGCGAGCTGGCCGAGGCCGTCCGGGACTTGCCGCGGCTGGCGCAGATGGAGCGGCTGGCGCTCAAGCAGGCCGACGAGCGGCTGGTCGAGGAGGGGCTGCTGGCCCTGAACTCGGCCCGGCCGGAGCGGCTCGGGCGGGTGCTGTCCGCCGAGGACGCGCTGTTCGTGCACATCGCGTCGCCGCGGGTGCCGCAGCATGTCGGCGCGATTCTGGAGATGTCCGGCGAGGTCGACGTGGCCGATGTCGCCGGGATGCTGGACGGGATGCACGGCGTCCGCGGCCACGTCGATCCCGGGTCGTGGTGGCGGCGGCCGCGGTGGCAGCAGGACGAGTCCCTCGACACCAAGACCCTGGTGTCCGAAGTGGACGGTATGCCGCTGCGACACGCCGTGGACACCTTCTATGCCGAGCCGCTGCCCGTCGGTGCGACGGCCGCGGCGCTGATCGTGCACGGTTCTTCGCCGGCCGTGCTGTTCAAGTTGGATCACGCCCTCGGGGACGGTGTCGCCGTGCTGCGCGGGCTGTTGACCGGCACCGACGGCAAAGGGCGGGCGTGGGCCAATCCCGTCGGCCACCAGGTCAGCCACAAGCTGCCGCGGCTGCGGTTCAGTGGCCTGAAGGCGTTGGCCCGGGCCGGTTCCGTGCCGCGCGGGCCGAAATTTGGGGCCACGCGGCGGTTTGGTCTGGCCAAGCTGCCCGGGACCGAGGTGCGCGCCACGGCCCGTGCCCTCGGCGCGACGCCGACCGAACTGCTCCTCGCCATGTTCGCCCTGGCCTACCAAGGAGATCAGCTTCGGGTCATGGTCCCGTGGTCGCTGCGCGGCACCGACACCCTGCGTGCCGCCGGCAACTGGACCGGGGCCGTGTCCGTCGACCTGCCCGTGCAGGAGACGGATCCGTTGCGCTGCCTGAAACTCGTTCAGGACGCCCTGCGGTCCGGCGTCGAGTCCGGCGCGCCCGAGGCCGCGAACTTCGTTGTGCGCCTCATCGGTCTGCTGCCGGCGCCCGCGCACCGGCTGCTGGCCCGGCTCGTGTACCAGTCGCGGTGGTTCGGCGCCATCGCCTCCGTGATCCCCGGGCCGCGGTGGAAGGTCTCACTGGGCGGCGCGGTGATCGAGGCCGCTTACGCGGTGCTTCCGCTCGCCGAGGGTGTCCCCGTCGCGTGGGGCGCGTTGACCTGGGGACGGTATGTGACTGTGTGCGTCACCGGTGGCGGGGCGGCCGACGGCGCGCCGCTGGCCGCCCGGATGGCCGACGCGCTGAGGGATTTCTCAGGCAGGACACCATGAATCTGCTCATCGCCGTGCCCGCTGCCGTCGGTGGCGCCGCCTTCTTCGGGCTGACCAGTGCTCTGCAGCACCGGGCGACCCAGCAGGTGCGGCGGCGGGAGGCGTTGGAGCCCGGGCTGCTCGTCGACCTCGCCCAGCAGCGCGTGTGGCTGCTTTCGTTGGTGGCCAACGCCTTCGGTGTGATCCTGCAGTGGGTCGCCCTCACCACCGGCCCCTTGGTGTTGGTCCAGCCTTTGTTGGTCACCGGTTTGCTGTTCGGTGTGCTGTTCTCCGGTTCCTTCGACCGTATCGTCCTGCTCGGCGCCGGCCTCTGCGTGTTCGGCCTCGCCGCGTTCCTTTTGGTCGCCCAGCCCACCGGCGACAGCCAGGAGATGACCCTCGGCGCCGTTCTGCCCTTGGCCATCGGTCTTTTCGCCCTGCTGGCCATCTGCCTCGTCGTCGCCGCCCGTCGTCCCGGCAACACCCGTGCGTTGGCCCTTGCCGTCGCCGCCGGCGTGCTCTACGGCGTCAGCGCCGGCCTCGCCAAGCTCGCCGCCGAGGAGCTCTCCCAGGGCATTCTCGTCATGCTCACCCACTGGCCGATCTACGCGGTCGCCGTCTGCGGCCCCGTCGGCTTCCTCTTGAGCCAGAACGCCTTCCAGGCCGAGCGCGCCCTGGCCCCCGCCCTCGCCGTGATCACCATTCTCGATCCGCTCGTCGGTATCGGCATCGGCATCATGTGGCTCGACGAGGCCCTGCGTTCCGGCGTCGGTCCCATCATCGGTCAGATCCTCGCCCTGGCCGCGCTGTCCGGCGGTGTCTTCGTCCTCAGCCGCCGCGCGCCGCAGACCGCCGCCAAGGAAGCCGAATGCCAGCGGTGACCGGGATGCGTGCCCTTGTCACCGGCGCTTCTTCCGGCATCGGCGCCGTGACCGCCGACGTGCTCGCCGCCAAGGGCGCCACGGTCCTTCGCACCAGCCGCACCATCACCGGTCCCTCTTCCTACGCCTGCGATCTCGCTTCGGGCGTCGACGGCTTGGCTTCTTGGGCCGGCGACGTCGATCTCCTCGTGCTCAACGCCGGCGTCGGCCATGCCGGCTCTTTCGCCGCCATGCCCCCCGGTCGCATCGCCGAGCTCTTCACCGTCAACGTCGTCTCCCAACTCGAGCTCGCTCGTGCCCTCCTACCCGGCATGATTTCCCGCGGCCACGGGCACATCGTGCTCGTTTCCTCCATCGCCGGCGCCATGGGCGTAGCCGACGAGGCCGTCTATTCCGCCACCAAGGCCGCCCTCCGCTCCTTCGCCGACGCCCTCCGCCTCGAGGTCCCTTCCGTCGGCGTCACCGTCGTCCACCCCGGCGTCATCGACACCCCTTTCTTCGACCGTCGCGGCACTCCCTACACCCGCCGTCGCCCTCGCCCCCTCCCTCCCGTCACCGTCGCCGAGGCCCTCGTCGCCGCCGTCGAACACAACCGCGCCGAGATCTTCGTCCCCTCCTGGCTCCGTTTCCCCGCCCGCCTCAACGGTTTCCTCCCCGCCGTGGTCCGCACCCTCCAACGCCGGTTCGGCTGATCCCTCCTGTCCGGTTCCTTGCTCGATTGCGCTGTTCGGAGTCTTCCGCCGGTCCCGTCCCCTCCGGCACCCTCTCCTCTGACTTGCGCCGGTTCCGTGCGCATGGGGGACTTCCGACCGTGATGGAGTTGAGCACTGTGGCGCGCGTTCGTCGTTCGGCTGGCACCTTCAGTTCCGTGGCCAGGTCGGTGCTTCGGCGGTCGACGCCGCTCGACCTCGACGCCTACCGCAACGGCACCGGCTTCAAGGTGTTCAGCATGCTGCGACCGGTCGAGGACATTGGCAATCCGCGGACACTGGCCCGTGGTGTGCTGACCCTCGTTCCCGGTGAGCCGATCACCTGGAAGGGGCGGACCGGCGTGCAGGTGCTGACGGGTCCCTTCCAGCTCAACGACACCGGCGCCAAGGTCCCGCTCGCCGCCGCCTTCGGCAAGTTCCTCCTGTCCGCCGGGCAGCAGGACTACGAGCTGACCATGCCGAAGCTCGACCAGGATCTGGTGCGCCTGGCCCTGGGTATCGAGGCGTAGCCCAGCCACAACCGTTGGGAGAATGGGCAAAGCTGACGGATTCGCGCTGGGCGGTGCTCGGTTTGCCGGGTGTGGGTCTCCTTGGTCATGTTTTGGCCATTAGTCCGATTCGCGTGGTGTCACTGCGTGTAACTCGGGATAACCCGTTCGGACGCGAGCGTGCCGGATGCCGTCGCCGATCCGGACACGGCGCTGAAGTTGGCCCACCAGGCGGGCAAAGCGGTCCAGGTCACCTCCGAGACCACCGACTCCTCGGACACCGTGGCCAATCCCGACGGCACCTTCACCTTCACGGGACACTCCGAACCGGTTCGGACAAAGCAAAACGGATCTTGGGTCCCGCTCGACGCGACGCTCGCGACGCGGTCCGACGGCAGCATCGCGCCCAAGGCCCTCCCGCTCGACATCGTGCTCAACCGAGGTGGTGCCGGCTCGGCCGCCCAACCCGTTGTGCGAGTGGGCCTTGACGACAAGCAGGCCGGCCTGACGTGGCCCGCGGACCTGCCCACCCCACGCGTGAGCGGCGACACCGCGACCTACCCGGACGTGAAGCCGGGCATCGACCTCGAAGTGACCGCCACCACTCGTGGGTACGCCGAGAACCTGGGGGTGCGCAACGCTGCCGCTGCTCAAGCGCTGACGGACGTCTCCTTCGGATTGTTCTCGCGGAACACCACGGTGTCGGTGAATGACGGCGCCATGCTCGTGAAAGACAGCGCTGGCAAGGTGTTGTTCCCGGTGATGCCTCCAGCATGTGGGACTCCAGCGGTGTGGGCACGGAGGCCGAGCGGAACCTCGGGCCGGGCGGCGGCGACCGCCACGCGAAGACCTACACCTACAACGACGAGGGCAGCATCGCCTTCGAGCAGGACTCCCTCGGCGCCACCAGCACGTACATCAACGACGCCAACGGAAACCGGCTCATCACCCGGGACGCCACCGGCACCACCCTGTCGATCGGCGACCTGGAGCTGCATCTCGCGCCCAACAACCGCTTCCCCACCGGCGTCCGCTTCTACAGCTTCAACGGCCAGAAGGTCGCCGAGCGTGGTTACGCGACCGGGCTCACCTGGGCCCTCAGCGATCACCAGGGCACCACCTACGCCTCCATCGACTCGGACAACCTGGCCGTCACCCAGCGTCGTCAGGACCCCTTCGGCAACGCCCGCGGCACCGCTGGTCTCTGGCCCGACCGCCACGGTTTCGTCGGCGGCATCCAGGACGCCAGCGGCTTGACTCAGTTGGGCGCTCGGGGCTACGACCCCGCCAGCGGTCGCTTCAC
>DASWRQ010000144.1:0-10543 GCA_036403095.1 Kutzneria sp. | reverse complement strand
AACCTGGGTACGCCATGACCTCCGACCCGGTGCAGGCGCGGGAAGCCGCGCTGAAGATCGGCTTCCCGGTGGTCGTCAAGCCAAGGGCGTTGGGTGCCAGCATCGGCGTGGTGCTGGCCCGAGACGCCTCGGAGTTCGACGCGGCGTTCGCGGTGGCCCTGGCGGCCAGCGAGGTGGACCAGGGCATCTACGGCGCACAGGCCATTGTGGAGGGTTACGCCGACGGCCCGGAGATCAGCGTCGACGGGGCCGTGCACAAGGGCGAGTACCTGCCGATGTTCCTGGCCCGCAAGGAAAGCGGCGAGCACCCGTACTTCGAGGAGATCGGGCACGTTGTCGACGCGGCCGACCCGCTGCTGGCCGACGAGGCGGTGGTCGGCACGCTGGCCCGAGCCCATCGCGCGCTGGGCATCGAGGACGGCATCACCCACAGCGAGCTGCGGCTGACCGCCGACGGCCCGGTGGTGATCGAGATCAACGGCCGGGTCGGCGGCGACCTGATCCCGCTGCTCGGCAAGATCGCCACCGGCATCGACTCCGGCGAGGTGTTGTTCGACGTTGCCACCGGGCAGCGGCCGGACGTCACACCGGACAAGCGATCCGTGGCCGGGATCCGGTTCGGGCTGCCGACGCAGGACTGCGTGGTGCAGAAGGTGACCGTGCCGTCCGAGGCCGAGGGCCTGGTCACGGCATCGCCGATGGTCGACCCGGGCACCACCCTGCGGCTGCCGCCCGGCGGCTACCTCGCCCGCCACTCCTTCGTGGTGTGCGAGGCCGACGACCTGCCGACCTGCCGGCGGCGGCTGGTCGAGACCTCGGCCATGGTCGAGGTCGACGCCGAGCCGATCGGGCCGCCGGCGGCCGAGGCGGCCTTCGAGATGCCGGCCGGCCTGCTGGACACCGACGCGTGAGGAGCGACCAGATGACCATCGCATCCGAGGCGGCCCCTACCGCAGCGCAGACACCGACCGCCGCGGAGATACTGGCCCGGGCCAAGGCGCTGGCCCCGGAGCTGCGCGAGCGGGCGGCCGAGATCGAGCGGACCCGGCGCCTACCCGAGGACATCGTGGAGAAGCTACGGGACACCGGGATCTACCGGGCCGGCTTCACCCAGGCCTGGGGTGGGCCGGACCTGACCTCGTTGCAGGAGCTGGAGATCGTCGAGGCACTGTCCTATGGGGACGCTTCGGCGGCGTGGACCGCGGAGGTCTGCGCGCACACCGGGCACTTCGCCCGCTACCTGGACGACGCGGCGGCGCGGGAGATGTTCCCCAACCTGGACATGATCACCGCCGGTGCGCTGTTCCCGGTCGGCCGGGCCGAGCGGGTGCCCGGCGGCTATCGGCTGACCGGCCGGTGGACCTTCGGCAGCGGCGTCACCACCTGCGACTGGGTGATCTCCGGCGCGTTCATCTATCGTGACGGCCAACCCGACCCGAGCCCGGACGGCAAGGACCCGCACGACTCGCGGCTGTTCATGGTGCGGCGTAAGGACGTCAGCCTCGTCGACAACTGGGAGACGACCGGCCTGTCCGGCACCGGCAGCTGCGACTACACGATCACCGACATCTTCGTGCCCGAGGAGCACACGCTGGTGTTCAGCCAGCTGCGCGACCACTCCAGCCCTCGCACGGAACCCGAGACGTTCATGCGCTGCCTGCCCGGCGTGCCGCTGGGGGTCGCCCGGGCCGCGCTGGACCACGTCCGCGAGCTGGCCGAGACCCGGCGCTATCCGAACGGGGACCGCTGGGCCGACAACCGCCGGGTGCAGACGATCATCGCCGAGTGCGAGGCCGACTACAACGCCACCCGGTACGGGGTCCGCGGCGCGCTGGCCCGGCTGGAGGAAGTGCTGGGCAGCGGCGGCACGCTGGACGACCTGACCCGCACCGAGCGGGCGGCGTTGCCGCTGTCCCGGCTGCACGCGTTCCGGACCGCGCGCTCGATCGTGACCCGGATCTACGACCTGCTCCAGACCGCGTCGATCCATCGCTCGTCGCCGCTGGACCGCTGGCTGCGGGACACCACGACGATGTGCCAGCACCTGTTCGCGCAGGAGCGGATCCTGCAGTCCGGCGGCGCCCACCTGCTGGGCGGCACCCCCGAATTCGGCCTGTGCCTCGGCATCGCGAAGTAGAGGAGCGCTGAACGTGTCCGAACGACCGATCATCCTGGTGGGCTTCGTGGCCGCGCTGGGCAAGCTGGCCGAGTTCCTGCCGGAGCAGTCGCTGATCATCGTCGATGAGCCGGATGTCGTGCGCAAACGTGACGTCCGCAAGCACGTCGCCGAGTCGAAGCTGGTGCGCGAGCTCATCGAGTGGGAGTACCAGCTGCCCGGGGCGGCCGACACGTTGCTGGTCAGCCGGCCCGACCTCGCCGCGTCCGCGGTGGTGCCGCTGGTCGAGTACGCGACGCCGTTCGCCGCGCGGCTGGCCGAGCGGCTCGGCACGCCCGGCGCCGGTCTCGGGGCGGCCGAGCTGCTGCGGGACAAGTCGTTGCTGCGCAAGGTGACCCGGGCCGCCGGCGTGCCCAACCCGGCGTCGGCCGAGGTTGGGTCGCCGGCGGAGGTGGCCGCGTTCATGGCGGCGCACGGCGCACCGGTGATCTTGAAGCCGGCGAACCGGCAGGGCGCGGTCGGCACGCAGATCCTGCACGACGCCACGGAAATTGCGGCGGCCTGGGCATCCTGTGTGCAGCACGACGAGGGCATGTTCGTGCCGGATCGCGAGCGGGCCGTGCGCATGCTGGTCGAGGAGTACGTGGCCGGCCACGAGTACAGCGTGGAGATGGTCGTCCGCGACGGCCAGTCGCTGTTCGCCAACGTGACCGACAAGGTGCTCTATCCCGGCGACCGTCCGATCGAGCTCGGGCACGTGCTGCCGGCGGCGATTTCCCTGGCGCTCAAGGACAAGCTGGTCGCGAGCACGCTGGCCGTGCTGCGGGCCGTCGGCTTCGGCTCCGGGGTCGTGCACTGCGAGTGGATCGTGCGCGACGACGACACCCCGTACCTGGTCGAGTGCGCCGGCCGGTTCCCCGGCGACGGCATCATCGAGATGATCGAGCGGGCCTACGAGGACCCGATCGGCGAGCACTACTTCTCGGTGATGCGCGGCCTGGAGCCGCCCGAGATGCCAACCGTGGCACCACAAGCCGCCGCCGTGCGGTTCATGCAGGTGCCGCCGGGCGAGATCGTCAGCATCGACGGCCTCGACGCGGCCCGGGAACTGCCCGGCGTGGTCAGCTTCGGCATGGGGCCGGGCGTCGGCGATCCCGTGCGGGAGCTGCGCAGCTCCTGGGATCGGATCGGCTCGGTGATGGTGCTCGCGCCGACGGCCAGCGAGGCGGTCGCGTTGGCGGAGAAGGCCATCGGCCAGGTGCACGTCGTCGTCAAGACC
This sequence comes from Kutzneria sp., assembly GCA_036403095.1. GTDB lineage: Bacteria > Actinomycetota > Actinomycetes > Mycobacteriales > Pseudonocardiaceae > Kutzneria. The sequence continues at coordinate 7,148 of DASWRQ010000144.1, read as the reverse complement.
GGGGGGCAGTAGTGGAGTTCGCGGTGGTCGGCGCGGGCATGGCCGGGGCGTTCCTCGCGCTCGCCCTCGGCCGGCAGGGCCACACGGTGACCGTGTACGAGCGGCGGCCCGATCCGCGGGTCAATGCCGTGCACACCACCTCGATGAACCTCGGGCTGTCCGAACGTGGACTGAAAGCCTTGGAGCGTCTGGGGTTGCGCCAGGAGATCAGCCGGCACGTGTCGCCCATGCGCGGCCGGCTGGTGCACAACCAGGACCGGTCGTTGCGCTTCTGGACCTACGGCGACGGCGGTATTCTGGCCATCCAACGCCATGATCTCGGCGTCCAGCTCATCGAGGCGGCCACCCGGTCGGCCAATGTGCGGTTCGTGTTCGACACCCGCTGCGTCGGTGTCGACAAGGATCGGCCGGCCGCCGACTTCGTGTCCGAGTCCGGCCAGGCGTTCACCGTCACGCCGGACGTCATCGTCGGCGCGGACGGCGCGTTCTCCGTGGTGCGCAAGCACATGCAGCGGGACGAGCGGGCCGATTTCCACCAGGAGTTCCTGGATTGGGGCTGGCGGGAGCTGCACATCCCGGCCGGCCCCGACGGCCGGCACCGCATGGGCGACGACGTGTTCCACCTGTGGCCGCGTGGCGAGACGATGATGTTCGCCCACCCCAACCTCGACGGCTCCTTCACGTGTTCCTGCGTGCTGCCGTTCCAGGGGCCGCGCAGCTTCGACTCGCTCCGTACGGCCGACGACGTCGAGAGCCTGTTCCGGGAGCTCTTCCCTGACGTGCTCGACCTCGTGCCCGATGTCGGCAAGGTCTTCCTCGACCAGCCCACCTTCAAGCTGGTCACCACTCGGACCTCGCCCTGGCACCATGACGGCAAGGTCGTGCTCATCGGCGACGCCTGCCATGCCGTGTACCCGTTCCTGGCCCAGGGCATGAACGCCGCCTTCGAGGACGGGCTGGAGCTGGCCGACTCCTTCGCCGCGTTGCCAGGTTCGCCTCGCGATGCCGTGGAGCGGTTCTACCAGCGCCGCAAGCCGAACACCGATGCCCTGGCCGAGATGTCACGCCAGAACTTCGCCGAGCTCCGCGACACCGTGCGCTCCCCCGGGGTGCGGTTGGAGAAGGCGTGCGACGTCGTGCTGGAGAAGGTGCTGCGGCACCGGTGGATGCCACTGCACGCCATGATCACCAACACCACCATGCCGTACGCGGAGGCCCGGGCCCGCGCCCACCGCCAGCGCGGGATCCTGCAGAGCGCGGCCGCCGCAGCAGGACTGGTGGTGGTTGGTGGGTTACTCAGAAGAGTTCGTTGAGCGACTGCCGCCCCGGGTTACGGCCCGGGGCGGTGGCAGCGTGCTCGGCCGACCGGCGCTCACGACGATCGTGGGTTGACTTACGCGGCGATCACCGCTGCGACCGTGTGCAGCAAGGTTTCCCGCACGGTCGTCGGATCGTCCAACTCGGCCGCGGACATCGCGCCATCGCGTAGCAACACCAGCGTGGCGGCGGCCTGATCCGGCGCCGGGTGTCCGGTTTCCACCAGCAGGGACCGAAAAGTCTCGCGCAGCCACGCTCGGTGGGTGGCGATCAGCCGTCGCGGCGGGCTGTCCCGGTCGGCGTGCTCGGCGGCGGCGTTGAGGAAGTTGCAGCCGCGGAAGTCCTCGCCGGTGGCGAAGTCGCCGTAGAACTCGAAGATCCCGACCAGCGCCTCGGCCGGCGGCCGCTCGGCCACGATCGCCTCGACGGCGGACCGGATGAGCCGGTCGACCGAGTCGAGGTAGGCCAGCACCAGGTCGTCCTTGCCGGCGAAGTGGCGGTAGCAGGTGGACCGGGTGACGCCGGCCTCGGCGATCAGGCGGTCCATGCCGACCGCCCGGATCCCTTCGGCGTAGAACAGCCGCGACGCGGTGCGCAGCAGCCGGTCGCGTGGGGCCGCGTTCATGGCCACCACCCTACAGAACGACCGTTCTTTCTGCCCAACCCTTGACGCCGCGCGTCGCCAGCCCCTAGCGTGCGTCATCGGCAGAACGAACGTTCTTTCTCTCGACTGGAGGATCCAGATGACCCCCACCGTGGTGCTCGTGCACGGCGCCTTCACCGACACCAGCAGCTGGGCCGGCTTGATCCGCCGGCTGCACGCCGCCGACGTACCGGCCCAGGCCGTCGCCACTCCCCTGCGCGGCCTGGCCAGCGACGCAGCCTTCGTCGCCGACACGGTCGCCGCCATCCCCGGCCCGGTTGTGCTGGTCGGCAACTCCTACGCCGGCGCGGTGATCGGAGCCGCCAGCGCCACAACGTCAAATGTCAACGCGCTGGTGCACATCGCCGCGTTCGTGCCCGATGAAGGTGAGAGCGCGCTGGAGATGGCCGCACACTTTCCGGATTCCGAGCTGGGCGCGCACCTACGCCCGGTCGGCGAGGACTTCTACCTCAGCAAGGAGGGTTTCCGACACGTGCTCGCCGCAGACCTGCCCGAGGACGTGACGGCCGTGCTCGCGGTGAGCCAGCGGCCGATCGCCGCCGCCGCGCTCGGCGAGAAGTCCGGCCCTGTTGGCTGGAAGACGCTTCCCTCCTGGCACGCCGTCGCGAGCGCCGACCGGGCGATCCATCCCGCCGTCCAGCGTTTCGGCGCGCAGCGGGCCGGCTCGACCGTTGTCGAGATCGACGGCTCGCACCTGCTCGCGTTGTCCCAGGGCGACACCGTGGCCGAGCTGATCCTCGACGCGGTGGCCAAATCGGCCTAGCCGGGGCCTTCCTTCCACACAGCAATAAACTCAGGGTCACATCGGCTGAGCGGCCGACACCCGTGCGTCGCAATAAGGCCGTTCAGGCGATTCATGCAAAGTTCACTACCTTCGTCGGTTGCTCCCGCTTGCCCGAGCCATGATCCTGGTCCGCGGTCGACACCTTCCACCTCTGCGAACGCGGCTCGAGACCCGGGCCGTGACAGCCCCTGCTCGGAGGAGAACTGCCGATGTTCCTGAGACGCTCCACCGTTGTCGTCGCGGCCGGCCTGCTGGTCGCCGCCGTCACCACCAGCACCGCCGCCCAGGCGCAGCCGACCACGGCGCCAACGGCAACCCCGCTCACCGCCGACGCGATGGCCGTCAACGCGGCCCAGAGCCTCGTCGCCTCCCGGCCCGCCGCGCTGCACGCCAGCTCGGACGACGCCTTCGTCCAGCAGAGCACCATCTCCTCGACCAACGGGCTGAAGTACGTGCCCTACCAGCGCACGTACAAGGGTCTCCCGGTGGTCGGCGGCGACTTCGTGGTCGCCACCAACTCCACCGGCCAGGTCGTGGGCACCTCGGTGGCCCAGGACGCGACCATCAATCTCGCCTCCACCGCCCCGAAGCTGACCGCCAAGCAGGCCGAGTCCGTGGCCCGCGGCCAGCTGTCCAAGGTGGACAGCGTCGGCGCCGCGCAACTGGTCACCTACGCGCTCGGCACGCCCGCCCTGGCGTGGCAGAGCACCGTGACCGGCACCCGGGACAACGAGCCCAGCAAGCTGGACGTCGTCGTCGACGCGGTCAGCGGCAAGGTGCTCCACACCCAGGAGCACGTGATGTTCGGCGACGGAACGTCCGCATGGAACGGTCCGAACCCGGTGCACCTGGACACCACCCACTCCGGCAGCAACTTCTCGCTCAAGGACCCGGTGCTGACCAACGTCAGCTGCCAGGACGCGGCCAACAACACCACGTTCACCAAGACCTCCGACACCTGGGGCACGGGCAACGCCACCAGCAAGGAGACCGGCTGCGTCGACGCGCTGTTCGGCGTGCAGACCGAGAACAAGATGCTGTCCCAGTGGCTGGGCCGCAACAGCTTCGACGGCGCCGGCGGCGGCTGGCCGATCCGCGTCGGCCTGGCCGACGAGAACGCCTTCTACGACGGCAGCCAGGTCCAGATCGGCCATAACTCGAACAACCAGTGGATCGGCTCGATCGACGTGGTGGCCCACGAGCACGGCCACGGCATCGACGACCACACCCCGGGCGGCATCTCCGGCAACGGCACCCAGGAGTTCGTGGCCGACGTGTTCGGCGCGTCCACCGAGTGGTTCGCCAACGAGCCCTCGCCCTACGACGTGCCCGACTTCCTGGTCGGCGAGCAGATCAACCTGGTCGGCTCCGGCCCGATCCGCAACATGTACAACCCGTCCGCGCTGGGCGACAAGAACTGCTACGACAGCTCCATCCCCAGCACCGAGGTGCACGCCGCGGCCGGCCCCGGCAACCACTGGTTCTACCTGCTGGCCGAGGGCACGAACCCGACCAACGGGCAGCCCACCAGCACCACCTGCAACAGCTCCACCGTCACCGGCCTCGGTGTGCAGAACGCGCTGAAGATCTTCTACAACGCGATGCTGATCAAGACGACCGGCAGCTCCTACCTGAAGTACCGGACCTGGACGCTGACCGCGGCAAAGAACCTGTTCCCGGGCAGCTGCGCCGAGTTCAACACCGTCAAGGCGGCGTGGGACGCGGTCTCCGTGCCGGCCCAGTCGGCCGACCCGACCTGTAGCGCCACCGGCACGGTCACGGTTTCCAACCCCGGCAACCAGTCCACCACCACCGGCGCGGCGGTGAACCTGCCGCTGTCGGCCAGCGGCGGCACCGCGCCCTACACCTGGTCCGCCACCGGGCTGCCGGCCGGCCTGTCCATCAACGCCTCCAGCGGCGTCATCTCCGGCACCGCGACCACCGCCGGCAGCAGCAACGTCACGGTGACCGCCACCGACAGCGCCAGCCACAGCGGCTCGGCCTCGTTCTCGTGGACCGTCGGCACCACCGGCGGATGCAGCGGCCAGAAGCTCGGCAACCCCGGCTTCGAGTCCGGCGCCACGGTCTGGGCCCAGACGTCCGGCGTGATCGGGCAGAACGCGCCCAGCCAGCCCACCCACGGCGGCACCTGGAACGCGTGGCTGGACGGCTACGGCACCACCCACACCGACACGCTGTCCCAGTCGGTGGCCATCCCGGCGGGCTGCAAGGCCACGCTGACGTTCTTCCTGCACATCGACTCGGCCGAGACCACCACGACCACCCAGTTCGACAAGCTGACCGTCACCGGCGGCACCACCTCGCTGGCGACCTACTCCAACCTCAACAAGGCCAGCGGCTACGTCCAGAAGACGATCGACGTCTCGTCGTTCGCCGGCAGCACCCTCGCGCTGAAGTTCAGCGCGAGCGAGGACAGCTCGCTGCAGACGTCGTTCGTCGTGGACGACGCGGCGGTGACGCTGAGCTAGTGTGAAATCGCGGTACTGAGCGGGGAGGACGGCAGGTGTCGTCCTCCCCGCTCACTGCTTTCTCACGCGGTGCCCGGCCGCTCGTTGGGCATGTCGCCCAGCACCGACTCGGTCTCCGGCTCCGGCTCCGGCGGCTGAGGCTGCGCCGGGATCGGGGTCGTCGGGGGCGCGGGCGGGACCGGCACGGACGGCATCGGCGTGGTGGGCGGGGCCGGGTCGTACGTCGTCTGCTGGGTCATGCGGTATCGGGTACCCCGAACGGGCGCGGACTATCCGGGTTCGCCGCGGCGTTTGCGGTGGATCACCCAGGCCAGGTCCACGATGCACACGAGCGCGAGGGCGGAGAGCAGGATGATGCCCCAGAGCACGTGCAGCACAACAAAAAGCGCACCGGCGGCGAGGCACATGACCAGGGCGACGCTGGCCAGCACGATGCGCAGCGTCAAGGCGCTGTACGCCGGCGCGGCGCCGCCGACGCCGCCCAGCGGGTCGTGGTAGTCGGGCAGCCCCCGCTCGTACTCGGCGCGTGTGCGTTTCATACGAGCGGGGGTACCCACTCCGGCCGCGGTCAGTCCACCTTCGGGTAGGTCCGCACGCTGACCTGCACGTACGGCTCGCCGGTCGGCAGGGAGAAGAACACGACCGGCGTCCACCACTGCTTGCCTTCGCCGCGGGCGACGAACAGGGTGTCGGTGACCGGGATCAGGTCGTGCTCGGTGACGGGGTCGGGCACGATGTCGGTCATCGACCCGGTCACGGTGGAGCGGACGCGCAGGCCGTGGTCGCCGGCGAAGATCTCGATACGGCTGCCGGCCCGTTCGTACGTCCCCAAATACGCCGTGGCGTCGACCTCGACCGGTTGGGCCGGCGGTTCGACGGCCGGCGGCAGGGAGATGCCGGCGAGTTCGGCGAAGAGCTCCCGGAACAGCTCCTGGTACAGGTCCATCGCGTTGCCGCCGTTGGTCAGCAGCGTGACGGCCAGGTCGAGCTCGGGGACGATCCGCAGGAACGCCATCTGCCCGCGGGTGCCGCCGTCGTGTCCGATGACGAGGTGTCCGTCCCAGTCGAACCGCGTCCAGCCGAGGCCCCACGAATCGCCGAAAACGTACTTGTTGGGCACGTCTGCGTGTCGCTCGGTCATCACGGCCACGGAAGCCTCGCTGAGCAGGCGATCGCCGCCGGGCGTGCGGCCACGGTTCAGGTGCAGCTTGGCGAAGGCCAGCACGTCGGCGGTGGAGGCGGTGATCAGGCCGGCGGGCCCCACCGACCGCGGCAGCAGGAAGGTGGACACCGGCTCGGGTTCCTGCCCGGCCGGCGCCTCGTGCCCGATGGCCGCGCTGAGCAGGATCGACTCCTCGGGCAGGGTGACGGTGTGGGTCAGGCCGAGCGGGTCGATCAGCCGTTCCCGCAGCGCGGCGTCCCAGGTCTGCCCGGTGAGCTCCTCGATCATCCGGCCGGCGAGCACGAATCCCGAGTTGCAGTACGAGAAAGTGGCGCCGAGCGGATGCACCTGCGCGGCCTCGTCGAGCCGGTCGACGTAGTTGGCCACGCAGTCGTCGCCGCGGCCGGTGTCGGTGAACACGTCGCCGTCGACACCGCTGGTGTGCGTCAACAGGTGCCGCAACGTCACCCGCTTGTTGGTGTCCGAATCGGACAGCCGCAGCTGCGGCAGCACGTCGACGACCGGCGCGTCCAGGTCGAGGAGGCCCTCGTCGACGAGCTGCATGGCCAGGGTTGCGGTCCAGGTCTTGGTGATGGAACCGATCTGAAACACCGAGTCGTCGGTGACGGGCACGCCGGTGGCCTTGTTCAGCACGCCCGCGCTCACCGATACAAGGTCGTCGCCGCGCAGAATGCCCAGCGCCGCACCGGGAACGTGGTGCTTGACGGCCAG
>DASWRQ010000143.1:0-6837 GCA_036403095.1 Kutzneria sp. | reverse complement strand
CGGCCTGGCTCATCCCCGTGCCGACCGCGAGAGCCGAGCCGAGCAGCGCTGCGGCGGCACCTCCAATCACCAGCTTGCGCGTCCGGCTGCTGACTCCGCGTCGATACATGCACGGCTCCTCTTCGTCTCGGTACTGCTTGTGCCGAGATATACGAGCAATGATGTGGCAGCAGTTCATGACGCTGAGCAAGCGTTCCTTAAAGCTTCTTTAACGCGACTCCCGGGCGTGCAGCCGCCAGCCACCTTCCGGCTGAACGAGCTGTCGGTCAAGCTGTTGGTTGAGCGCGGCGATACCGACGCGCTGCGCGCCTGCGCCGATGCGGGCAATTGGCAGGCTCGCGAACCGCTGGTTAAGTTGTTGGTCGAGCGCGGCGACATTGACGCACTCCGCGCCTACGCCGATGCTGGTGAGTCTTGGGCCCTTCACCGGCTGGTCGACGTGTTAGCCGAGCGCGGTGACTTCGAGGCATTGCGCGCCCGCGCTGACGCCGGCGACTCTCACGCCGCCGGTCGACTCGCCGAGCGCGGTGACTTCGACGCACTGAGTCGACCTGTTCGCCGGCGTCGGCGGGCTCGCCTACGGCCGCCACCGTTCCACGTCGGCCGGATCAAGGTCAGCGCGTAAGCGCAGAAACTGTATCGGGTGACGCCAGCGGCCCGCTTCGTACGCCTGATCGACGATCACCTCCGCTACCAGCAGCGGCTTCACCGGCAGGTAATCGATCGGTTCCCGGGGCCCGAGCTGTCCGGACCAGGCCACGGGCAGCGGCCGCGGCCACGGATGCCGGCCCTCAGGTGCGACTGGCACGGCCGCCGCGGCGATCTCACGTCGCTGCGGCGCCGTAAGCGCGCTGGTGCGTCCGACGTATCGCAGTCGGCCCCGGTCGTCGCGGCGGCCGGGGAGTAAAACTGTCGGTGATAGCGCCGTGCCCGCCAGTCCTCCGACAATGGCCTCGACGGTCTCTTTGAGCTTGTACTTCCACCAGCCGGTACGCCGATACCGCCCCGACAGGTCCTTGATGACCAAGCCCTCGCAGCCAAGTGGTAGGTGCGCGTCGAGCCACAGCAGGGCTTCGTCGTGGTCCATGGTCTGCGGGCATAGTTGCAGGGCAGTCGGTGCGTCAGCGAAGAGTGCCTCCAGACGGGCACGTCGCTGCGCCAGGGGAAGATCTCGCAGGTCGCCGATGTCGGCGTCGTGCAACAAGTCGAATGCGACGAACGTTGCCGGCCGGGCTCTCGCTTCTCGGGCTAACTCTCGGCCGGCGGTGACCCGCCGCTGCAACGCAGAAAAGGACGTTCGTCCGGCCTGCCGGTCGAAGAAGATGAGCTCGCCGTCGAGCACCGAGCCCGCCGGAAGACCGGCAAGGTGACCGAGCACGTCGGGGAAGTACTGACCCAGCGACTTCTGGGAACGGGACTGAAGAAACACGGTGTCGGCCCTGATGAACGCGGCGCAACGCCAGCCGTCGTTCTCCAGAATCCGGATGTCTCAAGAGACATCGTGATGTGGGCATCGAGGCTGCTCGGATGAGCGCCAGGAGGTGGTGCGGGATCATGGATTGGTTGACGGCTGAAACGGCGATGAGGCTGGGTAGAAGTCCCCGGAGTTGCTGTCCGAAATTCCCCGCTCTGGGTCGGGCTGATCTCACCTGACCACCGAGGAAGGATGCCCGTGCCTGTCGACCGCGCCCGATCCGCGCGGCGTTGCGGTAATGGGTTTCCGCTGGGTGGCTATGAGCCGAGTCCGGCGTCGCGGGCCCGGATGATCGCTGCGGAGCGGTCGGCCACTTGCAGCTTGGCGAAGATGCTGGACACGTTGTTGCGGATGGTCTTCTCGCTGAGGGCGAGCTGTTCGGCGATGGCGGCGTTGGGCTGTCCGGCGGCGATGAGGTTGAGGATGTCGTGTTCGCGGGAGGACAGGCCGGGGAAGGCGCGTACCTGGTCGCGGGAGCCGTTGCGGAAGAACGTGGCCATGTGGGCGGCGAGCGCGGCGCCGAAGATGAGCTCTCCGGCGGCGACCGAGGTGATGGCCCGGGTGATCTGGTCCGGGTCGGCGCCTTTGAGGATGTAGCCGCGGGCTCCGGCGCGCATGGCGGCGAAGACGGATGTGTCGTCCTCCAGCATGGTGAGCATGAGGATCCCGGTCTCCGGCCGGGCGGCCAGGATCTGGCGGGTGGCGTCGATGCCGCTGACATGGGGCATCCGGATGTCCATCAGGACCACGTCGGGCCGTTGCTGCTGGCACACGGCGATGGCTTGTTCCCCGTCGGCGGCCTCGCCGGCGTAGTCCAGCAGGGGGCTCTCCTCGACCAGGGTGCGCAGCCCGGACCGGAACACGGGGTGGTCGTCGGCGACTAGGACCCGGATGGGGTTGTCGGTGCTCATGCGGCCTCCAGCGGGATCATCGCGCGGACCGTCGTGCCGTGGGGTGTGGCGGGCGTGAGCGTGCAGTGGCCACCCAGCTCGGTGGCGCGTTCGCGCATCGAGGTGATGCCGACCCCGGCGGTGAACGCCTGGGGCATGCCGTCGCCGTCGTCGGTGATCTCCAGGTGCAGCGCGCCGTCGACGCTGATCACCACGCTCGCGTCGCGGGCGCGGGCGTGGCGGGCGATGTTGGTCATCGCTTCCAGCACGATGCGGTAGGCGGCGACCTCGACGGCAGCAGGCAGCGACGACAGTTCCTTGGTGGGGCCGTGCACGGTGATCGCGCCTAGCGTCCGGGCCCGTTCACGCAGCGCGCCGATCAGGCCCAACTCGTCCAGCGCGGGCGGGCGCAGGTCGTTGACGAGCCGGCGTACCTCGGCGATGGCGTCCTGTGTCTGGACGGTCAGTGTGTCGAGTTGCGCGACGGCCGCGGCCGCGTCGCTGGTGACCTGCCGGCGGGCGCGTTGCAGGCCCAGGACCACACCGGCCAGCCCTGGGCCCAGACCGTCGTGCAGGTCGCGGCGGATCCGGCGGCGTTCCTCCTCGGTGGCGGTGACCAGGCGTTCCCGGGAGCGGCGCAGGTCCCGTGTCAGGGACACGGCGTGACCGGCGGCGGCGACCTGCTGGGCGATGCCGGCCAGTAGCCGCCGCTCGGCGGCGGTGAACGGCTCGCCGGCCTCGCGCCGTGCGGCGATCAGCACGCCGACGGTCTCGCCGGCGAAGACCAGCGGTAACGTTTCGTGGTCGGCACCGGGCCGGCCGGCGTCGGTGTGGATGTCGCCGATCGCGATCCCGATGTGCGGCACGCGTAGCGCCTCCCGCACGGCGCGGGCGACGCCGGGCAGCACGTCCTCGGAGGCGGCCGCGTCCTGCAGCCGGTGCCCGAGGCGCACCAGGGCGCCGTACGGGTCGTCGCGGTCGCCGTACATCAGCCGGTTGGCGCCGCGCTGCAGCACGTCGCGCAGCGGCAACGCCACCAGCACCGCGGCCAGCAGAGCGACCTGGCCGCGCAGCGCGGTCGAGGCGAGCGACCCGACGACGGCGGCCACGGCGAGGTATATCCCGATCACGCAGACGCTCAGCCCGGCGTACACCAGCGCCCGGTTGAGCACCTGGCGGGCGTCGAACAGACCGTAGCGGCGCATCGCGATCCAGGCTGTCACCGCGACCGCGACCATCCCGAGTGCCTCCAGGGCCAGCGCGTTGTTGCTGTCGCCGGTCGCCAGGATCGCGACCGCGCACCCCCACCAGGAGGCCGCGACCAGCCACGCCGCCGGCACGACCAGCCTCAACGCCGCGGCCGCCCCGGTGCCCGACGGCGCCCGCCGCCAGCGCCGCTGCACCGACCACGCGGACAGCGTCGCCATCGGCGGCACCAGCACGATCGTGGCGCCCAGCACCTCGGCCAGCGAGCCGGCGGCGCCGGGCAGCGCGGTCGGGTTGGGCAGCCGCGGGTAGTCCAGCAGGTGCGGCGCGAACAGTTCGTTGCACAGTTGCGCGACCAACACCGCCGAGCCGGCCCACAGCAGCGGCCGCCAACGCGGGGACGCCGGGCGCCCGTCGGGGAACAGCAGCAGCCCCACCGCCGGCACCAGGGTCAGGGCCGGTGTCCATGGCCACCCGTCCAGCCAGGCCGCCCACGCGGCGGCGGGCAGCCGCGCCCCGCCGTAGGCGGCGTGCGAGTACAGGTATGCGGCCACTGCCAGCGGCAGACTCACCCCGCTGCCGAGCAGGACCCAGCCCACCGGGTTGCGTGGCTGGGCCCGGACCACGGCCGCGCCGACCACCGGCACCGACAGGAATACCAGCGCCAGGCCCGCCATGCCGAGACCGAGAACGTCATGCCGGAAACGCACCGCCAGAACCACCGCCGCCAGCGCCAGGACGGCGGCAGCGGCGACGGCGGTACGGCTGACGGCGCTCAGCAGCCCAGATCGGTTCACTGCAGCCCGGATCGGTTCATGGTCTGCTGATTCTCCCGCCGCGACCGGTGTTCATGGCTCAGACGACCGCACGGGTCGCCGACCCGACCGGTGCTACCGGCGCCAGCCGATCGGCTGCGGCCCGACCAGCCCGCACCAGCGCGATCGAACAGCTTGAGAACCCGATCACCAGCAGCGCGAACCCTGCGGCGGCGACGGCGGTGACCCCGGCGGCCATGCCGGCCATCTCGGCCACGGGCCAGACGCACAGCGCCAGGCCCGCCCAGATCGGCACGGCGCGGGAGCGGGCCAGCGCGATGCCCAAGAGGATGAACCCGATCGTGTGGCCCACCAGGTAGGCCACCACGACACCGCTGATCACACCGTTGCCCTCGAACGCGGTCACCACACCGCTGGCCGCGTCCCGGTCAGGCTGCAGTGCCGCCGCGTACACGACCACGTCCTGGGCCAGCAGGTAGCCGGCACCCAGTGAGGTCACGAACGTCAGCGTGGCCCCGGTGGCCGCCAGCCGGGACCGGGCGGCCCCGGCCACGAAGCCGACATACAGCACCGCCGGTACGACCAGCAGGATCAACAGATCCAGCACCAACCCGAGCCGCATCGCACCGAGATGCTCCGCGGCGGCCGAGACCTGCGCCGCCGCCGTGTCCGCCTGCCGCAGAGGCGACACCAAGAATTGCGCCAACTGCCCGATCGAACCGACCATCAGGCAGGCCACGCCCGCCACTACCCGCCACCTCGACGACACCATCATCTGCTCCTCACCGAAAAGGGGCCATCCGCCGCCAGCGGCGGCACGCCAGCAGCATCCCGAGCGGCCGCATCCCGAAAACAGAGACCAGCGTCCCGAAGCCCGGGGACAATCCGAAGGAACCTGCGCGGCCCGGTCGACGAGACGACCGGTACAGCCGGCGCGACCCGCAGGGTCCGGCCGGGCACCCGGCGGCCGATCTGCGGGAGATCTCGTCGGCGCTCGCGGCGGGCTGACCGGAACGGGTGATCGAGCGGCGAATCGGCTCGGGGCCACGCCCGGCGTGGCCGAGCCGGACGCCCGGTGTTGCTTTGTCGCCGCATTCGGGGATGCCGGTCTGTCCGCCGATGCGGTCGAAGTGGTGCTGGTTTTCTCGAACAGCTCGCCGCTCCGGTCCATGTCCAATGTGGCTTCCTGCCGGATGAATGGGCGGCTCTGCCGGAAGTCGCCAAGGATCGCCGCGCCGTCCGGTCGGTAGCAACGCTGGACCACGCCGGGTCGAGCAGCTGGAGTTTCTGTGGCATTTCAGCGCTGCTTCAGTGCACCGTCCGACTCTCTTGGGGGAAGCCAAAGCGCGGAGAGTTGCCTGGAGAGACCTCGCACCGCTGGGTTCACAGCGCCTCGACCAGGGCGGCTTTTCGCACCGACGAAAGGAACACCATTCATGAACGTCCATCCCGCCGGCCGGATCACGCAGCTGCTCAGGACGTCTCGCGTTGCCCGGTACGCCACGACGACGGTCGCCGCACTGGGACTGGTCGTCGGACCCGCCGGCGTCGCTTCGGCGGCACCCTCGGTGACTCCGGCGAGCGTGCCCTCCGCGATCCTGCAGAGTGCGTCGTTCACGTTCAACACCCAGGATGACGACAAGGACGGCGATACCCAGCTGCGGCTCGAGGTCCTCGACAATCAGAACCACGTGGTGGCCATCGCGAACGGCACCTTCGGCCTGTTCAAGGACCAGAGCCAGAACGGCCCGATCCCGCTGCGGGTCCGTGGCGGTATCACCGAGGGGTCGCTCGTGGGTGGCCATCTCGACGTGCTGATCACGCCGAATGGCAACGACACCTGGAAGTTCGACGGCGAGGTCGATATCAACTTCGATTCGGACTTCCAGTTCACCACGTTCGGCCGCACCGTTCTCAGCCAGAGCAACCGCGAACTCAATCTGCCGCTCGACATCTTCTGACGGCCCCGGTGGCCGGCAGGAAACGCTCTGCCGGCCACCCGGAACGACGCCGTCATCGTCAACCCGAACGCCGGGCAACAGACGGTCTGCGGTTCGCGTTCTACGGCAGGATTTCAACGTCGCGTTTTCAGGATCCGGTTTCATCGCGGGCGTGGCAGTTGGAGGTTGCCGGCCAGGCAGCAGGTCACGGCTGGTTCGTATTGGCCGAGCTGCGCGTGGTACCAGCTGATGGAGTTGAGCGCGTTGCCCTGGCCGATGTCGCTGCCTGCCACGCGGAACAGGTCGCCCGCGTGCTGCGCGTGGCGCAGGGCGTCGAGGTAGTCGGCGCACTGAGGCGTCTCCGCCCGAACTCGGCTGACCGATCGGCCGAGACCCGCTGGACCGGCTGTGAAGCCTGCGTTTCGGCTTCACCCGCGTACGGGAAAATGCCGGCGGGCTGCAAGCCCGCCGGCATCTCTCCGGCTCGAGGAACCGGATTCAGAAGGAGGCGACACCGTTCGGAGTGCCGAGGCCGGTCGGGCCGTCCCAGC
>DASWRQ010000142.1:0-21640 GCA_036403095.1 Kutzneria sp. | reverse complement strand
GTGTCGCAGGCCGTGCTGCTGGACGCGCCGCGCTTGGGCGAGGTGCTCGTGCAGGGCGGCGCCACGATGATGTGGCTCACCGTGGGCCTGTTCAACCAGCTCGTCGACGTGCTGGCGCCGGTGTTCTCGACGCTGCGCTGGGTGCTGACCGGCGGCGACGCGCTCGACCCGGTCATCGTGCGACGCGTCCTGCAGCGCGAGCACCGCCCGCTGCACCTGGTCAACTGCTACGGCCCGACCGAGACCACGACCTTCGCCACCTACCTGCGTCTGTCCCCCGACTTCGCCGGCGTCCCGCCGATCGGTCGGGCCATGGACAACATGCAGGCGGCGGTACTGGACGACCACCTCCAGCCGGTGCCGCCCGGCGTGGTCGGCGAGCTCTATCTCAGCGGCGCCGGGCTCGCCCGTGGCTACTGGAACCGCCCGGCCCTGACCGCCGAGCGCTTCGTCGCCGTCGCGGGCGGCCGTCGCATGTACCGCACCGGCGACCTTGTGCGCTGGACGCCCACCGGGCACATCGAGTTCGTCGGCCGCGGCGACGGCCAGGTCAAGATCCGCGGCTTCCGCATCGAGCTCGGCGAGATCGAGACCGTGCTGGCCGGGCACGACGGCATCGGCCAGGTCTCGGTCACCACCTACGAGCACTCGGCCGGTGACCGCCGCGTCGTCGCCTACTACGTGCCCGCCGGCTCGCCCGTCGACGACGCTGCCCTCCGGGCGCACGTCTCGGCGTCGCTGCCCGAGTACATGGTGCCCGCGGCCTTCATGCCGTTGAGCGTGCTTCCGTTGAACTCCAACGGGAAGGTCGACCGCAAGGCGCTGCCCGCGCCGGTGTTCACCACCGTCACGTCCCGCGCCGCCCGGACCGGCACCGAGGAGTCCCTGCTCGCCCTGTTCGCCGAGGTGCTCGCCACGGACGTCGGCGTCGAGGATAACTTCTTCGACCTCGGCGGCCACTCCCTGCTGGCCACCAAGCTGGTCAACCGCATCCGTGCCGCGTTCGACGTAGACGTCCCGATCCGGGCGCTGTTCGAGGACCCGACCGTCGCCGGCCTGGCCGCCCGGGTGGACGCCGCCGCCGGCGGCCAGCCGGCTCTCGTTCGGGCCGAGCGTCCCGCTCTGCTCCCTCTTTCCTTTGCCCAGCAGCGCCTGTGGTTCCTACACAAGCTGGAAGGCCCGAGCGCCACCTACAACATTCCCTTGGCGCTGCACCTCTCCGGGACGTTGGACGTCGAGGCGCTGCGGTTGGCCCTCGCCGACCTCACCGCACGGCACGAGCCGCTGCGGACGGTGTTCCGCGAGGCCGACGGCGAGGTCCACCAGGTCATCCTCGATTCGTACGCGCCGGAGCTGGTCGCCGAACCCGCCCCGCAGCGCTACGCCTTCGACCTGACGGCCGAGGTCCCGCTGCGGGTTTCCCTTGTCTCGCAAGGGTCCGAGCACGTCGTCACGCTGGTGATGCACCACATCGCCGCCGACGGCTGGTCCTTCGCGCCGCTGGTCCGCGACCTGTCCCAGGCCTATGCCGCCCGGCTCGGCGGCACCGCTCCGTCCTGGCCGCCGCTTCCCGTGCAGTACGCGGATTACGCCCTGTGGCAACAGAAGCTGCCCGTTGACGAGCAGCTGGACTTCTGGGCGTCCCAGCTGGCCGGCGCACCGGAGCTGCTGGAACTGCCGCTGGACCGGCCGCGCGGGTTGGCGGCCGGCTTCGTCGGCTCGACCGTCACGTCCCAGCTCGACGCCGGCCTGCACGCCGAGCTGGTGAAGCTGGCCCGGGCCACCGGCACCACGGTGTTCATGGTCGTCCAGGCCGCCCTCGCCACGCTGCTCAACGCCCTCGGCGGTGGCACCGACATTCCACTGGGCACGGTCGTCGCCGGTCGTTCCGACGCGGCCCTGGACGAGCTGATCGGCTTCTTCGTCAACACGGTGGTGCTGCGCACCGACCTGAGCGGCAACCCCACCTTCCGCGACCTGCTGGCCCGCGTCCGGGACACGGACCTGGCCGCCTTCGCCAACCAGGACGTGCCGTTCGAACTCGTCGTCGAGCGGCTCAACCCCGCGCGATCGCTGGCCCATCACCCCCTGTTCCAGGTGATGGTCATCCTCCAGGGCACCGACGCCGGCACCGTCGAGATGCCCGGCCTCACCGGCGCCGTCGAGGACCTCGACACCGGCGTGGCCAAGTTCGACCTGTCGTTCAACCTGCGCGAATCGGCCGACGGCATCGAGTGCAGCCTCGAGTACGCCACCGACCTGTTCGACGCGTCATCCGCCCAGGCTCTCCTCTCCCGGCTGGCCACCGTGCTCCGGGCAGTCGCTGCCGACCCCTCGGCCCGTATCGGCTCGCACCAGGTCCTGGACGCCGCCGAGCGCCACCGGGCTCTGGTCGACTGGAACGCCTCGGCCGAGGACGTCCCCCAGCTCACCGTCCCCGAGCTCTTCGCCCTTCGGGTGGCCGAGAACCCCCGGGCTCGGGCGTTGGTCTTCGAGGGCATCGAGCTGTCGTACGGCGAGCTCGACCGCCGCTCCAACCAGCTCGCCCGCCTCCTGATCAGCCAGTACGTCGGCCCGGAAAGCTTTGTCGCGGTGGCCCTCCCCCGCTCGATCGACATGGTCGTGACGTTGTTGGCCGTGCACAAGGCCGGCGGCGCCTACCTGCCGATCGACCCCACCTACCCGGCCGACCGCATCGCCTACATGCTCGAGGACTGCGGCCCGGTCCTGACCATCTCCATTCCCCTCGACGCTTCCGCATTCGACGAAGGCCCGCTGGAGCCTCGCGCGGGGCTCAAGAACTCCGCCTACGTCATCTACACGTCCGGCTCAACCGGCCGCCCCAAGGGCGTCGTCGTCACCCACGCCGGCGTCGCCAGCCTGCTCACGCAACAGGTGCGAGCCTTCGAAGTCGGGGCCGGCAGCCGAGTTCTCCAGTTCGCGGCCCTCAGCTTCGACGCCGCCGCCTGGGAATTGTGCATGGGCTTGCTCTCCGGCGCCTGCGTGGTGCTCGCCCCGCAGGAACGGGTGATGCCGGGTGCGCCGCTGGCCGAGCTGGTCGCGGAAACCGGTGTCACGCACGTGACCCTGCCGCCGACGGCCTTGGCCGAGCTGCCGGACATGCCGTCCGTGACAACACTTGTTGTCGCCGGCGAGGCGTGCCCGCCGGCGCTGATGGGCCAGTGGTCGCAGGGCCGGCGCATGATCAATGCCTACGGCCCGACCGAGACCACCGTCTGCGCCACCATGAGCGCCCCGGTGCACGGCGAGGTCGTCGCCCCGATCGGCCGGCCGATCGTCAACGCCCAGGTCTACGTTCTGGACGCCTACCTGCGGCCGGTCGCCCCCGGCGTCGTCGGCGAGCTGTACGTGGCCGGCGCGGGTCTCGCTCGTGGCTACCTGCACCGCTCGGCCCTGTCGGCGGAACGCTTCATAGCCAACCCCTTCGGCGCACCGGGCACCCGCATGTACCGCACCGGCGACCTGGCCCGCTGGACCGCCGACGGCCAGCTGGACTACCTCGGCCGCGCCGATCACCAGGTCAAGCTGCGCGGCTTCCGGATCGAGCTCGGCGAGATCGAGAACGTCCTCGAACACCAGGACGGCATCGAGCAGGCCACGGTCGTCGTCCGCGATGACCGCATCGTCGCCTACGTGGTCGGCACGCCCGATCCCGCCGCCGTCCGCGAGCTGCTGCCCGAGTACATGGCGCCGGCGGCCTATGTGCAGCTCGACGCCCTGCCGCTGCTGCCCAACGGCAAGATCGACCGCAAGGCCCTGCCGGCTCCCGACTTCACTGCCGGCATCGCGGGCCGGGCCCCGCGCACCCCCCGCGAAGAAGTCCTGTGTGGACTGTTCGCCGCCGTGCTTGACGTCGACCGGGTCACCATCGACGACAGCTTCTTCGACCTCGGCGGCCATTCCCTGCTCGCCACCCGCCTGATCGGTCGCATCCGGTCCGCCCTCGGCGTCGAGCCCAAGGTCCGCGACCTGTTCGAGGCCCCAACGGTCGCCGAGCTCGCGGCCCGTCTCGACGGCGCGACCGCCGGCCGTACCCGCATCACCGCCGGCCCCCGCCCGGCCGAGATCCCGCTTTCCTATGCCCAGCGCCGACTCTGGTTCCTGCACCAGCTCGAAGGCCCCAACGCCACCTACAACGTCCCGCTGGCGATCCGATTTACCGGCGCGGTCGACCCGCACGCCCTGGAGGCCGCCCTCAACGACGTCCTCACCCGGCACGAGTCGCTCCGCACCGTCTTCCCCAGCACCGATGGCCGTCCGCGGCAGGAGATCCTGCGCGACGCCCGCCTCCCGCTGGTCATCGCCGGACCGGCCGACACGCCCGAAGCCGAGGCCCGGCGCGGTTTCGAGCTGACGACCGACCTCCCGATCCGCGCAACCTTGTTCGACGGCAACCTTCTTGTCCTGGTGGTGCACCACATCGTCAGCGACGGCTGGTCGTTCGCGCCGCTCTGCCGTGATCTCTCGGCCGCGTACACCGCGCGGATCGGCGGGACCGCGCCGGACTGGGCCCCGTTGCCGGTGCAGTACGCGGATTACGCGGTGTGGCAACAGAGTCTGCCGATCGAGGAGCAGGTCGAGCACTGGACGGCCAAGCTCGGTGGACTGCCGGAGCTGCTGGAGATCCCGACCGATCGGCCGCGGCCGAATGTGGCCAGCTACCAAGGCGACTACGTGGATGTCGCCGTGGCCTCCGAGCTGCATGATCGGTTGTCGCGGCTGGCCAAGGAAACCGGCACCACACTGTTCATGGTCGTGCAGGCGGCGCTGGCCGTGCTGTTCGAGAAGCTCGGGGCGGGCCACGACATTCCACTAGGGACAGTGGTCGCCGGCCGTGGCGACGAGGCCCTCGAAGACGTGGTGGGCTTCTTCGTCAACACGGTGGTGCTGCGCACGGACCTGAGCGGCAACCCCACCTTCCGCGACCTGCTGACCCGGGTCCGTGACGCCGACCTGGCCGCCTTCGCCTACCAGGACGTGCCGTTCGAGCGGCTGGTGGATGCCCTGCAGCCGACCCGATCGCTGTCGCACCACCCGCTGTTCCAGACGATGCTGATCTTCCAGAACAACGCCGCGGCCGAACTCGACATGGCCGGCGAGATCGAGTCGGTGGACGCGGGCGTGGCGAAGTTCGACCTGTCGCTGAGCCTCGGCGAATCCGCGGCCGGCCTGACCGGCATGCTGGAGTTCGCCACCGATCTGTTCGACCGCGCGACGGCCGAACTCATGGTCGAGCGCCTGATCACGGTCCTGCGCTCGGCGGCCGACAACGCGTCCGCGCCGATCAGCACCATTCAGCTGCTCACCCCGGCCGAGCGGGACCGGACGTTGGTCGATTGGAACGCTTCCGCCGAGGACGTCCCCCAGCTCACCGTCCCCGAGCTCTTCGCCCGCCGCGTGACCGAGAATCCCGACGCGCCGGCGCTGATCTTCGAGGGCACGGAGCTCAGCTATGCCGAGCTGGACCGCCGCTCGAACCGGCTGGCGAGGCTGTTGATCAGCCAGGACGTCGGCCCGGAAAGCTTTGTCGCGGTGGCCCTTCCGCGCTCGATCGACATGGTGGTCACGGTGCTGGCGGTCCACAAGGCCGGCGGCGCCTACCTGCCGATCGACCCCACCTACCCGGCCGACCGCATCGCCTACATGCTCGAGGACTGCGCCCCGGTCCTGACCATCTCCACTCCCCTGGACGCCTCGGCCTTCGACGACGCCCCGCTGACGCCACGGGCCGGGCTGACCAATTCCGCCTACGTCATCTACACGTCCGGCTCGACCGGCCGCCCCAAGGGCGTCGTAGTCACCCACGCCGGCGTCGCCAGCCTGCTCACGCAACAGATGCGGGCCTTCGAAGTCGGGGCGGGCAGCCGGGTGTTGCAGTTCGCGGCGCTCAGCTTCGACGCCGCCGCCTGGGAACTCTGCATGAGCCTGCTCTCCGGGGCGTGTCTGGTGGTGGCGCCGCCGGAGCGGGTGATGCCGGGCGACACCATGGCCGCGCTGGTCGCCGAGGCCGGAGTAACGCACGTGACGTTACCGCCGACGGCGCTGTCGGTGCTGCCGGACCTGCCCTCCGTGACAACACTTGTTGTCGCCGGTGAAGCCTGCCCGCCGGCCCTGACCGGCCAGTGGTCGCAGGGCCGGCGCATGATCAACGCCTACGGCCCGACCGAAACCACGGTCTGCGCCACCATGAGCGCACCGGTGCACGGCGAGGTCGTGGCCCCGATCGGCCGGCCGATCGTCAACGCCCAGGTGTACGTGCTGGACGCGGCGCTCAACCCGGTCGCGCCCGGCGTGGTCGGTGAGCTGTATGTCGCCGGCGCGGGCCTGGCCCGCGGCTACCTGCACCGCTCGGCGCTGACGTCGGAACGCTTCGTCGCCAACCCCTTCGGCGCACCGGGCACCCGCATGTACCGCACGGGCGACCTGGCCCGCTGGACCCCGGCCGGCGAGCTGGAGTACATCGGCCGCGCGGACCACCAGGTCAAGGTCCGCGGCTTCCGGATCGAGCTCGGCGAGATCGAGAACGTCCTCGAACACCAGGACGGCGTCGAGCGGGCCACGGTGATCGTCCGTGACGGCAAGATCGTCGCGTACGTGGTCGGCGAGGTCGATCAGGAGGCGGTCAAGGAGGTGCTGCCCGAGTACATGGTGCCGGCGGCTCATGTGCGGCTCGACGCGCTGCCGCTGCTGCCCAACGGCAAGATCGACCGCAAGGCCCTGCCGGCGCCGGACTACACCGCCGACTCCTCCGGCGTCGCCGCCCGCACCCCGCGCGAGGAACTCCTGGCCGGGCTGTTCGCCGAGGTGCTCGGCGTGCCGGCGGTGTCGGTCGACGACGGCTTCTTCCACCTCGGCGGCGACTCCATCCTGTCCATCCAGCTGGTCGCCCGGGCCCGCGCCGCCGGCCTCGTCGTGACGGCCAAGGACGTGTTCCAGCACCAGACCGTCGAGGCGCTGGCCCTGGTGGCGACCGAGGCTTCGAACGTCCAAGCCGACCCGGACGCCGGCATCGGCCGGTTCGCGCCGACGCCGATCATGCACTGGCTGCGCTCGCTGGGCGGCCCGTCAAACGGCTTCAACCAGTCCATGGTCGTCGACATCCCGGCCGATCTTTCCCGCGAACGGCTGGTCGAGGCGCTTCAGGCCCTGCTCGACACGCATGACGCCCTGCGGCTCCGGCTGCTCCCCGATGGCGACATCGAGGTCCGGCCCCGCAATGCGGTGTCTGCGGCCGAGATCCTGCACGAAGGCGACTTCGCCTCCGCCGCCTCGTGGCTCAACCCGTTGGCGGGCAAGGTCTTCCGGGCCATACGGGACGGCGACAAGCTGCTGGTCGTCGTGCACCACCTCGCGGTCGACGGCGTGTCCTGGCGGATCCTGCTCCCCGATCTGCACGACGCCATCGCCGGCCGACCGCTGGCCCCGGCGACGTTCTCCGTCCGCGAATGGTCGCAGCGACTCCACGCGCAGGCGAAGGACCGTCTTGATGAGCTGCCACTGTGGCGGGAGGTGGTGCAGGCCAAGGACTTCCTGCCGCCGATCGTTCCAGGCCGCGACGTCGTCGCCACGCTGCGAGAGGTCAGCATGAGCCTGCCGCCGGAGGCGACCGAGCCGCTGCTGACCACCGTGCCGGCTGCCGTGCACGGCAGTGTCGACGATGTGCTGCTGGCCGGCTTGGCGCTGGCCGTGCAGCGCTGGCGTGGCCTGTCCGAGCCCGTGCTGGTGGACATGGAGAGCCACGGCCGGCCCGACGACGTGGACACCTCGCGCACGGTCGGCTGGTTCACCTCCCTGGCACCGATCAGGCTCGACCCCGGCGACGACGAGTCGCAGGCGATCAAGCGGGTCAAGGAGCAGCGACGGGCGTTGCCGGACAACGGCATCGGCTACGGGCTGCTTCGTTACCTGCTCGGCCGTGAAGAACTCGCAACATCGCCTCGACTGGGCTTCAACTACCTGGGCCGGTTCGCCGCGACGACGGAATCTGTCGCCGGGCCGCCCGGCCGCGACGCCGACATGCCGGCGACGCACACCTTGCAGCTCAGCGCCGTCACCGAGGACACCGCCGACGGGCCGCGACTGACCGCGACCTGGCAGTGGCCGTCGGCGCTGCTCACCGAGGCCGAGGTGACGGAGCTGGCGACGCTGTGGTTCGCCGCGCTGCGCTCGCTGGCCGGCCGCGAGGACACCGGCGGCTACACCCCGTCGGACCTGTTCCTGGCGCTCGACCAGGACGAGATCGAGGCGCTGGAAGCGGAATTGAGGTTCGCCGAATGAGCACGCCCGCGTTCGATGACGTCCTGCCGCTGACGCCGTTGCAGGAGGGCATGCTGTTCCATGCCCTGTCCGGCGAGGACGACGTCTACAACACGCAGCTGGTCGTGCGAGTGCGCGGCCCGCTCGACACCGCGGCGCTGCGCGAGGCCGCGGAGAGGCTGGTGCGCCGGCACGCAAACCTGCGCGCCGGGTTCCGGCAGCGCAAGAACGGCCAGGGCATGCAGGTGCTGCACCGGGAAGTGCAGCTGCCGTGGCGAGAGATCGCCGCCGTCGAGTCCGATGTGGACACCATCCTCGCCGAGGACCGGGCGGAGCGGTTCGATCTGGCCAAGCCGCCGGCCCTGCGTTTCACGGTGATCAGCCTGGGAGCCACCGAGTTCTGCGTTGTGTTGACATGTCACCACATCCTCATCGACGGCTGGTCGGCCCCGCTGCTGCTGGGCGAGCTGTGGACGCTGTACGGCGGCGACGCGCTGCCGCCGGTCACCCCGTACCGCAACTACCTGGCCTGGTTGGCAAAGCAGGATCGTGCTGCCGCCGAATCGGCGTGGGCCACGGCATTGGCCGGTCTGGACGGGGCGACGAAGGTCGCACCGGAGCTGACCGGCACGGTCATGCCGTCCGCAATCGACACCGAACTGTCCGCATCGGACACTACCCGGCTGCTTGACACCAACCGGGCCAACGGATTGACGCTCAACGCCGGCATCCAGGGCGCATGGGCCGTCGTGCTGTCCGAGCTGACCGGCCGCGACGACGTGGTGTTCGGCGCCGTGGTGTCGGGGCGTCCGCCGGAGGTGCCGGGCATCGAATCGATGGTCGGCCTGTTCATCAACACCATCCCGGTGCGGATCACCGTCGACCGCACGCTGACGCCGGCCGGGAACTACGCCCGTGCCCAGGCCGAGCAGGCGAAGCTGTTGGGGCACCAGCACTTGCGGCTGACCGACATCCAGCGCGCCGCTGGCCAGGGCGAGATGTTCGACACCGTCACCGTGGTGCTGAACTACCCGCTCGACGAGACGCCGGCAGAACCGATCCGGGGCGTGACCGTCACTGACATCGCCGGCTACGACGCCGCCCACCTGCCGCTGCGGCTGACCGCCGGCACTCGGCAGGGCCGTCTGCAACTCCGGCTGGAGTACCGGCCGGACGCCTTCGACGAGGCGACGATCCGGTCCATCGCCGACCGCCTGACCGACCTGCTGACCAGGGACGACTTCGGCACCCCGCTGGCCGCGCTTGACCTGGCCACGGCTTCGACCGACGCCGCCGCCGTGGAGATCGCCGAGCCGCGCACGCCGCAGGAGGAGATCCTGTGCACGCTGTTCGCGGAGATCCTCGGCGTCGACCGGGTCCGCCCGGACGCCGACTTCTTCGCACTGGGCGGGCAGTCGCTGTCGGCGGTGAAGCTGCTCAGCCGGATCCGCACGGTCTTCGGCGCGGAACTGCCGATCCGCGCCGTCTTCGACACGCCGACGGCGGCGGGGCTGGCCACGCTCGTCGCCGCCGGCGGCACCACCCGGCCGCCGGTCCTCGCCGGGAGCCGCCCCGAGCTGGTGCCGCTGTCGTTCGCGCAGCGGCGGCTGTGGTTCCTGCACCGCATGGAGGGCCCCAGCGCCTCGTACAACCTGACCATGGCGCTACACCTGACCGGCACGCTGGACGTGCCGGCGCTGCGGGTGGCGATCGCGAAGGTGCTGGCTCGGCACGAGAGCCTGCGGACCGTGTTCCCGGACGTGGACGGCCAGCCGTACCAACAAGTCCTGGCCGACGCCGAGGTGCCGTTCGACATCGTCGATATGACGCCGGAGGCGCTGACCGAGGCCGTCGGGCACGCCTTCGATCTGGCCGGCGAGATCCCGATCCGCGCCACGCTGGCCAGGGCCAGCGACACCGAGCACGTGCTTTTGCTGCTGGTGCACCACATCGCCAGCGACGGCTGGTCGCTCGCCCCGCTGTTCCGCGACCTGTCGGCCGCCTACGCCGGCCAGGACCTGCCGCCGCTGAAGGTCCAGTACGCCGACTACACGTTGTGGCAGCGGGAAGTTCTCGGCGCCGACGACGACCCGACCAGCGTGGTCTCGGGGCAGCTGGAGCACTGGCGGCAGGCCCTCGCCGGCCTGTCGGACGCCATCGAGCTGCCGACCGACCGTCCCCGCACCGCCCAGGCCACCCGCGGCGGCGATGTCGTCGAGTTCGAGCTGGACGCGGACGTGCAGGCTGGGATCGCCCGGCTGGCCCGGGCGACCGGCACCACGGCGTTCATGATCCTCCAGGCCGCGCTGGCCGCACTGCTCAACCGGCTCGGCGCGGGCACCGACATCGCCATCGGCACCCCGGTGGCCGGCCGCCTCGACGAGGCCCTCGACGACCTGGTCGGATTCTTTGTCAACACTCTGGTGCTGCGCAACGACCTGTCCGGCGACCCGACGTTCACCGAGCTGCTGCACCGGGTCCGCACCGCCGACCTGGCCGCGTACGCCAACCAGGACGTGCCGTTCGAGCGGCTGGTCGAGGTGGTCAACCCGACCCGGTCGCTGACCCACCACCCGCTGTTCCAGGTCCTGTTGGCGTTGCAGAACAACAGCGACGGCGAGCTGACGCTGCCCGGGCTGGCCGTCCGCCCGCACGAGGTCGCCACCGGCACCACACGGTTCGACCTGTCGTTCGTGCTGGCCGAGGGCGATGGCATCAAGGGCGTCCTGGAGTACGCCACCGATCTGTTCGACCGCACGACCGCCCGGTCCATTGTGGACCGATTCACTCGGCTCGTTGCGGCCGTGGTCAGCGCCCCGCAGACTCGGGTCGGGAACGTCGATGTCCTCACCGCCGACGAGCGGAAGCCGCTGCGAGGCCTGGACTTCGCGCATGACCTCACCACACTGCCGGCGGCCTTCGAGGCGCAGGTGCTGCGCACGCCGACGCTGCCGGCCGTGGAGTGCGGCGCCGAGACCTTGACCTATGCCGAGCTCAACGAGCGGGCCAACCGGTTGGCCCACAAGCTGATCGACCAGGGCGCAAGACCCGGCGAGTACGTGGCCGTCACGCTGCGACCGTCCATCGACCTGATCGTCGCCTGCCTGGCCATCCTCAAGTCCGGCGCCGGCTACGTCCCCGTCGACCCCGGCTACCCGGACGAGCGCATCGATTTCATCCTCGGCGACGTCTCCCCGGTCTGTGTCCTCGCCTCCGTCGAGGCCGAGGAATTCGGGGCCGACAATCCCGATGTCGCCGTCCGGCCCGAGGACTGCGCGTACGTGATCTACACGTCCGGCTCGACCGGCCGCCCCAAGGGTGTTGTCGTGCCGCATCGCGCGCTGCTCAACCTGATCGCCGAGTACGGCCGTCGGTTCGGCGCCAACCCGGACCGGCGCGTGCTGACCTTCGTCTCCCCCAGCTTCGACGTGTCGATGTCCGAGCTGGCGCAGGCGCTGTTCTTCGGCGGCTGCCTGGTGATCCCGCCGGCCGGCGCCGAGTTCGGCGATTTCCTCAAGGCCAAGGACATCACCCACGCCACCGTGCCGGCCGCGGTGCTCGCGACCGTGGAGCCGATCGCGCTGCCCAAGCTCGAGGTGCTGGTGACCGGCGGCGAGCCGTCGCGGTCCGAGGTGATCAAGGCGTGGTCGGCCGGGCGAATGCTGATCAACGCCTATGGCCCGACCGAGGCGACCATCGAGTCCACCTTCGCGGTCTGGGACGACGAGGCCAATCCGGTGCTGATCGGCTCGCCCATCAACAACGTCACGGCGTACGTGTTGGACGGCCGGTTGACGCCGGTTCCCGTTGGCGTGCCGGGCGAGTTGTACCTCGCCGGGGCCGGCCTCGCCCGGGGCTACCTGCGGCGACCGGAGCTGACCGGCGAACGCTTCGTCGCCGATCCCTTTGCCGCCAACGGAAGTCGCATGTATCGCACCGGCGACCTCGTGCGGCGCCGAGCCGATGGGCAGTTGGAGTTCGTCGGCCGGTCCGACGACCAGGTCAAGGTGCGCGGGCTGCGCATCGAGCTCGGCGAGGTCGAGGCCGCCCTGGGCCGGCACCCCGACATCTCCGCCGTCGCGGTCGCCGTGCACGACGCGGCGCTCGTCGCCTATGTCGTCGGCGCCGACCTGGATCCGGTGGCGCTGCGGCGATTCGTCGGCTCGTCGCTGCCCGAGTACTACGTGCCCTCGGTGTTCGTGCCGCTCGACTCGCTGCCGCTGACCCCCAACGGCAAGGTCGACCGCCGGGCGCTGCCGGCGCCGACCCATGCCGTCGCCGAGGGCCGGGGCCCACGGTCGCCGCGAGAGTTGTTGCTGTGTCAGCTGTTCGCCGAGGTGCTCAAGGTCGACCCGGTGTCCATCGACGACAACTTCTTCGATCTCGGCGGCCATTCGCTGCTGGCCACGCAGCTCGTCAGCAAGATCGGCGCGGTGCTCGGCGCCCAGCTCAGCATCCGCACCCTGTTCGACGCCGCCACCGTCGCCGAGCTGTCCGCGCAGCTCGACGAGGGCGACGAGCGGGACCCGTTCGCCATGCTGCTGCCGCTGCGGGCCGGCGGCGACGGTTTTCCGCTGTTCTGCGTGCATCCCGTCGGCGGGCTCAGCTGGTGCTACTCCACCTTGCTGCGTGGTCTCGACCGCGACACCCCGGTCTACGGCCTCCAGTCGCGGTCCCTGTCCGGTGGCGAGCCGCCCGCGACCCTGGAGGAGCTCGTCGGCGATTACGTCGACCAGATCCGGAAGGTGCAGCCCACGGGGCCGTACCACCTGCTCGGCTGGTCCATGGGCGGCCACCTCGCCCATGCCGTCGCCGCCGCGCTCCAGCAGTCCGGCGACGAGGTCGCCCTCCTGGCCGTGCTCGACGCCTACCCGGTCGAGCCGTCGTTGCGCCGCCCCATGTCGGCCGGTCAGGTGCACGACGACCTCTACGCCGGCTACGTCCGGCTCGGCCTCGCCGAAACCGAGCCGCCCGCCGACCTACCGGCCGAGCTGATCCGCCTGCTCGGCACCGACGAGGAGATGCGTGGCTTCTCCGAAACCCAGCTCGCTCGGGTCCTGGACGCCACCGTCACCAATGTTGTTGTCACCGCTCACCGCGAGCCCCCCGTCCTCGACGGCGACCTGCTGCTTGTCGTCGCCACCGAGGACCAGCGCCCCTGGGCCGACCCCGACCTCTGGACCCCGCACGTCCGCTCCGTCAGCCAGCACCCGTTCCCCGCCACCCACGAGCAGCTTCTGCACGCCGACCACGGCGCCGCCATCGGGCGGCTCGTGGCCACCAGGATGAGGCCCACCAGGATGAGGCCCATCAGGATGAGTCAAGGAGAAAAGCGATGACCAACCCGTTCGAGGACAACGACGCCAGCTACCTCGTGCTCGTCAA
The DNA here is from genome assembly GCA_036403095.1 of Kutzneria sp. GTDB lineage: Bacteria > Actinomycetota > Actinomycetes > Mycobacteriales > Pseudonocardiaceae > Kutzneria. Next base: position 7,978 of record DASWRQ010000142.1, on the reverse strand, counting down.
CGACGAGGGCCAGCACTCCCTGTGGCCCGAGTTCGTCCCCGTGCCCGCCGGCTGGACCGTCGCCAACGGCCCCGCCGCCCGCCAGGACAGCCTCGACTACATCGAGCGCAACTGGACCGACATGCGGCCCACCAGCCTCATCGCCGCCATGGCCGAGTAGGACCGCGTCATCAAGGGGTCGTGCCCGTTCGGGCACGACCCCTTGTTTTCGTTGGTCTGATGGGGTCACGGGAACACCGGACCACTCGTCGCAGCGTTACCGTCTCTGTACTGACAGCGACGGTGGGGGCGAGCGGTCATGGGGGAAGACCTGGGCGACGCGCTCAGAAGGCGGCGGCTGCGGGCGGGGCTGACGCAGGAGGAGCTGGCCGAACGGTCAGGGGTGTCGGTGCGGACGATCCGCGGGCTGGAGACGGGGTCGCGGCCCAATCCCCGCCACACCTCCTTGCGACAGCTGGCGCAAGCGCTGGGCGTGGATCGATTGGACACCGACGTGACGCGGCCGGTGCCGAGGCAGCTTCCCCCTGCGCCGCACGGGTTTGCCGGGCGCGAGGCGGCGCTGGCCGAACTCGACACGGCCACGATCGCGCTGGTGGTCGGACCGGGTGGGATCGGGAAGACCTCGCTGGCCGTGCACTGGGCGCACGAGCGGCAGGACCGGTTCCCGGACGGCCAGCTGTTCGTCGACCTCCGGGGATGCAGCCCGGACGGCGAGGCAGTGCGACCGCTGACGGCATTGCGCGGGTTCCTTGACGCGCTGGGCGTGGACACCGGTCGGCTCAACGGGACTCTGGCCGACCACACGGCTTTGTACCGCAGCGTGATCGCCGACCGGCGGATGCTGATCGTGCTGGACAACGCGGCCAGCGGCGATCAGATCGAGCCGCTGCTGCCCGGCACGGCCGCCTGCACGGCGCTGATCACCAGCCGGCGCAAGCTGACCGCAGTGGTCACCCGCTACGGCTCGCAGGTCGTCACGTTGCCGGCTCTCGAGGACGACGAGGCGAAAGTGCTGCTCATGCGGCGTCTCGACGAAAGGCGTGCAGCGCCGGACGCTGTCACGCGCGAGATAATCGCGCGGTGCGGCGGCTATCCGTTGGCGCTGGCCATCGTGGCCAGTCGGGCCCGCGGCCATCCCGACATCCCGCTGGCCGAGTTCGTCGCCGAGCTCCGTGACCTCGGTCTCGAGGCACTGGACGGCGACGATCCGTCGGACAGCCTGCCGCAGGTCCTGTCCTGGTCGCTGCGACGGCTCACGGCCGAGCAGCGCACGGTGTTCTCCCTGCTCGGCATCGCCCCGGGCGCGGACATCGGCCTGCCGGCCGCGGCCAGCCTCACCGGCCTTCCGCACGTCAAGCAGGTGCTCCGGGAACTCGTTGACGCGTCGCTGCTCAACCGGTGGCCGGGCGAGCGGTATTCGATGCACGATCTCGTCCGCGCCTTCGCCGTCACCATCGTCGGGGACGAAGGGGAGACCGCGCTGCGCCGCGTGGTCGACTTCTACGCTGGCACCGCCCACGCCGCCGACCGACTGCTGGCCCCGCAGCGGCCGCCCAGCCGTATCCCACCGCCGACAACAGATGTTGTCGAGCCGCCCTCGGCGCTGGACTGGTTCGACGCCGAACACGCCAACCTGATCGCCGCCCAGCACGTCGCCGTCGACCACGGCTGGGCCGACGTGGCGTGGCAACTGGCCTGGAGCATGAGCATCGCTCATCTTCGACGCGGCCGGCTGCACGATCAGCTCACGGTGTGGCAAGCCGCTCTCCATGCCGACCCGGTGTGCCTCGCGATCGCCCACCGGCACCTCGGCCGCGCGCTCACCGAGCTCGGCCGGCACGAGGTCGGTCTGACCCACCTACGGGAAGCCCTGGCGCTGACCGAACTGCACGGGGATCAGGCCGAGCAGGGGCACACCCACCGGGTCGTCGCCCGCGCCTGGGCCCTGCGCGACGAGGACCGCCGGGCCTACGACCATGCCGACCGGGCCGCCGAGTTGTATCGCGCGCTCGGCCGGACCGAGTGGCTGGCCGACGCCATGAACCAGCTCGGCTGGTTCGCCGTTCGCCTCGGCGACCACGACACCGCCCGCGCCCAGTGCGAGGCCGCCCTCGCCCTGCACGAGGAGATCGGCAACGTCGAGGGACGGGCCACGACCCTGGACAGTCTGGGCTTCATCGCCCACAGCGCCGGCCGCCACCATGACGCCATCAGCTGTTACCGGCAGGCGCTGGCGCTGTACCAGACCCTCGGCAACACCTACGATTACGCCAACACCGCGCAACGACTCGGGCATCCCCATGCCACCCTCGGCGCCGTCGCCGAGGCCCGGGCCACGTGGCAGGAAGCGCTGGCCCTGTACCAGGATCAGGGTCGTCACGAAGCCGCCGACCGTGTACGTAGCCAGCTCGACGAGCTCCTCACGGCGTCAAGGCGCTAGTGCGGGCGATCGCGGAAACCCTGGCGACCATGCTGTTCCCGAGCTAGTCCACGTCACGCAGCAGGCGGTGGATGGCGGTGACCTCGGCGCTCATCTCGCGCATCCGCCCGTCGAGGGCGGCGAGCTGGTCGGCGAGGTCGCGGGCGGTGGACTGGCGGGCGCGGCTGCGGGCGAGCAGGGCGATCCAGACGGTCACGCTGCCGAGCACGGCGACCATGCACGCCACCGTCGCTGCCGTCTCTGCCATCGAAGTCCTCCACAATCGTCGTCGCCCGTCCGACCGTTTCACTCAACGGCCGAATGGGTCACGTTTCCAACGGGGCGGTCGTTGTCTGCCACCGCCCGGAGGACCGTCGGCCTTCTTGCCGGCCTGCGCGACTCTACTCAGGGGTCTTTTCTTCCCGTTATCGAGCGGTTTTGCGTGACTTTTCGGGTGTGTTACGTCACCGCCGTCACGAATCGTCACTTTGGATCGATCCAGAACTACGTTCAGTCATACATGCAGGTCACCGACGGGTGCGAAGAAATATCATGTTCGACTGGTGGTTGAGAGGTGACAACAAGGTTGCCAGAAGGTACGGACGGTATTCGAAGTGTTCGACAACGCGTGCCTGATCGGACACAGTGGGTGAGTTCACCAGGTGTCACGGTCGAGTCCGACGCAGGCAATCTTTTTCGTGCTTCACTGTGATCGCTCGGATGAGTCGGGAAACCAGGGGTGGGGACTCATGGGGAAACCGGGCCACATTGGAATATGACGTTCGTGACCACTGGGGGGTCAATGAACCGCTTGAACATAGGTGTGCTTGGAATGCTCCAAGCCGGCGTAGGCGACACGCAGATCGCCATCGGCGGCTCGCGGCAGCGCACCATCCTGGCGATGCTGGCCCTCGCCCCGGGCCAGGTCGTCTCGGTCGACGCGCTGGTCGAGGCGGTCTGGAACGGCCGCCCGCCGGCCACCGGCCGCACGCAGGTGGCGATCTGTGTTGCGGCGCTGCGTAAAACAGTCAAGACAGCCGGTTTCCACGACGACGTGATCATCACCAGCGCGCCGGGCTACCTGCTGCGCACCGACAGCGTCCGGATCGACGCGATGGAGTTCGCCGAGCTCACGGCCCGGGGCGAGACCGCGGCCGAGGCCGGCGATCTCGCGGAGGCGGCCAGATGCCTTGACGCGGCCCGGAAGTTGTGGCGCGGGCCGGCGTTGACCGGGGTCTCCGGCCTGTCGGTGGAGATCGAGGCGGCGCGACTGGAGGAACTGCGGCTGGCCGTGCACGAGAAGCATGCGGCCATCCGCCTGGAACTGGGCCAGCACAACGACCTCATCGGCGAGCTGACCACGCTCGTCCGCGAGCACCCGCTGCGCGAGCAGTCCCGGGCCCAGCTCATGCTGGCCCAGTACCGGGCCGGCCGCCGGGCCGAGTCGCTGGCCACGTTCCGCGACGGCCAGCGCCTGTCCATCACCGAGTTCGGCCTCGAACTCGGCCCGTCCCTGCGCAAGATGCACGACGCGATCCTGCGCGACGATCCGGGACTGACCGCGACCCGCCCGGCCCGCGCGGCGGATTCCCGGCTGCGGCAACGGGTTCCCGCGCAGCTGCCACCCGATGTGCCCGGCTTCACCGGCCGCGCCGACGACATCGCCGCGCTGGACGGCATGGTCGGCGACACCGAGCTGACCACCGGCCTGACAATCAGCCTGATCACCGGCGGCGCCGGCGTCGGCAAGACGGGCCTGGCCGTGCACTGGGCCAACCGGGTCGCCGGCGACTTCCCGGACGGCCAGCTGTTCGCCGACGTCAGCGCCGGCCCGAACGCCGTGCTCGGCGGTTTCCTGCGCGCGCTGGGCGTGCCCGACGACCTCATCCCCGACAACGTCGAGGAACGGGCCGCGCTCTACCGCAGCATCCTGCGCGACCGGCGGGCGCTGGTCGTGCTGGACAACGCCGCCTCGTTCGCCGAGATCCGGTTGCTGCTGCCGGGCAGCCCGCAGTGCCACGTGCTCGTCACGAGCCGAGGCCAGCTCTACGACCTGCTGGGCAAACACGGCGCGCACCAGCTCCGGCTCGGCGCCCTTGCGCCGACCGACGCCGTGTCGCTGCTCGGCGCTGTCGCCGGAAGTGCCCGTGTCACTGCGGATCCCGTCGCCGCCAACCGGTTGGCCGAGCTGTGCGACCGGCTGCCGCTCGTGCTGAGAACCGCCGGCGCACGCCTGGCGGCCAAGCCACACTGGTCGGTGAGACACCTGTTGGACAAGGTGTCCGACGAGGCACACCGGCTGGACGAGCTCAGCGGGGCAGAGCAGGATCTGCGCGCCGGATTCGCCGTCAGCTGCCGGGAATTAACTGAGCCCGAGGCGGCGCTGTTCCGCCGACTGGGGCTGCTGACCGTGCCCGAGGTGTCGGTGTGGATCGGCGCCGCGCTGCTGGACACCACGGCCAGCCGCGCCGAGAAGCACATGGAGCGGCTGGTCGACCTCCAACTGCTGGACGTGATCGGCACCGACGCGGCCGGCGGCGTGCGCTACCGGCAGCCGGAGCTGATCCGCCTGTACGCCAAGGAACTCTGCGAGAAGCACGACAGCCGGCAGGTCCGGGTCGGGGCGTGCGAACGGGTGTTCTCGGGCTGGCTGTCGATGGCGGTCGACGGCCGTCGCAGCACCGCTTTCGACGGGCAGCGGCTGGAGGACCTGCTCCGCGACCCGAGCACGCTGTTCGACGTGCCGGCCGACGCCGTCCCGAGCCTGCGCGCGGCCTACTGATCGAACTCGACGGGCAGGGCCCGCACACCACGCATCAGCTGGCCGGTCCGCCACTCGATCGCCGTGGCGGGCACCGCGAGGCGCAGGCTGGGGCGGCGTCGGAGCAGCGTGGCCAACACGACGCGCAGCTCCAGCCGCGCCAGCGGCGCCCCGATGCAGTGGTGCACACCGAATCCGAAGGTGAGGTGGCGGTTCGTGGCGCGCCCGAAGTCGAGGTCGTCGGGGCGCGGGAACGCCTGCTCGTCGCGGTTGGCCGAGTCCGCCTGGACGAGGACCGCGTCACCGGCGCGGATCAGCCGGCCGCCGATCTCGATGTCCTCCTTGGCGATCCGCGGCAGGTCGGCCACGGTGGCCAGCGGGCTGTACCGCAGCAGCTCCTCCACCGCGGCCGGCACCAGCTCCGGCCGTTCGACCAACGCGTGCCAGCGTTCGGGTGAGGTCAGCAGCTGGTAGACGAAGTTGCCGATCTGGTTGGCCGTCGTCTCGTGGCCGCCGGCCAGCAGGGCGATGCCGAGCATCAGCAACTCGTTGTCCGACAGGCGGTCTCCTGCGTCACGGGATACGACCAGCGCGGTCAGCAGGTCGTCGCCGGGCGCCGATCGTCGTTGCGCGATCAAGGAGGTCAGCAGGCCGGCCAGCTCGTCCCGGGCCGCGACGACGTCGGCCCGGGTGACGCCGCTGACCGCGACGATCGTCTCCGTGCACCGGCGGACCTGGTGCCGGGCGTCGAACGGGACGCCGAGCAGCTCGCAGATCACCTGCACCGGCAGCTCCCACGCCACTGTCTCGGCGAGGTCGCCCGGCGAAGTCAGCTGGTCGACCAGACCGTCCACGATCTCCTGGATCCGGGGCTGGAGCAGCTCCACCCGCCGGGCGGTGAAGGCTTTCGCGACCAGCGTGCGGATCCGTCCATGGGCCGGCGGGTCCATGGTCAGGATGTTGCCCACCGGCTCGTAGCCGGGCCGCGATCGGGGCACGTCCGCCCCGGCCACCGCGGCGCGGGAGAACCGCGGGTCGGCGTAGACCAGTTTCGCCTGCTCATACGTGGTGACGAGCCAGGCCTCGCCGCCGTACGGCATCCTGACCCGGGCCGGCGCGCCGCCGCGGCGCAGCTCGGCGAACCGGTCGTGCAGGTCCAGCGCCACGGCATCGCCGAAGGGATAGGACTCCGACATCGGCGGCCTCCGCTCAGTCACCTCTCACTCAAGCACGCGGTGCAGTCGCAGCGGAAGGCTCCGTTGGCGGGCGTTGGCGATGCCGCGGTTGCCGATCTCACCGGCCCCCTTGACGCCCAGCGGGATGCCGGGCTCGTGGTCGTCGACGGGGTCCATGCCGGTGGTGTCGTTCACGCGCCGCCATCTCGAGGGCTGACCGGCAGCACGCTGTCCACGATCAGCTCGATCCCAGCTTCGTCGGGCGCGTTCCCGGTCAGCAGAAAGGTGTGCATCACCAGGGCCGGTCCGGTGTGGACGGCCAACGGCGGGACCGCGTCGGCAGCGATCTCGCCGGTGCGCACGGCATTGTCCAGAATGGACTCGATCACCCGCAGCCGCGGGTTGATGATGTGCTCGACGATGGCGTTGCGCAGCACCGGATCGGCCAGCAGGCCGGTGACGACGGCCAGGCCGGGAAACGACGTGTGGCCGCCGAACACCTGGCACAGCACGGTGAACATGGCCCGCAGGTTGTCCCGCGCCCGCATCTGCGGGTCGAAGCCGGGCAGCGGCGGCAGGCTGTGCCGCAGCGCGTCGAGCACCAGGGCCTGTTTGGTCGACCAGCGCCGGTACACGGCCGCCTTGCCGGTGCGGGCCCGGGCGGCGACGCCCTCCATGGTCAGCCGGCCGTAGCCGACCTCGGCCAGTTCCCGGACGGTCGCCTCGTACAGGGCGTTCTCCAGCTCGGCCCCGCGGCGGCGGGATCGGCCGGTGTCGGTCGTGGTCACCACCCGATAGTAGACGTTGACGTTCCCAATACCCCGGACTACGCTCGGTCATAGTGAACGTTTCCGTCTACTAAACTGGGGTGACGATCGGTGGCCGATCACGCGATGATGGATTTCGACGGGCTCTACCAGGGCAAGAGCGTGGCCGTCGGAGACGGTGACATCGAGCTGGGCGTCGTGCCGTGGCGGCTGGACGGCCCGCAGCCGCTGGTCGTGGAGCTGGCCGACGCCGGCGAGTTCACCGGCCCGGTGCTGGAGAGCGGCTGCGGCCTCGGCGACAACGCCCTGTTCCTGGCCGAGCGGGGCTTCGAGATCACCGCCTTCGACGCCGCGCCGACGGCGATCGAGCAGGACAAGGCCAAGGCCGCGCAGCGCGGCCTGAAGGTCGACTTCACCGTCGCCGACGCCACGAAGTTGGACGCCATCGGCGGCCGGTTCAACTCGGCGCTCGACTCCGCGATGATGCACTGCCTCACCGACGAGCAGCGGCGCGACTACCTCGCCGCGCTGCACGCCGTCTGCAATCCCGGTGCGGTGCTGCACATCCTGTGCTTCCCCGAGCAGACCGAGGCGCTGTTCCCGATGCCGGGCCACACCGACGAGGCCAGCCTGCGCCGCGACCTCGGCCGGCACTGGCGGATCGACCGTATGCGGATGCGGGGCTACGCCACCAGCTTCACTCCCGAGCAGTGGGCCGCGACCATGCCGGCGGTCGCCGTCTCGCTGCTGGCCGCCGGCGACTCCCCCGTCGGTGTTGACGCCCAGGGCCGCGTGCAGCTCCCGATCTGGCAGATCCGGGCCGTTCGCGCCTAGTTTTCACGTCCGCGGCGGCCGT
>DASWRQ010000141.1:0-17598 GCA_036403095.1 Kutzneria sp. | reverse complement strand
AGTTCTGGTTGCCGGGGAGCGCAACAGTGACGGCACGCAGCACGACGGCAGTCACTCGCTCGTCGCAGCGACCTCACCCGGGAAGCAGAAGCATGCCGCGGGCAAGGTGAATAGCCTTGTGGCGTATGCCGATCAGCCGAGCCGCCAGGCGGAGAGCACAGCTCTACTGGGGCTACTTCGTAATTGCCATGGTGGTGGGCGTGGAGTTCGCTGGCGATGCGCCGCATCCGGCACTTTTGGTCGGGGCCGGAGTGGGCTTGGCCTACGTGTTGTTCTGGGTACCCACTTCGTGCTTGGCCACGACCATCAAGGGCGGCAACTGCCTGCACAACTCCTTGGGCCTGCTCGGCGGCTGCTCACAGGTGCGCGCGCACGGCGTATCGAACCGGGCCATGATCCTCAGGGTCGGGGCTCGGTGGCGGGAAGTCCTCGTCCGAATCGGAGGCAGCGACCGAAACAAGGCGGCGACCTCCGGTCTGGTGGTCAGCCTCGGCTCGATGGTGTACGCGCTCATCGTGACGCTGATCTGAGGGTGGCGTACTACCTGAGGCTCACGCTCGCTGTATCGGTGTTGCGGATGGCTCGCTCGATGTACTCGTCCTGCTCGCCGACCGGCGCGACGTAGCGCAGGGCGGCTTCGGCGGCGTCGGGGCCTTCGAGGCGGGTGATGAGCCACGTGGCCAGGTAGTGCGAGGCGAGGCAGCCGCCGGCGGTGGCGACGGTGCCGTTGGCGAAGAAGGGCCGGTTGAGCACGTCGACGCCGGCGGCGACGACCCAGGGCTTGGTGCGGACGTCGGTGCAGGCGGGCACGCCGGCGAGCAACCCGAGCTTGGCCAGCACGAGGGTGCCGGAGCACTGGGCGGCGAGCAGCTGCCGCGACGGGTCGAGACCGCGCAGCACGGACATGATCGCGGGGTCCTCGACGACCTCACGGGTCTTGGCGCCGCTGCCGACGATGACGGCGTCGGCGGCGCAGGCGTCCTGGAGCGTGGCGGTGGCCTCGACGAGGATGCCGTTCATGGAACGCACAGTGGGCGTGGGGCTGGCGATGGAGATCCGCCAGTCGGGTCGGTCGACGCGGTTGAGGATGCCGAGCGCGATGAACGAGTCGAGCTCGTTGTAGCCGTCGAAGGTCAGGATCGCGATGTGCATAGGCCGAGGTTAGGGCCGGTTTTCACGACAGTCGAAGAATTGTCATGGATACAATCGGGCGGTGCGGACTCCTCGGTACAAGGGCGTGGTGGACGGCCTCGCGGCGGAGCTGCGGGCGGGCCGTTGGCCGGTGGGGACGCGGCTGCCGACGCATCGGGAACTGGCCGCCCGCGAGGGAATCGCGCTGGTCACGGCCACTCGGGTGTACGCCGAGCTGGCGGCGATGGGCCTGGTGACGGGCGAGCCGGGCCGCGGCACCTTCGTCCGGGACACGGCTTTGCTTGCGGGCCAGGGCATCGACGAGCAGGCGGTGGCGACCGACGCCGTCGACCTCCAGTTCAACTACCCGGCCCTCCCCGGCCAGGCCGACCTGCTGCGTACCGCGTTGCGCGACCTGGCCACGGCCGGCGACCTGGAATCGTTGCTGCACTACCAGCCGCACGCCGGCCGGCCGGAGGCCCGCACGGCCATCGCCCGGCACCTCGCCCGCCGCGGCCTGACCGTGGACGCCGCGAACGTGCTGATCGTCAGCGGCGCGCAGCACGGCCTCGCCGCGACGGCCATGGCCACCTTGCGGCGCGGCGACGTCGTCGCCGTGGATCCGTTGACGTACACGGGTTTCAAGGTGCTGGCCCAGACGTTGGGCCTGGAGTTGGTGGCCACCACCGACCTCGACGAGCTCTGTCGCCGGCGGCCGATCCGTGCCGTCTACGCGATGCCGACCCTGCACAACCCGCTGGGCACGGTCATGTCTCTCACGGCTCGGAAACGTTTGGTGGCAACGGCTCGGCGACACGGGCTGCTGATCATCGAGGACGCCGCGTACGCCTATCTCGTCGAGGACGCTCCCCCGCCGCTGGCCGCGCTCGCCCCGGAGCGCACGGTCTACGTCTCCAGCCTGTCCAAGAGCGTCGCCACCGGCCTGCGGGTCGGCTACGTCGTAACGCCCGAACCCAAGGCGATCGAACGGGTCATCCGCGCCACCACCTGGAACACCCCGGCCCTCAACGTCGCCCTGATCCGGCGATGGCTGGAGGACGGCACCGTCGACCGGCTTGAGGCCCACAAGCGGACGGATGCCCATATGCGCCAAGCGATCGCCCGCGATGTCTTCGCCGGGCTGCCGGTCGTGGGCCACCCGGCGTCGTACTTCCTCTGGCTGCCGCTGGCCGAGCCGGCCCGGGCCGACCGGGTCGCGGCAACCCTGGCCCGGCACCGGATCTCCGTCGCCACCGCCGAGCAGTTCGCCACCACTCCTGTTGTGCCGCAGGCACTCCGACTGGCCCTGGGCTCGATCCCGGTGGCCGAGCTGCGCCGAACGCTGGAGACCGTCCGATCAGTGGTCGACGAGGATGCCCACCACTGACTGCTCGAAACCTACATTCGGTGTGTCCGAGAGCGTGACTCGCGGGGTTTCAATGGGCGGCTTCGTCCCAGCTGCGGCCGTAGCCGACGGAGACCTCCAGGGGGACGGCGAGCTGGTAGGCGTTGCCCATGTTCTCGCGGACCAGGGCCTCGACCTGCTCGTGCTCGCCCTCGGCGAGCTCCAGCACGAGTTCGTCGTGCACCTGGAGCAGCACACGGCTGCGCAGGCCGGCCTCCCGCAACGCCTTGTGCACGCCGAGCATGGCCACCTTGATGATGTCCGCGGCACTGCCCTGGATCGGGGCGTTCAGCGCCATCCGCTCGGCCATCTCGCGACGCTGGCGGTTGTCGCTGTTGAGGTCGGGCAGGTAGCGCCGGCGGCCGAGAATGGTCTCGGTGTAGCCGTCGTTGCGCGCCTTGACCACGACGGCCTGCAGGTAGTCCCGCACCGCGCCGAAGCGGTCGAAGTAGGCGTCCATCTGCTCGCGGGCCTCGTCGTTGGAGATCCGCAACTGCTGGGCCAGGCCGTACACCGACAGCCCGTAGGCCAGGCCGTAGGTCATGGCCTTGACCCGCCGCCGCAGCTCGCCGGTGACCTCCTCGGTCGGCAGCGAGAACGCCTGCGAGGCCACGTAGGTGTGCAGGTCCTCGCCACTGTTGAAGGCGGCGATCAGGCTGGCGTCCTTCGACAGGTGCGCCATGATCCGCATCTCGATCTGGCTGTAGTCCGCGGTCATCAGCTCGGCGTAGCCGGAGCCGACGACGAACGAGTGCCGGATCCGGCGGCCCTCCTCGGTGCGCACCGGGATGTTCTGCAGGTTGGGCTCGGTCGAGGACAACCGGCCGGTGGCCGCGATCATCTGGTTGAACGTGGTGTGGATGCGGCCGTCGTCGGCCACCGACTTCAGCAGACCGTCCACAGTGGTCTTGAGCCGGGTGGCGTCCCGATGCTCCAGCAGGTGGGCCAGGAACGGGTGCTCGGTGGTCTCGTACAGCGTCTGCAGCGCCTCGGCGTCGGTGGTGTAGCCGGTCTTGGTGCGCTTGGTCTTCGGCATGTTGAGGTCCTCGAACAGCACGACCTGCAACTGCTTGGGCGAGCCGAGGTTGATCTCCTTGCCGATCACCGAGTACGCGTCCTGCGCCGCCTGCTTCACCCGGGCGGCGAAGTGCGCCTCAAGCTCGGTGAGGTGCTCGACGTCGACGCAGATGCCGGCCTCCTCCAGCTCGCCCAGCACGCCCAGCAGCGGCAGCTCCAGTTCGTCCAGCAGCCGACGGCTGCCGATCGACGCCAGCGCCGTGTCCAGGGCGTCGGCCAGCTCGGCGACGGCCTTCGCCTTGACGATCTGCGACTTGGCCGCGGCGTCGGCGTCGGCGGCCTCGTCGGCCAGCAACGACAACTGGCCGTCGTCGGCGCCTTCCTCGGCCCGCAGCTCCCGCTTGAGGTAGCGCAGCACGAGGTCGTCCAGCTCGAACGAGCGCTGCCCCGGCCGCACCAGGTATGCCGCCAGCGCGGTGTCGCTGGTCCAGCCCCGCGGGTCCCAGCCGCGGGCCCGCAGGGCGTGCTCGGGGCCCTTGAAGTCGTGCCCGGCCTTGGCCACCTTCTCGTCGGCCAGCCAGGCGGACAGGGCCTGCTCGTCCGACTCGGTCAGCCCGGTGGCGTCGAGGTAGCCGCCCTCGCCGGACGCGGTGGCCAGCGCGATGCCCTCGATGTCGCCGGTGCCGCTGCCCCACGTGCCCTTGAACGCCAGGCCGACGCGCTCGCCGGTGCGGGCGTGCTCGTCCAGCCACGCCGCCAGCTCGCCGGACGGGATCGCGCCGCCGGTCACGTCGAAGCCTTCGTCGGCCTCCGGCTCGGCGCTGGTCAGCGTGGCGAACAGGCGATCGCGCAGGACGCGGAACTCCAGGTCGTCGAACAGCCGGTGCACCTGGTCGCGGTCCCACGGCCGCACCGCGAGATCCGCCGGCCCGACCGGGATCTCGACGTCCTTGACCAGCTCGGTCAGCTCCCGGTTGCGCAGCACGTTGGCCAGGTTGGCCCGCAGCGCGTCGCCGGTCTTGCCCTTGACCTCGTCGACCCGGTCGACCAGGTCGCCCAGCGAGCCGAACTCGCGGATCCACTTGGCCGCGGTCTTCTCACCGACGCCGGGAATGCCGGGCAGGTTGTCCGAGGGGTCGCCGCGCAGCGCCGCGAAGTCCGGGTACTGCGTCGGGCTCAGGTTGTACTTCTCCTGCACGGCCTCGGGCGTGAACCGGGTCAGGTCGGAGACGCCCTTGCGCGGGTAGAGCACCGTCACCTTCTCGGTGACTAGCTGCAGCGCGTCGCGGTCGCCGGTGCAGATGAGCACCTCGAAGCCGGCCGTCGACGCCTGCGTGGTCAGCGTGGCGATGATGTCGTCGGCCTCGAAGTTCTCCTTCTCCAGCACCGGGATGCCCAGCGCGCCGAGCACGTCCTGGACGATGCTGACCTGGCCGCGGAACTCGTCCGGGGTGGCCGAGCGGTTGGCCTTGTACTCGGGGTAGGTCTGCGAGCGGAAGGTCTTGCGCGAGACGTCGAAGGCCACCGCCAGGTGCGTGGGCTTCTCGTCGCGCAGCAGGTTGATCAGCATCGAGGTGAAGCCGTAGACCGCGTTGGTGGTCTGCCCGGTCGTCGTCTTGAAGTTCTCCGCGGGCAGCGCGAAGAACGCCCGATAGGCCAGCGAGTGGCCGTCGAGCAGCAGGAGACGGTTGTCGGTATGGGCTGCGGCCTGGTTCACGGGGCCGAGTCTAGGGTGAGGGTCCGACAAGACTTGGAGGTGGCGGTGACCGAGACCGCGCGGACCCGCTCGGAGGAGCTCGCGGCGCTGCCCGAGCAGCTGCCGGCCAAGATGGGCATCGAGATCACCGAATGGGACCGTGACCGGCTGGTCGGCACCATGCCGGTGGCCGGCAACCGCCAGCCGTACGGGCTGCTGCACGGGGGCGCGAGCGCCGTGCTGGCCGAGACCCTTGGCTCCGTCGCCGCGGCCATGCACGCCGCCGACCACGGCCGTATCGCCATGGGTGTCGAGCTGTCGTGCACCCATCATCGGGGCGCGGTGGCCGGCCTGGTCACCGGCGTCGCCACGCCGCTGCACGTGGGCCGGACGATGTCCTCGTTCGAGATCGTGATCACCGACGAGGCCGGCAAGCGGATCTGCACCGCCCGCCTCACCTGCGCCATCCGCGAGACCACGGGCGCAAAAACCACCTGATCGAGCGACCCCCGACGCCGACTTCGTCCACGACTCAAAGATAGGAAGGGACCATTCCTCCACTCGGAGTGGAGGAATGGTCCCTTCCGAACGCTTCGGCGGCGGTGATCAGCTTTCGCCGAGGTAGGCGTCGCGGACGCGCTGGTCGGCCAGCAGCTCGTGGCCGGTGCCCTCCAGCGTGGTGTGGCCCAGGTCGACGACGTAGGCGTAGTCGGACTGGGCCAGCGCGGCCAGCGCGTTCTGCTCGACCAGCAGCACCGTGGTGCCCAGGTCGCGCAGGTTGCGGATGGTGTCGAAGATGCGCTGCGTCATGATCGGCGACAGGCCCATCGACGGCTCGTCCAGCATCAGCAGCCGCGGCCGGGACATCATCGCCCGGCCGATGGCCAGCATCTGCTGCTCGCCGCCGGAGAACAGGCCGGCCTTGTTGCCCCGGCGCTCGCCGAGGACCGGGAACAGCTCGTACACCCGCTCCATGTCCTCGGCGACGCCGTCGTCGGACCGGGTGTACGCGCCCAGCAGCAGGTTCTCCTCCACGGTCATCCGCGGGAACAGCCGCCGGCCCTCCGGGCAGTGGGCCACGCCCATGCCCAGGATGGCGTGCGCCGGCTGGGTGTGGATCGGCCGGCCCTCGAACGTGATCTCGCCGCGCTTGGGCCGCAGCAGCCCGGAAATGGTGCGCAGCGTGGTGGTCTTGCCCGCGCCGTTGGCGCCGATGAGGCTGACGATCTGCCCGGCCTGCACCGAGAAGTTGACGTCCCGGATGGCCTCGATCGCCCCGTACGCCACCGAGAGGCCGCGGACCTCCAGCAGCGGGCGGGTGGGGGTGGTGGCGGTCGCCCGGGGCGCCGCGGACGGCTCGCTCACACTGCCTCCTTCATCGCCCGCGCAGTGCTGAATGGTTCGCACGCAAGCTCGCTCACGGCGTTTCTCCCTCCTGCACGGCCTGCAGCTCGGCCTCGACTTCCTCGGGCGGCTTGCCCAGGTACGCCTCGACGACCCGGGGGTCGCCGCGCACCTCGTCCGGGGTGCCCTCGACCAGCAGCTCACCCTGCACCAGCACGGAAACGCGGTCGCACAACGTGAAGATGAACTTCGTGTCGTGCTCGATGACCACGACCGACACGCCCGTCTCGCGGATCCGGAAGATCAGCTGGCGGGCGGCCTCGGTCTCCTGCGGGTTCATGCCGGCGGTCGGCTCGTCCAGCAGCAGCACCGCCGGGTCGGTGGCCAGCGCGCGGGCGATCTCCAGCCGCCGCTGGTCGCCGTAGGGCAGGTTGCGGGACAGCTCGTCCTCGACCTTGCCCAGCCCGACGAACGCCAGCAGCTCACGGGCCCGGTCCCGCGCGGCGGCCTCGCCGCGGCGGAACGACGGCCCGTGGAACAGCGACGCCAGCGGACCCTGCTTCATCCGCACATGCCGGCCCAGCAACACGTTCTCCAGCACGGTCATGCTGGGGAACAGCCGGATGTTCTGGAACGTGCGGGCGACGCCGGCGTCGGTGACCGCGGCCGGGTCCCCGGGCAGCACGGCGCCCTTGAGCAGCACCTGCCCGGTGGTCGGCGTGTACAAGCCGGTCAGGCAGTTGAAAAATGTCGTCTTGCCGGCCCCGTTCGGCCCGATCAAGCCGTGGATCTTGCCCTCGTCCAGGGTGAGGGACACGTTCCGCAGCGCCGAGAGGCCGCCGAAGACCATGGACACGTCCCGTGCCTGCAACACCGGGGTGCTCATGCGCCGGCCTCCTTGACTACCGCGACGGCGATCGGGCTCTTGATCGCCGTGTCCTCCAGTGACTCGCCGGTCACGTCCTCGTCGGCCAGCTCGGCCCGGCGGTGCCGGTCGGCGATCAGGCCCTGCGGCCGGAACCGCATGATCACGACCAGCGCCAGGCCGAAGAACATCAGCCGGTAGTCGGAGAACTGGCGCAGCTCCTCGGGCAGCACGAACAGCAGCGCGGCGCCGAGCACCGCGCCGGGGATCGTGCCCATGCCACCGAGGATGACCGCGGCCAGCAGCGTCACCGACTGGTTGAACTGGAAGCTGTCGTACGAGGCGGTGGCCAGCTTGTGCGCGAACACCGCGCCGGCCAGGCCGGCCAGCGTGGCGCCGGTCATGAAGGCCAGGATCTTCAGCTTCCCGGTCTTCACGCCCATCGCGCGGGCCACGTCCTCGTCCTCCCGGATCGCGATCCAGGCCCGGCCGATGCGGCTGTTCTTCAGGTTGCCGAAGACGAACATCACCAGCGCGACCAGCAGCACGATCAGGAAGTAGTACAGCACGCCGCCCGGCAGTTGGATGCTGCCGATGGCGAGGGAGTCGTTGAACTTGGTCCCGAACAGGTCCAGGTCCGGGATGTTGGGGATGGCGTTGGAGCCGCCGGTCAGGCCGCCGATGTTGTTCTGCGAGACCCGCACGAAGATCTCACCGAAGGCCAGCGTGACGATGGCCAGGTAGTCGCCGCGGACCCGCAGCGTCGGCGAGCCGACGAGGGCGCCGAAGATGCCGGCCACGACGCCGGCGCAGACCGCGGCCAGGAGGAACGGCAGCCGGATGCCGAACTCGGCGGCGACGGCGCCGGACAGGTTGGCCGCGACGAACGCGCCGATGCCCATGAACGCCACGTAGCCGAGGTCGAGCAGGCCGGCCAGGCCGACCACGATGTTCAGGCCGATGGCGGTCGCCGCGTACACGCCGATGTTGGCGGTGATCGTCATCCAGTAGTCGTTGCCGACCGAGGTGAACGGCACCGCGACCGCGCACAGCAGCAGCACGACGATGCTGAAGACGCGGTGGCGCTCGGACATGTCCGAGATCCACTTGGTCAGGCCGAACGCCCACAGCACACCGAGCAGGGCGCCGGCCGCGCACAGGTAGGACAGGAACAGCGGGCCGATGTACGGGTCGGAGACGCCGCTGTGGCCGCCGGCGGTGAGCGTCTCGGTGATCAGGAGCAGCAGCCCGACGAAGGCCACCAGCAGGATCAGCCACTCCGCCCAGAACGGCAGCCTCGGCTTGATCACCGCCAGCGGCTGCCACGGCAGTTGGTAGGCGCCGAATAGCAGCAGCGCCGCGCCGACCACGGCGGCGATGCCGCCGAACGCGGGCGTGCCGTCGGCCACCGTGACGGCGCCGAAGCCGCCGCCGTCGCCGATGAGGAACAGCGTGTTGATCACGGCGATGCCGGCCGCACCCCAGCCGACCGCCTTGAGCACGCGGACCTTGTCGCGCAACGGCACGAAGGCGAAGACCAGACCGGCCAGGCCGAGGACCTCCAGGTACAGCCGGAAGGAGCTGAGCCCGAACGGGGCGTCGAAGAACGGCAGCGTCGCCTTGTCCGGGTACGCGCCGTCGTTGAGCACGAAGGTGGCCCACGGCAGCAGCGCGCCGATGATGACCACGATCGCGCCGACGATGATGAGCGGTCGAGCCATGGCTTTCATGCCCGCACCCTTTCCGCTTCGCCGAACAGGCCCTGCGGCCGGAACACGAGCACCGCGATGAGCAGGATGAAGATCCACACGTAGTCGTACGCGGTGCCGCCGGGCAGGTAGATGTCGGCCAGGTTCTTGATCAGGCCGATGACGAACGCGCCGATCACCGCGCCGCGGATGCTGCCGATGCCGCCGAGCACGGCCGCGGCGAACGCGAACAACCCGTTCTGGAAGCCGATGTACGGGTCCACGTTGTGGATGTAGGTGCCGTACAGCACGCCGCCGACGCCGGCCAGCACCGCGCCGATGCCGAAGGTCAGCACGATCACCCGGTCCGGGTTGATGCCCATCAGCCGGGCGGTGTCCGGGTCCTGTGCGGTGGCGCGCATGGCGCGCCCCATGCGGGAGCCGTTGACGTAGGTCTCCAGCACGATCGACAGCACCACCGACACGACCAGCATCAGCAGGCCGCTGGCCGGGATGGTGATCGAGCCGATGTGCAGCGGCGCGGAGATGAAGGCGTTCGGGAACGGCACCGCCGAGCTGGCGCCGGGGAAGAAGATCCGCATCGCCTCCTGGAGGAACACCGACACCCCGAGCGCGGTGATCAACGGCGCCAGCCGGGGCGCGTTGCGCAGCGGCCGGTAGGCGAAGCGCTCCATCAGCAGCGCGATCACCACCGCCACGATCGCGCCGCCGATCAGCATCGCCGGCAGCGCGACGTACCAGATCTGCTGCACATCGGCCGGCAGCAGCCAGGTGTAGACGGCCAGGCCGCCGAAGGCGCCGGTCATGAAGACCTCGCCGTGGGCGAAGTTGATGAGCTGGATGATCCCGTAGACCATCGTGTAGCCCAGGGCCACCATGGCGATCAGGCCGCCGAAGATGAGCCCGTTGGCTATCTGTTGCAACAGGGTTCCCACTGCTACCTCCATAGACGGCGGGGGCGAGGCCCTTGTGAGGCACCCACCCCCGCCGTTCCTTAGCTCATGTCAGTAGAGCGGTCAGCCCTCGAACGCGCCCGTCTGGACGGCCTTCCACGCCTTGCCGGACACCTGGTACACGGTCAGGACCTTGTTGGTGCTGTCGCCGTACTGGTCGAACGCGACCTGGCCGGTGGCGCCGGAGGCGCTGTACGAGCCGATGTTGGTGATCAGCTTGTCGCGCTGGCTGTCGCTCCAGGTGCCGCCGTCGCCCAGGGTCTTGGCCAGGCTGGCGATGATCGCGTTGGCCGCGTCGTAGGAGAAGGCGCCGTATGCCGCGTACGGCTCCTTGTAACCCTTGGCCGAGTAGGCCTTCACGAAGTCCTTGGCGCTTTCCAGCGAGTCGGTCGGGGCGCCGACCGAGGTGGCCAGGTCACCCTCCTTGCCGCCGAGGTCGATGAACTTCGGGTCGAAGATGCCGTCGCCGCCCATCACCGGGACGTTCAGGCCCAGACCCGCGGCCTGCTTGGACAGCGGGCCGGCCACCGGGTACTCGCCGCCGTAGTAGATGGCGTCGGGGTTGGCCCCCTTGACCTTGGTCAGCACGCCGGAGAAGTCGGTGTCCTTCTCGCCGACCTGCTCCTTGTCCACGATGGTGGCGCCGTCGGAGGTCGCCCGGTCGGCGAAGGCGGCGGCCAGGCCGGCGCCGTAGGTCTTGCCGTCCTGGACGATGGCGATCTTCTTCTTGCCGGCCTTCTTCACCAGGTAGTCGGCCGCGTCAGGGCCCTGGTAGTTGTCCGTGGTGCAGACCCGGAAGTAGCTCGGGAACTGGCGCTTCGGGCTGTTCAGGTCCGCGCCCTTGGTCAGCGACGGGTTCGTGTTGGCCGGCGAGATCTGCGGGACCTTCTTGCCCGACAGGATCGGCTGCACCGTCTGGGCCACCGAGGAGTTCAGGGTGCCGACCACGCCGACCACGTTGGAGTCGGAGGACAGCTTGGTCGCCGCCTGCGCACCGACCTGCGGGGTCGCCTGGTCGTCCTCCGGGTCGACGGACAGCTTGTAGCCCTTGACAACGCACTTGTCGTTGGCCTCGGCCACGGCGAGCTCGGCGGAGTGCTGGATGCCCAGGCCCAGCGCCGACAGGTTGCCGGTCAGCGGGGAGATCACGCCGATCGTCAGCGTGCCCTTGCTGGTGTCGCAGCTGGCGGAGCCGCCTCCGCCGCTCTCGGTCTTGTTCGTGCCGCAGGCTGCCAGCGCCAAAGCGCCGGCCATGACCACCACCGCGGCCTTCACCGTCCGGTTACGCACGTGACGTCCCTTCTCGCAAGCTGCGCGACCGTGTGATACGCACGAGCCGCATGACCCCACCTGATTTGGGGGTTGCGCGGAAGTTAGGCGATGAAGTGCACCACAGTCATCGCGGTGGACGTTTCCGTGACCAGACCGCAACGTTGTGAGAACCCTCCGTTGCCATACCGACGCACAACGCCACAACTGTTTACGTTAGCGCTTCTAGCAGAAATACCGATTTCAACTCGGCAACGGAGCTATCTCCGTCCCGATGGGCCCGCCTACCATGCCCGAATGGTCCCGACGAAACGCCTGCTGGTACCGCTGGGAGCCATCCTTCTGCTGGTCAGCGCGGGTGTCGTGCTCCGCGCGGTTCAGCAGCCCCAAAACACACCACCCGCCCCGAATTCGGAGATCAGGCGGGTTGACCGATTCACCAACCGTAACGTTCTCGTACCACAACCAATCGGCGGACCGGTCACGCCGTCCGACCTGCGGTTGACTTCAGAAGTCGGCGCGCTGCGCGCCGACTGGACCGATGCCGGGGCATCGGGGTACGAGGTGACCTGGCGCCACGGGGGCGTACTGGACCACACATTGCTGACCATACAGCCCGAAGTCCGGCTGGACGGACTTCGGACAGGCGTGTCCTACTCGATCGAAGTGCGGGCCGTCGATGCTTACGGCAAGCGGTCCAACCCGGCGACGGCCACCGGGAGCCCTTCCGCTACTCCCGACAACTCGTGGAAAAAGCCGCTGACCGGGGTGTTCGACGACTTCTCCGACGTCTCGACGCTGACTCGGCGGTGGCATCTGTCCGGCTACCAGGGCTGCGTCGACGCAGGCAGCGGGCGTGGCGGGCTGGTCATCGGGCTGGAATGCGGCACCGATCAGGCGGTGTTACGTGCCCGTTCGCGCATGGCGCTTGCCTCGAATGGGGAATTGGGCCGAATAGCCGTCGTGACCGACGCCGCCGGGCCCGGTGGCCAACTTACCGTCGACCTCAGTCCCGGTCCCATCGACCGCGTCGGCCCCGCGCTGCCGCCCGGAACCGTGCAGATCGTCGTGGACGATCAGGGCGCCCGGATACTCGCCGCCGACGACGTTCCCCGCGTCGGCGGCAGCCGCACGGATCCTGTTTCGCCGCGCGGCGTCGGCGTGCCCCATCTATTCGAGGTCGTAATTCGATCTGACGGTATTACCGTCTTACAAGATGGCCGCGAGATCGGATTCGGCGGCATCGTGCCGTCCTGGCGGTCGGCCTCCGTGCTGTACGGATTCCAGGGGCCGGCCGGGCTCAAGTCCCGGGTGTTCGTCGGCGGCGCCGGCTTTTCCGGGCCCGCCGCCGATGTGCCGGCGATCAGCGAGGTGTCCCTCGTGCCGGCCACGCTGCGGGCACTGGCCCCCGGCGAGGCCGCCCCCGGCATCGGGATCTCCCGGAAACCCTTGGTGGGCACCGTTTCCGCGCGATACATCGCCACCGTGCGGGCCGGCGACGGGTTGAACGCCGGCGGGCTCGCCGTGCAGCTCGGCGACGCCACCTACCCGCTCGTGCTGGCCGTGCCCGGTGCCGTGCCGTCCGGGTCCGTCACCACCGTCTACGCCGACCTGCCCGCCGCCCTGCTCGGGCTCGCCGGGCCCGACCAGCTCAGTCCGTACGTGCTTCGGTCCGCCGCCGGCGAGGCCACCATCGTCGAGAGCTACCTGGAGATCCACCACAGCTCGCCCGTGCCCGGCACCGCCGCGACCGATCTGCCCGCCGCTCCCGCCGACGTGCAGCTGCCGCGCATTCTCGTCGACGAGAGCCAGGACAGCGGGCGTGTCGTGCTCGACGTGTTCCTGGACGGCCGCTACTCCAAGGAGGTCTCCGGCGTGGCGGGCTTCGAGGTATGGCTCGACGGCAAGCTCGTGTGCGGGCAGCCCACCGACACCGGCGGGCCCGGGCTAGGTGGGCGCTACACCGTCGTGTTCAGCGCCGGCAGCCTGGCCCGTGGGGCCCGCACCTTCGACGTTCGGCTCTATCCCGCCGACGGCGCCGTGCCGCCCACCTCCGTGCTCAAGGACGTCACCGTCACTTGATGCTGTCGACCACTGCCTCCGCGACCGCCTTCATCGTCGTGCGGCGGTCCATCGCCGTGCGCTGGATCCAGCGGAAGGCCTCCGGCTCCGTCAGGCCTTGGGCGCTCATCAGCAGCCCCTTGGCCCGCTCGATCACCTTTCGGGTCTCCAGCCGGTCCGTGAGGCTCGCGACCTCGTTCTCCAGCGCCTGAAGTTCGGAGAAGCGGCTCATCGCCAGCTCCACCGCCGGCACCAGGTCCCGCTTCGCGAACGGCTTCACCAGGTACGCCATCGCGCCCGCGTCCCTGGCCCGCTCGACCAGATCCCGCTGGCTGAACGCCGTCAGGATCACCACGGGGGCGATCCGCTCCTTGGCGATCACCGACGCCGCCTCGATGCCATCCATCTTCGGCATCTTCACGTCAAGAATCACCAGGTCAGGACGCAGATCCCCGGCGAGCTTCACGGCTTCCTCGCCGTCACCCGCCTCGCCGACCACCTGGTAGCCCTCCTCGCGGAGCATCTCCACCAGGTCGAGTCGAATCAGCGCCTCGTCCTCCGCGACGAGCACCCGACGCTGCGGAGCAGCAGCCTGCGTCTGGGCCTCGGCAGCCGGCTGGGTCACCGCGGTCCTCCTGTGCGATCGTGGAATCCACCCTGACGAGTGGACCGAAACCGCAGTTTACTCAGTGCACGCGCCCACCACGCCCACCCGCCGCGTGATCAGCCCTACACCCCTCCCCCAGGCCCCCGGCACAACCCCCTCGCCCCCGTCGCGTAGAGTCAGCACCCGCGACACGCCCCCGTAGCCCAACGGCAGAGGCAACGGATTCAAAACCCGTCCAGTGTGCGTTCGAATCGCACCGGGGGCACGTACAGGATGCACACAGGCTATGACCTGCGGTTTCACCGCAGCGGGTCAACTGCGTGGGCATCTGTTCCGCCATGGATTGGCCGATCTCGGCGACATTGGCCACCATGTCGGCCGGCACGGTGACTTTCAGCGTTGCTTCGTTGCTGGCTTAATGGACCTGGATGGTGAGTTGGGTCAAATCGAACAGCCGCTTCAGCAGCTCGGTCCAGGTTGACCGTCAGATGCGACAGCGCATCAAGAAGGTCAACCTGATCGACACTTGGCCGATCCGGCTCCTTGGTCTCCTGGCTATCGAGGCTGGCGACAGTGGCCAGCAGCGTCTGAGGTTCGGTCTCCAGATTGTTGAAACGCTGTCGCAGTCCTTGAGCTGGTCCGCGAGCTGACCGACCAGTTCGGCCCCTTGCGGGGCAACTCACCGCACAGGTGGCTCAGCCGGCCATCACACAGGCATACCGGGACACTCTGGTTCCCGGGCCCAGATGTCGGGCAATCGGATCCTCGCCGACCAGCTCCGGCACATAGCAAACCTGTTGCGAAACGACGGATTGTCCATTGTGGACTACCTCGATCATCTCACCGTGTTGCTGTTGCTGTGGGAGTGCTGTGCGAACTCCGTCGCGGCCACCTGGGCGATCGCGATCAGCGCCACCGCGTCGTTCGCGCAGCCGGGCCGCAGGTCCTTGCGGACGTCCGCGTTCGGCCCACTTCGAACACTCGTCGCCGGTGCACGTTCCGCCACCTCAGACCAGGCTCGATGTAACGCCTGGCACGGAAGTCGACAACCATGAGTGTGAGCCACCAGATGACCGACCGACAGCGGGCCTCGCCCGGCGGTGCGGCGGCGGAGTTCGAGCAGGTCTACCGGGCGAACTTCGCCGCTATCACGGCGTACTTCGCCCGGCGGGCGACCGAGCCGCAGACCGTCGCGGACCTGACCTCGGACACCTTTGTCGCCGCCATCACGTCGTTCGCCACCTTCGACCCGCGGCGGGGCACGCCGCGGTCCTGGCTGTTCGGCATCGCGCGGCGGGTGTTCGCCGCGTATTGCGAGGACTTCCGCCGTGACCACGACGTGGTGCTGCGGTTGACCGGGACGCGACCGCTGGCGGCCGACGAGACGGCCGACCTGGTCCGTCGGATCGACGCCGAAGGGCCGGGCCGGGCGGTGTTCGAGCGGTTGGCCGCCCTGAAGGACGCGGACCGCGAGGCGGTTGAGCTGGTCGACCTGGCCGGCCTGCCGATCAAGGAAGCCGCCGCGGTGATCGGCGTGACCGCCGGCGCGCTGCGGGTCCGGTTGTTCCGGGCGCGTGGCCGCCTTCGCACGGAGAACGGGAGTTGGACGCCATGAGCAGCTTCGAGGACCGGTTGTGGCAGGACCTGCTGCGTGAGCACGGCGAGGAGTTGGACACCGTCCGCCGAATCCGACCGCGCCGGCGGCCGGCGCTGGTGGCGGCCGCGGCGTTGGCCGTGGTCGGGGGCGCCGCCGCCGTGACGTTCGGCGGTGGGGTGATCGGCGGCACGCCGGCCTACGCGGTGGACCAGCGCCCGGACGGGTCGGTCACCGTGACCCTCAAGGAGATCGCGGCGGCGGATCAGACCAACGCCGTGCTGAAGGAACGTGGCATCCCGATCCGGGTGCTGCCGTACAAGGCGGACTGCGCGAACACCCGGTTGTACACGGTGGACGAGTCCGCCCCCGAAACGGAATTCGGCGACAACAACGGGGCGCAGGCCATGGTCCTCAAGACGACGTCGGTGCCGCCCGGGGACTACGCCGTGATCACCGTGCTGTCCGACGAGCACGGCGAGGTCGTCACGATGATGTCCGGTGGCCGGCCGGCAAAGGGCGAGGTGCCGTCGTGCCTGCGTGGCGACATGACCAGCCTGGGCATCTACCGCGCGCCGGGGCGGTGAACGCCGATTGCCCGGAACGCCACGTCCAGCGCCCGCTCCAGCGGCTGTGGGTTCCTGCGCGAGGGGGTATTCGACAGCCCGGAGACGGCGAAGGCGAGCGCTCGAGCGGCCGCGCGAGCACTCGGCCGGTAACTACCCGAGGGGAAGCGGCAGTGTGGCGGCCAGATCGCCCAGCGCGGCCTGCTCGGCGTCGGTAGGCCGGCGACGGCCGGTGCCGACGAGCAGAACGTCGGAGTCGGAGAAGGAGTCCGGGAACTGCACGCCGGCGATCTGCTCCAGCATCGCCCGGGCCCGGGCGAGCGACTCGGCCGGCGGCTGGTCCGCGTGCGGCAGGTGCGCGACGAGATCGAGGTGGTGCAGGCTCCACTCGACGACGTAGGCGTCGAGGTAGTCGCCGGCGGTGATCACCTGCGCCTTCGTGCCGACCCGCAGCGCCGGGTCCACGAGCGCGGCGGCACGGCCGGCGGCGGAACCGACGTCGTCGAGGTGGAACTTCAACAGCGCGGGATCGCCGTAGGCGGCGGCCAGCCGGACGATCAGCGCGTCGAGCGGATCCTCGCCGGTCGGGGGCGCGACGACCTCCCAGTACGTGACGGCATTGCGGGTCGGCTCGGCGTCGACCGGCGTGGCCAAGGTGATCAACACGTCCTGCGCGTCGATCACCAAGTGGCACACCAGGTCCCGGACCAGCCAGCCGGCACAACCCGACGGCTGCTCGAAATCCTGATCGGTCAGGTCGGCGACGGCCTTCAGCAGCACGGCCCATGAGCGCGCGAACAGATCCACGGGCCGCAAGCTAGCAGTGGCCGTCGCCGGACGCGACCGGTTAACGTCAGTCCACAGTGGACACGGGAACCAGGCGGACGATCGGGAACTTGCGGTCGGTGTGGGTCTCGTACTCCTTGGAATCCGGCCAGTACGCGGACCAGATGCCGTACACCCGCTGCCACTCCGGACCGTCCGGGCGGATCACGGTGGTGGCGGCCCGCAGTGTCTCGTCGCCGTACTCGATCGTGGTCTCGCCGGGACCGGCCTCGATGTTGCCCACCCACACCGGGTCGGTCGGCGCGCCGCCCATCGAGCCGCAGATCAGGAAGGCGTCGCCGTCCCTGGCCGCCACCAGCGGGGTGACCCGCTCCTGGCCGGTCTTGCGGCCCACGTGGTGCAGCAGGAGCAGCCGCTTGCCCTCGAAATGGCCGCCGACCACGCCGTGGTTGGCGTGGAACTCCTCGATGATCTGGGCGTTGAAGTCCGTCATGACACAACTTTAGCGCTCAAGGATTGCGCGTTCAACCTTTGAGTCCTCAAGACCTACTTGGGGCAGCGCCCATCGAACAGGGGCGCCAACGCCTCGTACAGG
>DASWRQ010000140.1:0-5291 GCA_036403095.1 Kutzneria sp. | reverse complement strand
ACCTTACCGGCCGGTGCAGCAGATCAGCGCCGGAGCGCGGCGTCGTTCGACTGCGCAAAGCACAACAGCCGCCATTCCCGGGGGAATGACGGCTGCTGTGGCGCAGTGGTCGATCAGTGGAACGAGTCACCGCAGGCGCAGGAGTTCTGCGCGTTGGGGTTGTCGATGGTGAAACCCTGCTTCTCGATGGTGTCCACGAAGTCGATCGTGGCGCCCTGGAGGTACGGCGCGCTCATCCGGTCCACCGCGACCTTGAGGCCGCCGAAGTCACGGAGCAGGTCGCCGTCAAGGCTGCGCTCGTCGAAGAACAGCTGGTAGCGCAGACCCGCACAGCCACCGGGCTGGACGGCGATGCGCAGGTGCATGTCATCGCGCCCCTCCTGATCGAGCAGCGCCTTGGCCTTGCTGGCGGCCGTGTCGGTGAGCTCGACGCCGTGTGTCGTCTGCTCCTCGGCCTGCACGCCCTGCGAGGCGGTGTCCTGGACGGTCATGGCTCTCCCTCGACGTCTTGCGTGTGTCGGTCCCTGAACGTCCAACGCAAGACGGGTCGGCGTTCATTCCTGCCCCCATGGTAGGACAGGTCAACGCCGATTTGCCCGTGACCACTGGCCGGCAACGTCCGCAGCGAGGGCAGCCAGTGTGCCGGCCGGGTCGGCCATCGCGGCCGCCACGGAGCCGGCATGCTCGGCCACCGCGTACGACTGCTCGACGCCGACCGCGCCGGCCTCCCGGCGGCCCACGCTGACCTGTCCGGCCAGCACCAGGCACGGGATGCCCCGCTCGGCCGCGCCGGCGGCCACGGCGGTGATCAGCTTCCCGCGCAGCGACTGCCAGTCGAAGCTGCCCTCGCCGGTGATGGCCAGCCGGGCCTGCTCCAACGCCTCGTCCAGCTTCGTCAACGTCCTGACCAGGGCCGATCCGGACGTGAACTCGGCGCCGATGGCCAACAGGCCGGCGCCGAGACCGCCGGCCGCGCCGGCGCCCCGCCGGTCGTGGACGTCGTGCCCGAGCACCTCCGCCCACCGGGTCAGGCCCGCCT
Source organism: Kutzneria sp. (assembly GCA_036403095.1). Classification (GTDB taxonomy): domain Bacteria; phylum Actinomycetota; class Actinomycetes; order Mycobacteriales; family Pseudonocardiaceae; genus Kutzneria. The sequence goes on along the minus strand of DASWRQ010000140.1, from coordinate 4,252 downwards.
CCAGCCGTTCCACGGCCTCGTCGTCGGCCCCCTTCTGCGGGCCGAACGTGCGGGCCGCGCCGTGCCGTCCGAGCAGGGGGTTCTCCACGTCGGAGGCCGCGACCAGGGCGATGCCGGGGTCCGGCAGCACGACCTCGGCGGCGCGCCGCAGGTCCGTCCCGCCCGGCCCGATCGGCGCGCCTGTGTCATCGGTCACGTGTCCACCGAGAGCCCGGATCATGCCCGCGCCGCCGTCGGTCGTGCCGGAGCCGCCGAGCCCGACGACGGCGGTCCGCATGCCGGCCTTGCGGGCATCGACGATGAGCTCACCGACGCCGTATGTGGTGGATCGCTCCGGATCGCGGCGGTCGGTCAGGTGCAGACCACACGCCTGCGCCGACTCGATGTACGCCGTGCCGTCGTGGGCGAGCCACCGTGCCGTCACGGTCTGGCCGAGCGGACCCGTCACGCGGGCCTCGTGGAGGTCGCCGCCGAGGGCGCCGTGCAGCACCTCGACAAAACCCGGGCCGCCGTCGGCCAATGGACGCAGCAGCAGGTCGTCGTCCGGCGCACCGCGGCGCCAGCCGGTCGCGATGGCCTCGGCCGCCTCGAGTGCGGTGAGGGTGCCGCCGAAGCAGTCTGGTGCGACGAGTACGCGCATGGCGCTGAAACTACCTCTGGTGTCCTGGCTTACCCTGGTGACGTGAGGTTCTTGCGCCGCAACTCAGCCGATGACGACACCACCGCCGAGAACGGGGCGGTGGACGTCGATTCGGGTACCGAGCTGGGCAAGGGCCAGACTCCGCGTAAGGGCCGTCCCACGCCCAAGCGCATCGAGGCCGAGGGCCGCCGCCGCGGCCCGGTGCCGCCGCCGCCCCGCACCCAGCGCGAGGCGTACAAGCGGTCCCGCGAGGTACGGCCGAAGATGTCGCGTGAGGAGCGCAGCACCGAGCAGCGCGAGCGCCGCGAGAAGATGATGTCCGGCGACGAGCGCTACCTGATGCCCAAGGACCGTGGCCCGGTCAAGGCGTTCGTGCGGGACGTGATCGACTCCCGCCGCAACCTGATGGGCCTGTTCATGCCGCTGGCGATCCTGGTGCTCGCCTCGTACTTCCTGCAGATCGCGGTGCCCACGCTGCCGGTGCAGGAGTACGTGATGCTGGCCTGCCTGGTGTTCCTGCTGGCCATGGTGGTCGAGGCGATCATGCTGGGCCGGCTGGCCGTCCGGCTGGCCCGGACCAAGTTCCCCAAGGAGAACGTCGGCACCGCCGGCATCATCTGGTACACGTTCACCCGGGCCAGCCAGGTCCGCCGGCTGCGGGTGCCGCGGCCGAGGGTGCGTCCGGGCGAGACCGTCGAAGCTTGAGCCGCTCGAGGTAATTAGCCGTTCTAACTAACCGGGTCTAGGCTGGGTCCATGGAGTTTCGTCGCCTGGGCCGCAGCGGCCTGTCGGTCAGTGAGATCTCGTACGGCAACTGGATCACCCACGGCTCCCAGATCGAGCAGGATCAGGCCGTCGACTGCGTGCACGCCGCGCTCGACGCCGGGATCACCACGTTCGACACGGCCGATGTGTACGCCAACACCAAGGCCGAGTCGGTGCTGGGCGACGCCCTCAAGGGGCAGCGCCGCGAGAGCCTGGAGATCCTGACCAAGGTCTTCTGGCCGACCGGTCCCGGCGGCCCCAACGACCGCGGCCTCGGCCGCAAGCACCTGCTGGAGTCGATCAACGGGTCGCTGCGCCGGCTGCAGACCGACTACGTCGACGTCTACCAGGCGCACCGGTTCGACCGGACGGTGCCGCTGGAGGAGACCTTCCTGGCCTTCTCCGACATCGTGCGCCAGGGCAAGGCCCTCTACATCGGGGTCTCGGAGTGGACCGCCGACCAGCTCACCCGCGGCGCGGCCGTCGCCCGCGAGCTGAAGGTGCCGCTCATCTCCAACCAGCCGCAGTACAACATGCTGCACCGGGTCATCGAGTCGCAGATCGTGCCGACCAGCGAGCGCGAGGGCATCTCCCAGATCGTGTTCTCGCCGATCGCGCAGGGCGTGCTCACCGGCAAGTACCGGCCCGGCCAGCCGGTGCCGGAGGGCTCGCGGGCCACCGACGCCAGCGGCAAGAACTTCATCTCCCGCTTCCTGCTCGACGAGCTGCTGGAGAAGGTCCAGGCGCTCAAGCCGATCGCCGACTCGGTCGACCTGTCCATGGCTCAGCTGGCCGTGGCCTGGGTGCTGCAGAACCCCAACGTGGCCTCGGCCATCATCGGCGCCAGCCGTCCCGAGCAGGTGCGCGAGAACGTCAAGGCCGTCGGCGTGAAACTGGACGCCGCCGTCATGGAGCAGATCGACAAGGCCCTCGAGGGCCACGTCCGCACCGATCCCATGCTGACCCAGAGCCCCTGACGCACCCCCACGTGAGTGGCTAAGAAGCTAGGAGAGCCAGAGTCTTAGGGTTTGAGGCTCATGGGGCCGTAGACGGGCTGGTCGTCGTCGAGCAGGGTGACCTGGGTGATGTCGATCTCGGCGAGGTCGGTCCAGGTGGCGCTGAGCCAGTCCTCGGCGGCGGCCTGGTCGTCGAAGGTGACGTCCGGGCCGGTCACGTCGACGCCGTTGTCGTCCTGGTACTGCCATCGCAACGCCATGGGCAGAAGGTAACGTCCCGACCGTGACGTCACGGACCCTGGTGCTCGGCGGCGCCCGCTCGGGCAAGTCGGCCCACGCCGAAGGTCTGGTCGCCGGGGCGGTCACCTATGTGGCCACCGGCCGGCGCGATCCGTCAGACGCCGAGTGGCAGGCCCGGATCGCCGCGCACGTGGCCAGGCGGCCGCCGGAGTGGTCCACGCTGGAGACTTCCGACCTGCCGGCCGCGCTGGCTGCCGTGCCGGGCACGGTGCTCGTCGACGACCTGGCAACGTGGCTGACCGGTGTGCTGGACGACACCGGCGCGTGGGAGGGGCCCGTCGATGAGGCGCGGGCCCGCTGTGACGAACTGGTCGACGCGGTGGCGCGGCGGCAGGAGCCGCTGGTGCTGGTGTCGGCCGAGGTCGGGCTGGGCGTCGTGCCCGCGACCCGCTCTGGCAGGCTGTTCCGCGATGAGCTGGGCTCGCTGAACGCGAGGCTGGCGCAGGCGTGCGACGAGGTGCTGCTGCTCGTGGCCGGTCTGCCACTCCGGTTGAGGTGAAAGGACCTTCTGGTGACGAGCATCGAGTTCCCCGCCGTCGAACCGCCGGACGCGGTCGCCCGCCGGGAGGCGGCCGCCCGGCACGAGCGGCTGACCAAGCCGGCCGGCTCGCTGGGCCGGCTGGAGGAGCTCGGTGTGTGGATCGCCTCGTGCCAGGGCAAGTGCCCGCCGCGGCCGTTCACCCGCTCCCGGGTCGTGGTGTTCGCCGGCGACCACGGCGTGGCCCGCAGCGGGGTGTCGGCCTATCCGCCCGAGGTGACCGGGCAGATGGTGGCCAACTTCATGACCGGCGGGGCCGCGATCAACGTGCTGGCCGGGGTGGCCGGGGCGACCGTGCGGGTGGTCGACATGGCCGTCGACGCCGACACGCCGGAGCAGGTCAGCCGGCACAAGGTGCGGCGGTCGTCGGGGTCCATCGACCGTGAGGACGCCCTCAGCGAGGACGAGGCGCGCCGGGCCGTCGAGGCCGGCCGGGCCATCGCCGACGAGGAGGTCGACGGCGGGGCGGACCTGCTGATCGCCGGCGACATGGGCATCGGCAACACGACGCCGGCGGCCGTCATCGTGGCCGCGCTGACCGGCGAGGAGCCGGTGGCCGTGGTCGGCCGGGGCACCGGCATCGACGACGCCGCGTGGATGCGCAAGACCGCCGCCATCCGGGACGCGCTGCGCCGGGCCCGCAAGGTCACCGGCGATCCGCTGGCCCTGCTCCGCACCGCCGGCGGCGCGGACCTGGCCGCCATGGCCGGTTTCCTGGCCCAGGCCGCCGTGCGGCGCACGCCCGTGGTGCTCGACGGCCTCGTGGTCGGGGCCGCCGCGATGGTCGCCGAGGACCTCGCGCCCGGGGCCCGGCACTGGTGGGTCGCCGGCCACCGCTCGGTCGAGCCCGCCCACAGCTTTGTGTTGGGACACCTGGGTTTGACGCCCATCATCGACCTCGGCATGCGACTGGGCGAGGGCTCCGGGGCCGCCGCCGCGCTGCCGCTGATCACCATGGCCGCGCGGATCCTCACCGACATGGCCACCTTCGGCGACGCCGGCGTTTCCGGCCGGTCCGAGGACACCGCGAGCACGCCGTCGTAACTGTGTCCG
>DASWRQ010000139.1:0-11143 GCA_036403095.1 Kutzneria sp. | reverse complement strand
GTCGGCGGTCGGCGCCGGCGCCGCGTAGAGGCGGTAGTCGGGACCGGCTCCGACCGTGAAGAAGCCGCCCGTCCGGCGAGCCGAAGTCAACTGCTCGTCGTCGAGCAGGCGCCGGTCCGGCAGGTCCGGGGAGGCTGTCGTCAACCGGCCGTCCGGGCCGACCAGTTCGACCAGGGCGTCGGACCCCGTCGGCGTCCTGGCATGCACGCTGTCGGCGCCGTCCCGGCCGGCCTGGGCGACCAGCCGGACGGTGCGCGACCGCAGGTGCTCGTCCCGGTTGTCGGCCAGTCCATCTTGGACACTTCCCCAGAACAGCGTGGCGCCGACCGCCGTCACGGCCGTGGACATCAGCAGCCAGGTCGCGGTCAGCCGCAGCCGGATCGGCCAGCTCACGACGCCAGGTCCCGGAACCGGTAGCCGACGCCGCGGACGGTCTCGATCATGTCCTGTCCCACCTTGTGCCGCAGGTACCGGACGTACTGGTCGACCACATTGGACCGGACCGGATAGCGGAATCCCCAGACGTGGTCCAGGATCCGCGACCGGCTGAGCACCCGCCCCGGATTGCGCATCAACAGTTCCAGCAGCACGAACTCGGTGGTGGACAGGTCTATCTCGGCCGAGCCGGCCCACACCCGCCGGCACAGCGGGTCCAGCCGCAGCGGACCGGTCTGCAACGGCGCGGCGGCCTCCTCGCGCGGCCCGCCCCGGCGGATGAGCGCCCGCACCCGGGCGCACAGCTCGGCGAAGCTGAACGGCTTGCACACGTAGTCGTCCGCGCCGACGTCCAGGCCCTTGACGCGGTCGCGCACGGCGTCGCGGGCGGTGAGCATCAGCACCGGGACCTGGCGGCCGGACCGGCGCAGCCGGGCGCAGACCTCGAAGCCGTCCAGATCGGGCAGCACGACGTCGAGCACCAGGGCGTCGTACTCGGACGCGGTCGCCGCGGCCAGCGCGTCGGCGCCGGTGTCCACGACGTCGACCGCGTAGCCCTCCTCCCGAAAGCCCTGACCGAGCAGCTTCGCCATGGCATCGGAGTCCTCGACCACCAGCAGTCGCACGATGTCACCGACCTTTCCCCAGCGAAGAACAGGTCTACGAGCAACACCCGGCCCGGTCAAGGAAAATCGGCGAAATGCCGCTGAAGATCTGCGGTGTTCACGTCGGCGAACCAGGGCGTCGATCTGCATCGATCCGGGCCGGCGGGGTGGGCGCCGGAAGCCGCCGATCGGCGCCCACCCCGGCTCAGTGCTGGACCTTGGTCTGGTCCAGCGCGCGGCGCACCTGCGCGAGGAAGGCGCTGATCTCGTCGAACGGCGGCGTCTGCTGGGTTTTCGGGTTGTCCGGGTCGGTCTTGGCCCACAGCCGTTCCAGCGGGATGTCGCCCTGATAGCCGCTCGCCCGCAGCTCGGTGAACAACCTGGTGAAGTCCATCAGCGGCGCCGAGCTGTCCTCACCGGCCGGCTTCAGCTTGGTGTAGATGCTGCCCGAGTACGGCAGCACGGCCCCGATGTCGGTGTACCAGTCGTAGTTCGCCCCGGTGGCGGCCTGGAACGGGCGGAAATAGCCGGTGTCGTCGATCAGCACCAGGTTCGGATCGTGCACCCACCTGTCGATCTGAATGGTCTGGGCGGCGGTCGCGGTCATGTCGCCGTGGTTCTGCAGCCCGATCTTGACGCCCTTGCTCGCGCCGTATGCGGCGACCTGTTGCAGCGCCGGCACTATCCGACTCTGCGCGACACCGGCCCAGCCGAGCTTGCCGATGTCGGCAGGCACCGAGCCGGAGAACACGCGCAGGATCGGCGCACCCATCGCGGCGGCCACGTCGATCCAGAACTCGGTGCGCTTGATGTCGAGGGCGGCCCGCGCGGGATCGGCGAAGTCGTTGAACACGCCGGTGCCGCTGACGGCGATGCCCAATTGCTTGGTCAGCGCCTTGAGCTGCGCCGCGTACTGCATGATCTGCGCGGTCGGCACGGTGGGCATCGTGTTGTTGTCGTAGCCCGGCAGGTAGTACGCGGTCACGTCGACGGCGTCGAAGCCGGCCGACTTGGCCCACTTGATCGCGGTGACGGTGTCGATCGGGGGCGCGCCCTTGCGGCCCTTGATCGCGGCGTTCAGGTTCACGTTGAAGCTGTAGAGCTCCAGGCTGACCTTGTAGTCGCCGGAGTAGTAGTGCGGGCCGGGGTGCCCGCCCGCCGGCAGCAGTGTCGACACCAGCAGCGGCACGAGCGCTGCGATCGTCCTGATTCTCACGTCACTCCTTCTCCTTTTCACGAGGTCGGCGGCGGTTCACGCGACTCTGGAGCGGCCCAGCGGCGTCGAAGCGGCCAGTTCGGCGACGAGCGAGCTCACCGGCTGCCCTGGGTCCTCGGCCAGCCGGGCCGCGGCCACGCGCAGCGGCAGCGGGACCCGGTGGCAGAGGTCCACCAACTGGCCGACAGCAGTGGGCTCCGCATCGAGCCGGGACCGGCCTACGACGCGGGCGAGCAGTTCCACGGCGTCCTCGGTGGTCAGCCCGGTCAACCGCAGGGCCGGCACGCCCTCCCGGATGACCACGCCGTCGACCCGGTCACGGCTGGTGGCGACCAGCAGGCACCCGGCGTCGCCCGGCAGCAGCGGTCGCAGTTGCGCCTCGGACGCGACGTCGTCGACCACCACGAGCATCCGTCGGCCGGCCAGCAGCGACCGGTAGCGGGCCGTGCGTTCCTCGACGGTCGGCGGCATCCGGACTCCGTCCGGATCGAGCGCGCGCAGCCACGCGGCCAGCGCGTCGCCGGGATGCACCGGGTCGGGGCCGGATCCGCGCAGGTCGGCGTACAGCTGACCGCCGGGGAACGTGGGGGCGACGGCGTGCGACCAGACCAGCGCGAGAGTTGTCTTGCCGACGCCGTCCGGGCCGGTGATCAGCATCCGGCCGCCGGCGGCGCGGTCGGTCAGCCAGGCCAGGTCGGCGGCCCGGCCGGCGAACCCGGAGGGCACGGGCGGCAACTGCGCCGGCGATCCGTGCCGGTGACGGCACACGGGGGCGAGGCCGAGCGTGAGCCGGGCGGCGTCAGGCATGCCGAGCCCGTCGGCGATGCGTTCGAGCACCTCGATCCCGGTCACCCTGCGGTCGCCGCGCTGGATGCGGCTGACCTCGCTCTGGTTCAGGCCCGTCGCCGCCGCGATGCGGGCCTGACTCGCGCCCGCGTGCCTCCTGGCCAGCACGAACAACTGCCCGATACGTCGATCGCGCAGCGCGGTTACGGCGTCCTGGCCGGCCCAGACGGCCTCCGGCAACCGGACCGGTTGGAAGGCGCTGTGGCCGATCACCGGTCGTCCCGCCGCTCGAGCACGTCGACGGCCAGCTTGCGGACCACCGACTCGTCCACCTCGACGCCGAGCCCGGGGCCGGTGGGCACCTCCGCGGAGCCGTCCCGGACGATGACGGTGTCGCCGGTGGCGTAGACGGAGTCGACGAACTGCCGCCCATTGAGGTCGACGGCCGTGTCGATCCCGTACGCCGCGAACAGGTGCAGCGATGCGGCCAGGCCGACGTCGGAGTCGGTCAGGCCAGAGCCCATCAGGCGCACGCCGCTGTCCTCGGCCAGCGAGCAGAGCCGGCGGGACAGCGTCAGGCCGCCGGTGCGCTGCACCTTGGCGATGGCCACGTCGACAGCGCCGAGCCGGACGAAGGTGGCCAGGTCGCTGGGATGGCGCAGGCTCTCGTCGAGCGCGACCGGCACCGACGACGTCTCTCGTAGCCGCCGTAGACCGACGATATCGTTGGCGGGCAAGGGTTGTTCGAAGGCGAGAACGTCCAGTTCGGACAGTGCCGCGGCGATCCGCAACGCGCCGTCGACGTGATACGCCTGGTTGGCGTCCACCCACAGCGCTGCGTCGCCGGCGGCCGCCCGGACCGCCGCCACGACGGCCAGGTCCTCGCGTTCGGTCCGCAGCCCGATCTTGACCTTGAATGCCCGATATCCCTGTTCGCGCCCTTCCGCGACGCAGTCGACGACGGCAGCCGGATCCTGGCCGGACACCACCCACGCCAACGAGATCGTCGACCGCCTGCGCCGGCCCCACAGCACGCCGACCGGCACGCCCGACGCCCGCCCGAGCAGGTCGTGCAGCGCGACGTCCACCGTGCACTTGGCCAACGGCGCGCCGATGCTGAAGCCGCGGTTGATCGCCCGGTCGAACGCCGTGGTCACGCCGTCCAGGTCCCAGCACGGCCGGCCCAGCACCGCTGGCCCCAGGTAGCGGTCGATCGTGGTGACGATCGACTCGGCGGTCTCGTACGTCCACGCCGGCGCCGGCGTCGCCTCGCCCCAGCCGCTCACGCCGTCGGCGCTGACCTTGACCAGGACACGAATGCTCGGTCGGCCGGCGACCGCGATGGCGCCGCCGGCCACGCCGAAGGACCGCAGCGTGGGCAGCGCGACGGCGAAGACCTCCACCCTGTCGATCGTGAGCCCGGTGACCGGTGCGATCACGTGCCTGCCCTCCTGTCCGATGGGGACGCCGTGCTCGACCGCACGACGACCTCGCCCGCGGCCCGATACACCCGCCGGCGTGAGCCGGGGTCCTCGGTCAGCGCCAGTTCCATCGCGCGTTCGCCGATCCGCAGCAGTGGCAGCGCGACCGTGGTCAGCGCCGGCGTCAGGTCCCGCACGATCGGAATGTCGTCGAAGCCCGCGACGGACACCTCGTCCGGCACGGCGATGCCGTGCTCGCGCAGCGCCGCGAGCGCGCCGATCGCCATCACGTCGGTGACCGCGAACACACAGGTCGCCCTGAGGCCACGGGAGATCAGCTCGCGCATCGCCGCGTGGCCGCCGTCCCGCGTGAACGGACCGTGCACGATGTCGGTGTCGGCCAGGCAAACCCCGGCCGAGGCCAGGCCGTTGCGAAAACCGGTGAGCCGGTCCGCGACCGTGGTCAGCACCGGCGGGCCGGACAGCACGGCGAACCGCCGGTGGCCCAACGAGAGCAGCACGCGGGCCAGTGCCGCGGCGCCGGACCGGTTGGCCGGCAGCACGCAGTCCACCGGCAGGTTGGGATGGCGGCTGACGGCTGCGACCCGACCGCCGCCGGCGAGGTAGGGCTCCAGCTCCGTGGCCATCGCGTGTTCCCAGTCCCGGTCCTGGAAGCCGGATCCGATCAGCAGGATGGCGCGGGCCCGCTGTGCTCGCAGCATTGACACGTAGGCGATCTCGCGCTCGGCGTCCCGGAACGTGCTGGCCAGCATGACAAGCAGCTGGTTGTCGCCGGCCACCTGCATGACGCCGCGCACGATGGCGGCGAAGTACGGGTCGCTGACGTCATGGCAGACCACGCCGACCGTGCGGCTCGCCCCACCGGCCAACGCCTGGGCGTGCGCGTTGGGCGTGTACGCGAGCTTCGCGGCGGCGGCCTCGACCCGGTCGCGCAGCTGCGGCCGGACATAGCGGGGACCGCCGCTGAGCACGCGGGACGCGGTGGCGACCGACACTTCAGCGGCCCGCGCTATCTCCTCCAGCGTCACATGGCTGCGTGCGCTCATTCGGGGGCCACACAGGCGCCGAGCAGATCCCTGATGCGGCCGGTGACCTTGGCGAACCGAGGCTCCGCCATGGTCGCCGCGTACTGGCGCACCGCCGGCAGACCGACGTCGATCACTTCGGCGACGGTGCCCGGCCGTGGCGTCATGACGACGACCCGGTCGGCCAGATAGGCGGCCTCGGCGATGGAGTGCGTCACCAGCAGCACCGTGGTGTCGGTCTCCTGCCAGATCCGCCGCAGCTCGACGTTCATCTGCTCCCGGGTCAGCGCGTCGAGCGCGCCGAACGGCTCATCCATCAACAGCACCGGCGGGCGGTGCAGCAGCGCCCGACACAGCGCGACGCGCTGCTGCATGCCGCCGGACAGCTCGTGCGGATAGGCGTTCTCGAAGCCGGTCAGGCCGGTCATCTCGATCAGCTCGTCGGCCCGGCGGCCCGCCTCGACGGCCGGCAGTCGCCGCATTTCGGCCTGCAGCAGGATGTTGCGCCGGACCGACCGCCATTCCAGCAGCGCCGCCCGCTGAAACACGTAGCCGATGTCGGCACTCGCGCCGTGCACCGGCCGGCCGTTGAGCCGCACCGTGCCTGCGGACGGCGAGAGCAACCCGGAGACCAGCTTGAGCACGGTCGACTTGCCACAGCCCGACGGGCCGACGATGGCGGTGAACTCGCCCGGTTCGATCCGCAGCGAGACCTCACGCAGCGCCGACACGTCGCCCGTGCGGGCACGGAAACGCACCGTGACGCGATCCAGTTCGATCATGGCTGGCCGCCGTCCCAGTACCCCGAAGGCGGCTGCGGGTGTTTGATCAGGCCGGCGTCGGCGAGCACGGAAATCGTTGCCCGCCAGTCGGACTCGTCATCCACGCCCGGCGGCAGGTTCTTCGTCGCGTCGGTGTGCAGCAGGGTCAGGGTCGCCGCGAACTGCTGAGCCAGCACGGCAGCGGACGGCAGCTGGGCCGAGGCGCCGCGCATGGCGGCGACCGCTGCCTTCGGATCCTGCGCGGCCTGCTGCCACGCCGCGCTGGTGGCCTCGGCCATCCGGCGCACCAGGTCCTTCTTCGCGGTGAGGTTGCCGCTGGCCGTGATGAGCCCGTCGCTGAAGAAGTTCAGGCCGTGGTCGGCGAATCGCATCGCGGTGACCGGCTTGCCGGCCTTCTCCTGGACCGTGGGGCCCTGATCGGTGGCGTTGCCCAGCAACGCGTCCGTCCGACCGGAGATGACCGCGGCGATCTTGCCGGCGGCGTCGGTGTTCTGCAGCACCACGTCGTCGGGGCCGAGCCCGTTGGCCTTGAGGAAGATCGGGAACGTTCGGCTGAGCGCGTCGCCGGCCGTGGTGGCCACCGTACGGCCTTTCAAGTCAGCCGGCGTCTTGATTCCCTTGTCACCGAAGAACTGCACGGATGCCGGCGTCGTCTGCAGGTACACCCCGACGCTGACCACGTGCATGCCCTGATCGACCGCGGACAGCAGCGCGGGCGTGTCGGCCCAGCCGAAGTCGGCCTGGCCGGCGGACGTCGCCTGCACCGTGCGGCCCGATCCCTGCCCGGGCTGGATCGTCAGGTCGATGCCGTACTTCGCGAACACGCCCCGCTGCTTGCCGTAGTAGAAGGAGGCGTGTTCCCCGTACGGATACCAGTTCAGCAGCAGCGTGACCTTGTCACCGGCGGCGTTTCCGCCGGCCGGGGTGCAGCAGGTCGCGACCGCGGCCAGCACGGCGACCAGTCCGAACAGGACGGATCTGGATGGCTTCATCGTCGATGCCCCTCTTGTCGCGGCTCGGAAGTGGGTCACTGCAGCGCCGTCACCGGGCCGGCGCGGCGGCTGGCGTGCCAGGGCAGCAGGATGTGCTCCAGCAGTTCCACCACGGCGAACAGCGCCACCCCGAGCAGCGACATGAGGAGCAGGCCCGCGAACAACGTCGGCGTGTCCACGTTTCCGTTGGCCTGGAGGATCACGTTGCCCAGCCCGGTGTCGGCGCCGACGAACTCGCCGACGACGGCGCCGGTCACGGCCATGGTGGCGGCTACCTTGAGCCCGGAGAACAGGTACGGCAGCGAGGCGGGGAACCGGATCCGACGGAAGGTGCGCGACGGCCCGGCGCCCATCGTCGCCGACAGCTCCAGCATCTCCGGATCCACCGACCGCAGGCCGGTGACCATCGAGATCACCACCGGGAAGAACGCCATCAGCACCGCGACGACGATCTTCGGCGCCAGCCCGAAACCCAGCCACACCACGAACAGCGGCGCCACCGCGATCTTCGGGATCACCTGCGCGAACAGCAGGAGCGGGTACAGCGTCCGCTCGACGGTGGGCGACCGCACCATGACCACCGCCGCCAGCACGCCGATCGCCGTGGCCAACACGAACCCCAGCACCGTCTCCCCACCGGTGACCATGGTGTCTTCCCAGTAGTAACCCGGGTTGTCCACAATGGACTCAATGGTTGCCGACGGCGACGGCACCAGATAGGACGGCACGAGGCCGATGGCGGTGACGCCCCACCAGAGCACCACGACGGCCGCGAGCAGCAGCGCCGGCCGCCACGCCCGATGCAGCAGCTCGACGGCGGCAACCCCTTGCGAGGAAGGGGAATCCACCGCGGCCGACTCGCTTCGCGTGACCATGGTCCTCCGTCCGGCAAGCGTTTTCCTCTACTCGCCAGCCTAGGGCCGCCCGATGTGATGGCCGTGTGGATCCGATGTGAATCCTCACATCCGGCTGTGAGGATTCACATCGCACTCACACCGGCAGCACATGATCACCGCCTTACCGTGGTCGCCGATCCCCTGGGAGGAAACGATGAGCACCCGAATCAGGCTCCGGCGCGCCGTGGCGCCGGTGGCGGCGATCGCGATCGCCACGGCGGCGACCGTGTTCGGCCTGCAGACCGCGTCGGCCGTCGGCGGCGGCCAGTTCACCGGCAAGTTCGAGAACCTGTGCAGCTACACCCACACCAACGCCGACGACGCCATCCTGTTCCCGAACCAGCCCGGCGCGTCGCCGCACATGCACGACTACGTGTCCAACCCGGCGGCGAACGCCAACTCGACGGCGCAGAGCCTGCGGGCCGGCAGCACCAACTGCGTCAACAACCTCGACTTCGCCTCGTACTGGGCGCCGACGCTCTACGACGGCACCACGCCGGTGCACACCGCGAGCGACACGATCTACTACCTCACCAACGGCAAGAAGAACGTCAAGCCCTATCCGTTCGGCTTCAAGGAGATCGCCGGCAACGCCAAGGCCATGAACACCTCGCAGGCCAGGGACATCCTCTGGGGCTGCTCGACCACCGCGCCCACCCTGATGGCCGCGCCCAACTGCGCGGCCGGCGAACAGCTGCACGTCCGGGTGGACTTCGCGGACTGCTGGGACGGCGTGCACCTGGACAGTCCCGACCACGTCAGCCATGTCGCCTACAGCAGCAAGGGTGTCTGCCCGAGCGGGTTCCCGGTGCCGATCCCGATGCTGAGCATCCTGTTCAAGTACCCGACGAACAACGGCTCCGCGCTCAAGACCTCGGCCGGCATGGGCACATACAGCATGCACGCCGACTTCTTCAATGCCTGGGATGTCACCGAGCTGCAACACCTGGTCACGATCTGTCTGGACGCCGGCAAGGACTGCGGCCGACCGACCGGAGTGCAGTGACCGCTGTCCGCACGAAACGGGGGACGCGCCGGTCGGCGCGTCCCCCGTCGCCGTGTCCGGCTCAGGCGACCGGGTTCCAGTAGTCGCCGGCCATCACGATGTAGACCAGCATCTTGATGGTCTCGCCGAAGTAGGGGTCGTGGAACGGGTTGAGCGCGAGCTCGTTCCAGATCGCGTCGGTCCACGCCTGGTCGCCGGCCGCCATCGCGGCCGGTCCCACCGAGTCGCCGGCCTCCTCGGCCTGAGTGTCGGCGTTGCCGTCGCCGTCCGTCGCCCGACCGGTGCAGTCGAGGTTCATGTGCGGCCACACCGCCTTCGGGTCACCGTGGGAGAACCCTTTGAGGCAGGCGGATTCCTGGCGGGCCAAGCCGTAGGCGACGGCTGCGGTGGTACTGCCGTTCTGCAACGCGTCGGTGCCCAGGTGCCACGGCACCCGGATGGAGTTGTAGCCGACGATGTTGTCCGGCTGGTTCTCCTGATAGTTGGCCGGCGCCGGCTTCGGGCTCGCGGTGCTCGCGCCGACCACGAAGTCGGACAACAGGCCGGCGTTGGGCGAATAGGCTTTCGTGAACGCGGCGAACAGCGCCTCCTGTCGTTTGACCACCTTGTTCCAGTCGTGCGCCGGGTCATACGCCGCGAACGCGCGCAGATGGTCGAGCATGCTGTCCGACGGCCGGGTGTCGGTGTTGGCGTCGTCGTCCTCACAGCGCAGATGGCCGTCCGGGGCCACGTTCGAGGCGTAGAAGGCGGCCAGCCAGGCCTTGGCGTCGGCGGTGTAGCCGCCCCACTGCTTGTCCGCCAGAATCAGGCCGTATCCGATGTCCAGGTCGCCGTCGGTGGCGCCGTCCGGCGTGCCGTGCGAGTAGTACTTGCACGTCTTGCCGTCCAGCTGCCACTGCATCATGCCCCACTTGTCCTTGTGGTCCTTGACCAGCTGCCACAGACCGTTGAACTCGGTCTGCGCGTCGGGGTCGTAGCCGGCCATCAGCGGCACGATGTTCATGCCGTAGCCCTGGCTCTCGGACACCGGGCCGTTGTTCTTCGCGTCGCCGTCGCCCTTCGTCGACACGTAGTACTCGTTCGACGCGCAGCCGTGGACCAGGTAGGTGGCCTTCCACGAGTCGTACTGCTTCGCCACGGCCGCGTCACGCGCCGCGGGCGTCGCGGACGGCATGACGCCTGTCCGATAGGTGGTGTGGGTGGGGAACGGATGCGCCGGCGCGGTGGCGGCGGTTGAGCTGACCGGGCTCAACGACATCGCCAGCAGGGTCGCGGCGGTGACGGTCAGCGTTCTGCGAGTGGGCATGAATGCTCCTGTTGACGTCGGACCACGAGGTGCGGCGGCAACGGCAGTGTCGCGCCGCAGTGGTCGTCGTTTCGAGACCGGCGGCGCATGACATCCAGTCATGACCCGGAGATGTCGCGCACGAGCGTGTCGGCCGGCCAGAATCGATCGCCATGGGCGCACATCGGCTCGGACCGGCCCTCCTGGCGCTGACGCTGCTGGTGGCCGGCTGCTCGGCCAGAACCGAGGGTCCTTCGCAGGCCGCGCGGATGGTCTGCGAACCAGAGGCGCAGCACGACATCGCGATCAGGACCGGGGTCGCCGTGAACCAGCCGGTCGTGCCACTGTGGTCCGACGACACCTACAGCTGCCGATACTCGTACCCGTCCGGGTCCTTCACGCTGTCGGTCAAGGAGTTCCCGGACGTCCCGACGGCGGCGACCTACCTCGACTCGGAAGGCCGGTCGCGCACGGCCGTCACCGGGCTCGGCGACGCGGCGTTCACCGTGCCCGGCGGATCCGTCTTCGTCCGCAAGGACACCAAGGTGCTGCACGTCGACGCCGGCGCGCTACCCGACTCGTTCGGACGGCCCGCGGTGTCCCGCGCCGAGGTGGCCCGGGGTATCGCCACGGTGATCATGGGTTGCTGGAGCGGGGACTAACCGTCGACCCG
>DASWRQ010000138.1:0-2267 GCA_036403095.1 Kutzneria sp. | reverse complement strand
GCGTTGGTGAGCAACGCGTTCACCGTCGTCGTGAAGCCGCTGCACGAGCAGACGCCGGCCGAGTGGTCGCGTCAGATCGACGTCAACCTGACCGCCGCCTACCTTGGCGCGCACCAGTTCCTGCCGTCACTGCGGGAACGGCACGGTGCGATCGTGCTGGTGTCGTCGGTGCACGCGCAGGTCGGTCTGCCGGGCCATCCGGCGTATGCCGCGAGCAAGGGGGCGCTGGTGTCGCTCGGCCGTCAGTTGGCCGTGGAGTACGCACCCGAGGTGCGGGTCAACACCGTGCTGCCGGGGCCGGTGCTGACGGGCGCGTGGGACCGAGTGTCCGAAGAGGACCGGTTGCGCAGCCGGGCTTCCACGCCCTTGCGACGGCTCGGCGACCCGGCCGAGGTGGCGTCGGTGGTGGCGTTCCTGCTGTCCTCGGAGGCGTCCTTCGTCACCGGCGCCGACCTCGTGGTAGACGGCGGCTGGACGGTGCAGAAGGACTCGGCGTGATCAGCGGGTCAGCATGAGCGGGGAGCACTCCACCGACAGGTGGTCGATGCCGACCATGCGGATGCCCTTGGCCACCAAGGGTTCCAATATGTATCCATAATTAATGATTTGATGTACCCTGAGCGACGTCCGGCGAGCATGTGTGAGGCGGGGGCTAGTGAAGATCACTGACATCGAGACGTTCCTCGTGCCGCCGCGCTGGCTGTTCCTCAAGATCAGCACGGACGAGGGCGTCGTCGGGTGGGGCGAGCCCGTGGTCGAGGGCCGTGCGGAGACGGTGCAGGCCGCCGTTCGTGAACTCGCCGACCTGGTGCGCGGCCAGGACCCGCTGCGCATCGAGGAACACTGGCAGGTGTTGCGGCGCAGCGGCTTCTACCGCGGCGGTCCGGTGCTCTCCAGCGCGCTCGCCGGCTACGACCAGGCCTTGTGGGACATCGCCGGCAAGGTGCGCGGCGTGCCCGTGCACGAGCTGCTCGGCGGTCCCGTGCGCGACCGCATCCGGGTCTACTCCTGGGTCGGCGGCGACCGTCCACAAGGGATTCGCGAGGCTGTGCAGGACCAAGTCGACCAGGGCTTCACCGCCGTGAAGATGAACGCCTGCGGGCCCATCGACGCCATCGCCACACCCGCCGACGTGGACGGCGTGCTCGCGCGGACCCATGAGGCCCGGGACGTGCTCGGCCCCGATCGCGGGCTGGCCATCGACTTCCACGGCCGCGTCTCCCCCGCGATGGCCAAGCGCTTGCTGCCGCGGCTGGAGGAGGTGCAGCCGCTGTTCGTCGAGGAGCCGATCCTGCCCGAGTTACCGGTCGACGTGCTGAAGTCCGTTGTGGACTCCTCGCCGGTGCCGATCGCCACCGGGGAGCGGCTCTACTCCCGTTGGGAGTTCAAGCCCGTGCTGGACGCCGGCATCGCCGTGGCGCAGCCCGATCCCTCGCACGCCGGCGGCATCTCGGAGCTGCGCCGCATCGCCTCGCTGGCCGAGATCTACGGCGCCAGCATCGCGCCGCACTGCCCGCTCGGGCCCATCTCCTTGGCGGCCAGCGTGCAGGTCGCCTTCGCCACACCCAACTTCCTTATCCAGGAACAGAGTCTGAACCTGCACTACAACGCCGGCAGCGAGCTGACCGGGTATCTTCTGGACACCGGCCCGTTCGCCTTCGTCGACGGGCAGCTGGCTAGGCCGACCGGGGTCGGGCTGGGCATCGAGATCGACGAGGACGCCGTGCGCCGGGCCGCCGAGATCGGCCACGCGTGGCGGTCGCCGGTGTGGCGGCACGAGGACGGGAGTCTCGCGGAGTGGTGACCGTCGTGATCGTTTCACGGCCGACCGGTACCCCAGGTCTCGCGTCGGTGACCCGGCTGCGCTCGTGCCGGCGGCGTTGTGAGGAGAGGAGTCTCGCGCAGTGGTGACCTTCGGCAGTGTTCTTCGTTCCACCCGGCTGGTCGGCATCGTCCGCGGCGACAGCGTCGGCAACACGCGGGACGCCGTGCGGGTGCTGTTCGAGTCCGGGGTGCGGCTGGTCGAGGTCTCGCTGACCGGACCCGGTGCGCTGGAGGCCATTTCCTCGGTCCAGGCGCCCGAAGGCTGTTGGCTCGGCGCCGGCACCGTACGGACCGCCGACGACGCCTCTGCCGCCATCGCCGCCGGCGCGACCTTCGCCGTCAGTCCGGCGCTCACGGCGTCGGTCGCCGCCTGCGTCGCCGCCGGTCTGCCCATCCTGGCCGGCGCCCTCACCCCCACCGAGGTGGAGTCGGCCGTCTCCGTC